>CAZLNO010000003.1:31291-90577 GCA_964561005.1 uncultured Rhodovibrionaceae bacterium | reverse complement strand
TTGGACGACCAGACCGCTTGGCGTCTGGACCGTTGGTGACGCCGGCTTCGGGTCACGGGCCGAGCTGTGCTCTTTGCGGACGACGCGTCCTTCCGCGGATCGCAACTGCCGGGCCTTGGTCCATTAACCCTCGATCCGCTCCACGATCTCGCCGTCCGGGGTGAAGCAGGCGGCAATGAGGGGGCCGCCGAAGCCGGCGCCGGCGTCCAGGGTGACCTTGTGCGGGGCCTCCGCCACGCCGCGCCGGCGCGGGTCGAAGCCGCGCACCACCCGGCGGAAGTCGCCGTAGGGCGCTTCCATCTCCACGAAGCCGACGCCGTGCCACCAGAACAGGTCGCCCTGGGCGTGCAGCGGCAGGGCCGGGTCGAGGCCGGCGTTGACGAAAAGCACGCCGGTCTCGTGGGTGTAGGCGGCGCTGTGCAGGCGGCCCAGCAGCTCGGCGTGGCCGGGGTGGCGCTGCATGGCCTGGCGGATGCCGCCGGTCCAGCGGGTGAGCGCGACGGTGCCGGCGCGCGCCGCGCGCAGGCCGGCCTCGGCCTGGCCGCCATAGGCCTCCAGGGTGGCGCCGACGCCGCGCTGGAGCATCCAGGCCAGCGCGTCGGCCGGGCTGGGCGTGAACTGAAGCTGCAGCAGCTTCTGCCACATGACTTCCTGGCTGCCGCGCAGGTAAACGACATCGCAGGCGAAGCCGCCCGGCCGGGCGATGACCGCGCAGCGGAAGTCCAGCAGTTCGTCGAGGGTCTCGCGGATGGCCGCGCCGCGCCCGATCATGTTGCCGAGATAGAGCACCCGGTCGGCGGGCTGGAAGCGTCGCCAGATCGCGTCGTGCAGACGGGCCAGACGCGCGGCCTCACCGTGGATGGCCGCGACGGTCCAGATGCGCGCGGCACGGTGAAGCTTGGCGATTCGCCTGTCGGTCATGCCCTGCGGTGCACTCCTGAGGGCCGGCGAACTAGACTTGCCTGAAATGGTTAAAGGCCCACGCCGTATCTTGTACCCGGCGTGGGCCTTTCACGAAAGGGGAATGCGCGGCGGTCGGCGTCAGGCCGCCTCGCGCAGGACGTTCTCCAGCTTCTGCGCGGCGGCGGCCTCGTCGATGTGCTCCATCGCCGCGAACTCGCGGGCCAGCCGCTCCATCGCGGCCTGGTACATCTGGCGCTCGCTGTAGGACTGCTCGGAATCGTCGGCGCGGAAGAGATCGCGCACCACCTCGGCGATCGAGACGGGGTCGCCGGAATTGATCTTCGCCTCGTACTCCTGGGCGCGGCGGCTCCACATGGTCTTCTTGGGGCGGCTCTTGCCCTTCAGCGTGGTCAGCGCGTCCTGCATGACCTTCTTGGTGGAGAGCTTGCGCAGGCCCGAGTTCTTCGCCTTGGACACCGGGACGCGCAGGGTCATCCGGTCCTTGTCGAACTTGATGACGATAAGCTCAAGCTCGATCCCGGAGATTTCCTCGGTCTCGACGCCCATGACCTTGCCGACCCCGTGCGTCGGGTAGACGACGAAATCCCCCTCGGTAAACGCTATCTCTTGCTTTTTCGCGCTGGCCATCGCTGATCCCATTTCTTCTCTACGTATTTCACGTATCACGCGCGCATTCAGGCGACCTTGCCGGGGTCGGACGCAACATCACCTTGCATACGGCCGATCCAGGGCGGTTCGGCCACCGTCCCACGACGAAGGCTGTACGCAAAACCGGGGCCCGCACGGGCCCCGCCTGGGCTTTCCGGTGGTCGGAATAGCTCTCGCAATTTCAGTGACGCGGAGCAAGCTCCATCGTCCGGCTCTTTACATACATGAACGTTCTGTTTCACGCAAGATGTGGCGGTGCAACATGACACCGCGACAAGCCGGCGAGTCCCCTCCACGCGTCCCGAAACGCCCAGGATACAGGGATTTTAAACAATTGTTTCAAAAATTGCAAGCCTGCCATGCATTTTTGTTGGGATCCGTCGATTTTTACTTTTGGTTAACTATTCGTCCCCGGAACCCGGCTCCGCGGAAAAGTATTTCTCGTATTTGTTCGCTTCGCCGTTGTGCCCGTCGGCGTCCGCCGGCGCCTCCTTCTTCCGCGTGATATTCGGCCAGATCTCGCTGTACTTGGTATTCAGCTCCAGCCAGTCCTCCGCCTGCGGATCGGTGTCGGGCACGATGGCTTCGGGCGGGCACTCCGGCTCGCAGACCCCGCAGTCGATGCACTCGTCGGGATGGATCACCAGCATGTTCGCGCCCTCGTAGAAGCAGTCGACCGGGCACACTTCCACGCAATCGGTGTACTTGCACTTGATGCAGGCTTCGGTGACGACATAGGTCATCGTGCGGTTCTCTCCCTTCCGGCCTCGCCCGTCCGGCGCCGGCCGACGTTCCTGTCCTCGATCTAACCGTCGATCCCCAGCCGCGCCAGGGCGCGCTTGCGGGCCTCGCCGCTCTCGCGATCGGTGACATAGACCAGACCGGCGATCCGGCGCATCAGGTTCGCTTCGTAGTGGTGCAGCGTCCCGTCGGCGTAGGCCACTTCCCACAGCATCTGCATCAAGTCCACCCGATCCTCGTGATTCAGCGCGTCCTTGATGGTGCGCGTCAGCTTGTACAGCTCGGCGGAGTCGGCGATCTTCGCCTCGCCGGCGGCGAGCAGGCGCTCCGCCGCCGCGCCGTCGAGCTCGAAGCGCCGTGCCAGAAGGTCGGCGATCGTGGCGCGCTCGTCGGCGTCGTAGGCGTCGTCCATCTTCGCCGCCTCGACAAGCAGCGCGCCGACCGCGACCTGCAAGGGGTCGAGGGAATCGTCCCCTTGCGCGTCGCGCCCGCCCTCGCCGAGAATTTCCTTGATCCGCCGCAGCATGGCTTTGCCTATCATGTGCCGCGCGCGCCGGGCAACCCTGGGCAAACTGCGGGTTTCAGCGTCCGCGCGCCGTTGCTGAACATAGGAGCGCACCGCCCATGAGCAAGCCGTCGGACGACCGGCGAGCCGACGAATCCGACCCCGGCGAAGGCGCCGGTGTGGACCTGCGATTGCACGCGCCCGCCACCCAGCGCAATCGGGCGCCGATCCTGGACGTGCTGTCGCGCGTCCTGCCGGGCAGCGGCACCGTGCTGGAGCTGGCCAGCGGCACCGGCGAGCATGCCGCCTACTTCGCCCAGCACCTGCGGCCCCTGATCTGGCAACCCAGCGACGCCGATCCCGGGATGCGCCGCTCGATCGATTCCTACGCCCACTTTGCCGAGGTGGCCAGCATGCGTTCGGCACTGGACCTGGACGTGACGCGGCGGCCGTGGCCGATCGCGCGGGCGGCGGCGGCCGTCTGCATCAACCTCCTCCATATCGCGCCCTGGGCGGCGACGGAGGGGCTGATGGCGGGCTGCGCCGAGGTCCTGGACGCGCCGGACGCGCCGCTCGTTATCTATGGCCCGTTCAAGCGCGACGGCGTGCACACGGCGGAGAGCAACGCGCAGTTCGACCGCATGCTGCGCGCCGAGAACCCCGCCTGGGGCGTGCGCGAGGTGGCCGAGGTCACGGCGGTGGCGGAGGCCCGCGGCCTCCACCTTGACGAAATCGTGGAGATGCCCGCCAACAATCTGATTCTGGCCTATCGCAAGCGGTGCTAACCGCAGGTGCCGTGGAGCCGGCTTTGCCGCGAGTCGCAAAGGCGGTACACTGCCGCCATGCAGCGCGCGCTCCTTGCCATTGCCCTGGGCCTCCCCGGCATGCTCGCGGCCGGCCCGGCCGCCGCGGACGATATCGCGCACGGCCGGGAGCTGGTGCTGCAACACTGCGCGCGCTGCCACGTCGTGGCCGACCACAATCCCTATGGCGGCATCGGCAACGCGCCGTCCTTCCACCGCCTCGTCACCTGGGACAACGGGATATGGCGCGTTTCCACCTTCTTCGAGCGGCCGCCGCACCCCGTCTTCGTGCGCATGGAGGGGGTCGAGCGCACGTCAAGCGCACCGGCCACCGCCGCCACCTTCCGCCTCACCCGCGAAGACCTGGATGATATCGTCGCTTTCGCAAAAAACCTCCGGGCCGAGCGTCAAAAGAAGAAGTAAGCGCCGCGGCGACCGGCAAATCTTGTGCGCGTCCCCGCAACGGCTGTTCTTTTTGACAAGGAATTGAACCGCGGGTCCGGGCGGTGCGCTACGGACCGAGCGTCACTTCGACCAGGCTCCCGCCCTGGTCACGTGGATGGGAGGGCAGCGGACGACATGACGGTGGAAACGCAGGCCGAGGCGGCGCGCGGCCGCTCGATCGCGCTGATCGCGGCGGCGGAGGTGGCGGCGATGGCGCTGTGGTTCTCCGCCACGGCGGCGGTCCCGGCGATGCAGCGCCAGCTTGGCCTGGACGCGGGTACGACCTCGTGGTTCACCAGCGCGGTGCAGCTCGGCTTCGTCGCCGGCACGCTGGCCAGCGCCGTGCTGGGCCTGGCCGACCGCCTGGACCCGCGCCGGCTGTTCGCGGCCTGCGCCCTGGCCGGGGCCGGGGCCAACGGGCTGCTGCTGATGGTGCCGCCGGACTCGCTCGGCTTCGTCGCCCTGCGCTTCGTCACCGGCGCCTGCATGGCCGGGGTTTATCCGGTCGGCATGAAGCTGATGGCGAGCTGGGCCAGGCGCGACATGGGCCTGATGATCGGCCTGCTGGTCGGCGCGCTGACCCTCGGCTCGGCGGCGCCGCACCTGTTCAACGCCCTGGGCGGGGTGGACTGGCGGGTCACGCTGGCCAGCGCGTCGCTCGCCGCCGTGGCGGCGGCGGGGCTGGTTCTGCTGGCCGAGGCGGGGCCGAACCTGCGCAAGGCGCCGCGCTTCGACCCGCGCCTGGCCCTGGCCGCGTGGCGGCAACCGGCGCCGCGTCTGGCGAACCTGGGCTACCTCGGGCACATGTGGGAGCTCTATGCCATGTGGGCCTGGATCGGCGTCTATCTGGATGCCAGCCTCCGCGCGGCCATGCGCGACCCCGCCACGGCGGCGCAACTGGCGGCCTATGCCACCTTCGCGGTGATCGGCATCGGGGCGGCCGGCTGCGTGCTGGCGGGCGCGGCGGCGGATCGCCTGGGCCGCACCACGCTGACCATCGCCGCGATGGCGGTGAGCGGCGCCTGCGCCCTGCTGGCCGGCCCGATCTTCGGCGCCAGCCCGCTCCTGGTCATCGCGGTCTGCCTGGTCTGGGGCTTCGCGGTGGTGGCCGATTCGGCGCAGTTCTCGGCCAGCGTCGCCGAACTGGCGCCGCCGGAGGCCGTGGGCACGGCGTTGACCACGCAGACCAGCCTGGGCTTCCTGCTGACCCTGGCGACCATCGAGGTCATGCCGTGGCTGGTCGAGACGCTGACCTGGAATGCCGCCTTCGCCGTCCTGGCCCTGGGCCCGGCCGTGGGCATCGTCGCCATGTGGCGGCTGCGCCAGCGGCCGGAAGCGGTGAATCTCGCCGGCGGGAAGCGCTAGCCAGGCGGCAGGCTCAGCCCCGCCGCGGCGGCTCGCGGGACAGGCCCTGGGCCTCCAGGGCGTCGAGATACCGCCGCCAGAGCTCGTCCTGGCGTTCGCCCAGTTCGCGCAGGTAGGCCCAGGAGTAAATGCCGGTGTCGTGCATGTCGTCGAATTTGATGCGCACGGCGTAGTTGCCGACCGGCTCGATGGCCATGATGCCGACGTGCTTGCGGCCCGGAACGATCTGCTTCTGGCTGGGCGCGTGGCCCTGCACCTCGGCCGAGGGACTCTCGACGCGCAGGAACTCGGCCGGGTAGGTGAAGCTGCGGCCGTCGTCGAAGTCGACGGTCAGCATCTTCGCGGCGCTGTCGTAGCGGATCTCCAGCGGCCAATGCTGCGTGCCGTAGGGCTGCGCCTCGTCCGACTCGATGTCCGCCATGGCTCGCCTCCTTCCGCGGGCCGGTCAGTCGTCCAGGCGGCGGGCCTCGTCCGGCAGCATGATCGGGATGCCGTCGCGGATCGGATAGGCCAGCCGCGCCTGGCGGCTGATCAGCTCCTGGTTCGCCGCGTCGTACTCCAGCGGCCCCTTGGTGAGGGGACACACCAGGATCTCCAGCAGCTTGGGATCGACGCCCGCCTGCTCCGCCGTGCTCATCGCCCGTCTCCTTCCCTTCGCTCCACCCGCATCTAGTGCCGCGACGCCGCCGCGTCACCGCCGCCCGGACCCAGCACCGACATCTCCAGGATGGTGGTCATCGTCTCCGCCCGGTCGGACAGGTTCGGCGCCTCCAGCAGGGCCTGCTTCTCCGCCGTCGAGAAGGGACAGACCATGGCCAGCGAGGTGACCAGGCGCTCGTTGGAGGCCTTCTGGATGGCCTCCCAGTCCGCCTCGATGCCCTGCTGCTCGAAATAGTAGCGCAGCGCCTCCACCATGCGCTCGCGGTCGAACGACGCCGGCGCCGGTTCCAGGTCGGCGGCGTAGGACGCGAAGTCGGGCACCACCTGGCGATAGTCGTGGAACATCGGCAGCTCGCGCTTGATGCAAAAGCGGATCAGACCCTTCAGCGTGATCAGGTAGCGGCCGTCGTCGGTTTCGCTGAAGGCCACGATACGGCCGGCGCAGCCGACGCGGTAGACCGGCGCGCTGCCGGGGTCGTTGCGCTGCGGCTCGGCTTCCCGCACCGCCTGCGGCGTGGCCGCGTCCGCGTCCTCGTCGAGGCCAGACTCCACTTCGAAGCCCTCCGCCTCGTCCTCGACCACGGCCTGGATCATGCCGATCATGCGCGACCCCGCCAGGGCGTCGCGCACCATGGCGAGATAGCGGGGCTCGAAGATGTTGAGCGGCAACCGGCCGCCAGGCAGCAGCAGCACGCCGGGCAGCGGGAAGATCGGCAGCGTCTCCGGCAACTCCGCCAGGCCGGGGTCGAAGGGGCTGGGCGACTGGCTCATGCAAACAGGATCGACGAGAGCTTGCGGCGCGCCGACTGCGTCACCGGGTCGGTGGGGCCCCAGGCCTCGAAGAACTTCACGAGCTGCTTGCGCGCGGCCTCGTCGTTCCAGGCGCGGTCGCGCCGGATGATGTCCAGAAGCTGCTCGCAGGCGGCCTCGCGCTTGCCCGCGGCGTTCAGCGCCATCGCCAGGTCGTGGCGGGTCTGCAGGTCGTCCGGGTCGTGAGCGACCTTTTCCTCCAGGTCGGCGATGTCGCCGCGGGCCTGGGCGCTCTGCTCGGCCAACTCGATGGCGGCGTAAGCGGCCTGGACCTCGGCGCTCTGCTGCACGTCCTCGGTCAGGCTGTCGTAGAGCTCGCGCGCGCCCTGGATGTCATCGTTGGCGAGGTGGCAGCGGATCAGCCCGGCCAGCGCCTGGGCGTTGCCGGGCTCGCGCTTCAGCACCTGGCCGAACAGCGACTGCGCCGTGCCGATCTCGCCGGCGTCCAGGGCGCCCTTGGCCTGCTCGACCGCCTGGGCGATCTGCTCCTGCTCGCGTCCCGCCGTATCGCCGGCCATCTCCGCGAGCTGCTGGACGAACTGCCGGATCTGGCTCTCCTGCTGCGCCCCGGCGAAGCCGTCGACCGGCCGACCCTGGAAGAAGGCATAGACGGTCGGGATCGACTGGATGCGAAGCTGGGCGGCGAGGTCGGGCGCCTCGTCCACGTTGATCTTGATCAGCTTGACCTTGCCGCCGGCCTCGCGGACCGCCTTTTCCAGCATGGGGCCGAGGGTCTTGCAGGGGCCGCACCAGGGGGCCCAGAAATCCACGATGACCGGCTGGGTCATCGAGCCCTGGATCACGTCCTGGGCGAAGCTGCTCTCGCTGCCGTCCTTGATCGCGTCGGCCGGCGCGGACCCGGCCGCTCCGTGTTGTTGTTGCTGCCCTTGGCCGATAATCGGTTCCATCAGGAGGCCCGTCCCATTTCGCGTGGTCGGTTACAAGGGGCGGAGGAATGTTCCGTTCATGGCGAAGTCGAACCCCGCCCGCCGCCCCTGCGCGCTAGCAACTAAATGGCTGCCTGGCCCCGGCGTGACAAGCCCGTGGCGGCGCCCGGCGACCCTATTCCAGCGCGTCGAAATCCAGGTGGTCCGGCGGATGCCCGACGCCCCGCAGAAAGCGCACCAGATCGCCCGGGGCGATCGCGGTTGTCATGGCGTTGTCGAGGGGGTGGAAGTTGAGCACCTCGTAGTCCCCCAGCATCCCCTTGTCGAGCACCACCTGCACCGCGCCGCCGTGGTCGTTGATCGCCGCGAAGGGCGTCACCGCGCCGGGGATGACCCCGAGGTAGCGCATCAGGCGATCCGCGCTGCCGAAGGACAGCCGGCCGCCGCCCAGCGCGTCGCCCAGCGCCTTCAGGTCGACCTGACGATCTTCCAGGCAGGTGACCAGCCACATGCGCCCCTTCTTGTTGCGCAGGAATAGGTTCTTGGTGTGGGCGCCGGAGATCTCGCCGCGCAGGCGCTTGGCCTCCTCGACGGTGAACACCGGTTCGTGCGTCATCGTCGTGGTCTCGATGCCCAGCTCGCGCAGCCGGGCGAAGAGGTCGTCGGGCGTGGCGGGCGCGCGGCCGTCGGCCAGCCCCATCGCACTCTCGGTGGTCGAATCGCTGCTCATGCGCGGTCGCGAAGCCTTTCTCGTTCGGGACAACTGCCGGAAAACGGCCGGAGATTAAGCCTGGCGCCGCCGGGGCTCAAGACCGCGCGGCGCCCCGGCATCGGGAAAGCCGCTCCCCGGCGCGAAATCCCCTCTTGCATCGGCGCGCGCGTCGTATTAGGTAGCGTTTCGGACGGCGACGGGTTCTCTCGCCGGACCATCGGATGCGGGCGTAGCTCAGGGGCTAGAGCGTCTGCTTGCCATGCAGAAGGTCGTGGGTTCGAATCCCATCGCCCGCTCCAACTTAGATCCCAACCATTCCGACAGGCGAATGTCAGGCTGAAGCCTGACCTACCATGCCGTGGCGCCGTTCCCGCAGGGCACGCTTCAGCGTGCGGAATCACCATCCTTTCCAAGACTGCCGCCCAACCCGCACACGACCACCGCGTCGTCCAGCGCCGAGCCGACGACGAGCGTCTCGCCGAAGGCCGTGGCCGCCGTGGCCGCGTTCAGGCGGGTACCTTCCGGATCGTTCCAGAGGGTTGCGACGCCGCCGCCCCGCGACGCCACCGCCGTCACGCGGCTGCCGGCGCGGCGGAAGCCCAGCCAGCGATGGCGGGCGAGCCCCGCCTTCAGCAATGAGGGATGCACCGCGGCCAGCAGGCCCGCCCCGGCGTGCCAGTTCAGGTTGTCCGGCCCGCCGTCGAGCCGGATGCGCCGCAGCGGCCGGTCGGCGGTCCCGCGCAGCAGGGCTTTCAGGTCGTAAAGCCGGATCGCCTTTTCCCGCGTGGCCGCGACCGCCAGTCGCCGTCCGTCCGGGCTGATCGCCACCCCGTTGGCGAAGCCCAGGTCGTCGATCAGGGGAACGACCGGCGATGCCGGCCGCGCCCTCGAGGCGGGCAGGGCATCCGGCTCCGCCTCGGTCTCCCCGCCGGGCAGGCGCGCCAGCACGACCTCGGCCCGGCGCAGGCCCAGCACGTCCTCCGCCAGCTTCCCCCAGGCGTCGCAGGCGCCGTGATCGCGGCTCACCACGAGGTCGTCGCCGCTCAGCGCCGCCAGATCGTTCGCCTGGCACAGCCGTGGGCTGTCCAGGCTGGCCACATGGCGCAGGCCGTCCGGCTCGATCCGGTAGGCCTCGATCCGCGTGCGCCGCCGCCAGCCGTTCGCGCTGCGGTGATAGGCGTGGTTGATGGCGAACAGCCGGTGGCGGTGGCCGCCGTGATAGACGGCGATGCCGTGCGGATGGAAGTCGGTGCTGCCGCCCTCGGCCAGCTTGCGCACCCGCAGGCTGTCGTCCGCCGCCGACACCGCGGCGAGCGGCGCGGCATAGATCCCGCCCCGCGGCAGGGTCGCCGCGTCCGCATCGAGCGCATCCTCCAGCGCCCAGCGGTCGAAGGCCGAGAGGTACAGCCGGCCGCTCACCGGATCGGCGACCACATCCTCCGGCCCGACCACGCGAATCCCCGTCGCCCCGTCGACCAGATGCACCCGCCGGCACGTCTCCGCCGCCCGGCCCTGCATGGTTCCGGCGACCAGGATCGTCAGAATGGCCGCTGCCAGCCACCGCCCGGCCCACCGGCGCCAGTGCCGTCGCCCGCCGCGCACCTCCGCCTCCCAGCGTGGTTGCAGGCGCGGAGCTTAGCACGCGGCGACGGCGGTGCGAATCGAAATTGCGGGTTTCGCGCACAGCCAGGGCGCCCCGTCGGTCCCGCGGGGTCAGAAGCAGAGGGCGGCGATGTCGACGGCCAGCGAGACGGCAAGCCCCCACTTCGCCCAGAGCGCGCCGCCCAGGGCGATGACGCCGATCACCAGAGCCCCTGCCATGACACGTTCCATCCGGAGGCCTCCCGCGGCCTGTCGGCGCAGCGGCCCCGCCGGGCTTGATGCGGCGGGGCTCCCCAGGTATCTGCGGGCACGAGGCCGGGATCGCAAGCCGGCGACAGGGGAATCCGCACGCGTCCGAACAGCGGGGGTCTTCATGCACATGCCCATCGCGCTCGCCCTGCACGCGCTGGCCGCCGTCATCTGGGTCGGCGGCATGGCCTTCGCCTACTGGTTCGTCCGCCCCGCGCTGGGGCCGCTGGCCGGGCCGGACCGGCAGAAGCTGTGGCGCGGCGCCTTCGCGCGCTTCTTTCCCGTGGTCTGGGGCGCCATCGCGGTGCTGCTGCTGTCAGGCTATCACATGGTGTTCGCCGCCCACGGCGGCTTCGCCGGGGCCGGGCTGCACATCCACCTGATGCAGGGCCTGGGCATTCTTATGATGCTGATCTTCGCCCACGTCTTCTTCGCGCCCTGGCGCCGCTTCAAGGCGGCGGTGGACGCCGGCGATCACGAAGCGGGCGCACAGCAGATCGAGCAGATCCGCCGCTTCGTCGCGATCAATCTCGCCCTGGGCCTGATCGTGGTGGCGGTCGCCGCCAGCGGCCGCTACTGGCCGGCCTGAATGCCGCGATCGCGCGGCATTCCGTCGCCGTCGAATTCGCGCTAGCCTTCGGTGTCCGGCAGACAAGGTGCCGGCAGGGAAAAACCAGCATCAAATGGCCGGGGAGGCTGATTTCATGTCCGTGGGCGCGGAACAACTCAAGGAGGATCTGATCGACCAGGTGGCCGAACGGGTCCAGACCCGCCTGGAGGCCGAGCGCGCAACCTTGATCGAGCGCTTCGTGCGGCAGTTCTACGCCCATGTGCCGCCCGACGACCTGCTCGGCGACGACGCCGACAACCTCTATGGCGAGGCCCTGGCGCTGTTCGGCTTTGCCCAGAAGCGCCGGCCCGGCGAGGCGCGCGTGCGGGTCTACAACCCGCACCTGGAGGAGCACGGCTACCGCTCCTCGCACACGGTCGTCGAGGTGGTGAACGACGACATGCCGTTCCTGGTCGATTCGGTGGCGGCGAAGCTGGCCGACGCGGCGGGCCAGATCCACCTCGTGATCCATCCCATCCTGGAGGTGACGCGCGACGCGAAGGGCAACCTGATCGACCTGGCCGAGGCAAGCAGCACCTCCGATACCGTCGCCGGCGAGGCCGCCGCCGACAAGGCCGGCCGGCGTCCCTCGGACAAGGGCGAGGGCGCCGTCACCCGGCGCGAATCGCTGATGCACATCGAGATCAGCGAGCAGGCGCAGGAGCACCTGGACACGATCAGCGAAGGGCTGGAGCAGGTGCTGGGCGACGTGCGGCGCGCGGTCCACGACTGGCGCGCCATGCGCGAGAAGCTGGAAGAGATCGTCCAGCGCCTGGAAAGCCATCCGCCCAAGCTGGACGAGGCCGAGCTGGAGTCGGACATCGCCTTCCTGAAGTGGGCTCTGGCCGACCACTTCACCTTTCTGGGCTATCGCGAGTACACCTTCGAGGGCAGCGGCAAGGACGCGGTCGCGCGGATCGACGAGTCCTCCGGCCTGGGCATCCTCTGCGACCCGGAGTTCCGCGTCTTCGAAGGACTGCGCGACCTGGGCACGCTGCCGCCGGACGTCCAGGCCTTCGTCCAGCAGCCGGATCTGCTGCGCATCACCAAGTCGAACCGCCGCTCCACGGTGCACCGGCCAGTGCACCTCGACACCATCGCCATCAAGTGGTTCGACCATAAGGGCAACGTCGCCGGGGAGCAGCTTTTCGTCGGGCTGTTCACCTCGGTCGCCTACTCGCGCACCCCGCGCGACATCCCGCTGCTGCGGCGCAAGGTCAACCGCGTGCTGGAGCGCTCGGGCTTTCGCCCCGACAGCCATGACGGCAAGGCGCTGCTGCACATCCTGGAGAGCTATCCCCGCGACGAGCTGTTCCAGATCTCCGAGGACGAGCTCTACCGCATCGCCATGGGCATCCTGCATCTCCAGGAACGCCAGCGCGTCGCGCTGTTCACGCGGCGCGACCCCTTCGAGCGCTTCGTCTCCTGCCTGATCTTCGTGCCGCGCGACCAGTACGACACCAGCCTGCGCCTGCGCTTTCAGGAAGTCCTGGCGCAGGTCTTCGACGGCGAGGTCAGCGCCTTCTACACCCATCTGACCGAGGCCGCGCTGGCCCGCGTGCACCTGATCGTGAAGACCACGCCGGGCCGCATTCCCGAGGTCGACACCAACGCGGTGGAGCAGCGCCTGGCCGACGCGGCCCGGTCGTGGGCCGACCACCTGCGCGAGGCGCTGATCGAGGAGCGCGGCGAGGAGGCCGGCATCTCGGCCCACCGCCGCTTCGCCAGGGCCTTTCCCGCCAGCTATCAGGAGCACTTCCACGCCCACGCCGCGGTGTTCGACATCGCCCGTATCGAGCGGGCGCTCGGCGCCGGCGAACTGGCGATGAACCTCTACCGCCCGATCGAGGCGGCGGAGCACGAGCTGCGCCTGAAGATCTATCACGTCGGGCGGCCGATCCCGCTGTCCGACATCCTGCCCATGCTGGAGAACATGGGCATCAAGGTGATTTCCGAGCATCCCTACGATGTCCGTCCCACCGATCTGGAGCAGTCGGTGTGGATTCACGACTTCGCCATGCGGGCGGCCGGCGACCGTGCCATCGACCTGTCCAAGGTGAAGGACAAGTTCCACCAGGCCTTCGCCCGCATCTGGCGCGGCGAGATGGAGAACGACGGCTTCAACCGCCTGGTCCTGCTGGGCGAGCTGACGGCGCGCGACGTCATCGTGCTGCGCACCTACTGCAAGTACCTGCGCCAGGCCGCGATCCCCTTCAGCCAGGCCTACATGGAGGACACCCTGGCGGAGAACCCGGAGCTGGCGCGCCTGCTGGTGCGGATGTTCCACGCCCGGCTCGACCCCGCCGCGAAGGGGGATCGCGAGGCCGCCTCGGCGGAAATCGCCGACAAGATCCATGCCGGGCTGGAGACCGTCGAGATCCTGGACCAGGATCGCATCATCCGCCGCTTCCTCAACGCCATCGAGTCGACGCTGCGGACCAACTATTTCCAGCGCGGCGCCGACGGCGGGGAGAAGCCCTACCTCTCGATCAAGCTGGCCAGCGAGCAGATCGACGAGCTGCCGCTGCCCCGGCCGTTCCGCGAGATCTTCGTCCATTCGCCGCGGGTGGAGGCGGTGCACCTGCGCTTCGGCATGGTGGCGCGCGGCGGCCTGCGCTGGTCGGACCGGCGGGAGGACTTCCGCACCGAGGTCCTGGGCCTGGTGAAGGCGCAGCAGGTCAAGAACGCCGTCATCGTGCCGGTGGGCTCCAAGGGGGGCTTCGTGGTCAAGCGTTCGCCGCCGGCCAGCGCCGGGCGCGAGGCGCAGCGGGCCGAGGGAATCGAATGCTACAAGACCTTCATCCGCGGCATGCTGGACATCACCGACAACCTGGTCGGCGACGGCGTGCAGCCGCCGGCGGACGTGGTGCGCTGGGACGGCGACGATCCCTACCTCGTCGTGGCGGCGGACAAGGGCACGGCCACCTTCTCCGACATCGCCAACGGGGTGTCGCAGGAGTACGGCTTCTGGCTGGACGACGCCTTCGCCTCGGGCGGCTCGGCGGGCTACGACCACAAGGCCATGGGCATCACCGCCCGCGGTGCCTGGGAATCCGTCAAGCGCCACTTCCGCGAGCGCGGCAAGGACATCCAGAACGAGGACTTCTCCGTCGTCGGCTGTGGCGACATGGGTGGCGACGTCTTCGGCAACGGCATGCTGCTGTCCAAGCACATCCGGCTGGTCGGCGCGTTCAACCACCTGCACATCTTCGTCGACCCCAACCCCGACGCCGCCGCCTCCTGGAAGGAGCGCAAGCGCCTGTTCGACGAGGCGAGGGGCTGGGACCACTACGATCCCAAGAAGATCTCCAAGGGCGGCGGCGTCTTTGAACGCAAGGCGAAGTCGATCAAGCTGACGCCCGAGATCCAGAAGCTGTTCAAGCTGAACAAGGAGAGCTGCACGCCCAACGAGTTGATCAAGGCGATGCTGCGGGCGGATGTCGAGCTGCTGTGGTTCGGCGGCATCGGCACCTACGTCAAGGCCTCGGACGAGAGCCACGCCGAGGTCGGCGACCGCGGCAACGACGCTTTGCGCGTCGACGCCCCGCAGCTCGGCGCCAAGGTCATCGGCGAGGGCGCGAACCTCGGCATGACCCAGCGCGGGCGGATCGAGTACGCCCTGGCCGGCGGACACTGCAACACCGACTCCATCGACAACTCGGCCGGCGTCGACTGCTCCGACCACGAGGTGAACATCAAGATCCTGCTGGGCGACGTCGAGCGCAGCGGCGACATGACCCGCAAGCAGCGCGACCAGCTCCTGGAGCGCATGACCGAGGAAGTCGCCCGGCTCGTGCTGCGCGACAACTACCTGCAGACCCAGGCCATCTCGGTCACCGAGAAGCTCGGCGCGCACCTGCTGGACCGCAACGCCCGCTTCATGCGTACGCTGGAGCGCAGCGGCAAGCTGAACCGGGCGATCGAGTTCCTGCCGGACGACGAGACGGTGCTGGAGCGGCGCAACGCCGGCATCGGCATGGCCCGGCCGGAGATCGCCGTGCTGATGAACTACGCCAAGATCGTCCTCTACGAGGAACTGATGGCCTCCGACCTGCCGGACGACGCCTTCATGGCGGCCGACCTGCAGGCCTACTTCCCCAGGGAACTGCAGGAGGGCTATCCCGACCGCATCGCCCGCCATCGCCTGCACCGGGAGATCGTGGCGACCGTGGTCACCAACTCGGTCATCAACCGCGGCGGACTCGCCTTCGTCCACGAGGTGCGCGAGAAGACCGGCCTGCCGGCCGACGAGATCTGCCGCGCCTACGCGGTGGCGCGGGAGGTCTTCGGGCTGCGGCCCATCTGGGCCGAGATCGAGGCCCTGGACACCAAGGTGCCGGCGGCCACGCAGTACGAGATGCTGATCGAGTGCGGCCGCCTGATCGAGCGGGCCACCACCTGGTTCCTGCGCACCTGCGAGCAGCCCATCGACGTCGGCGCGACGATCGAGGCCTATGGCGAGGGCGTGGCGACCATCGCCGGCCGGCTGGACAAGCTCCTGGGCAAGGCCGACCGCGAGCATCTGGACAGGCGGGCCAAGGCCTTGACCGGCAAGGGCGTGCCGAAGGAGCTGGCCGGCAAGGTCGCGGCCCTGGGCATGCTGCCGCCGGCGCTGGACATCGTGCGCATCGCGCGCACCCTGGGCCAGTCGGTGGAAAACGTGGGTGCCACCTACTTCACCGTGGGCAGCCGCTTCGGCTTCGACTGGCTGCGCGGCGCGGCCAGCCAGCTCCCCACCGACGACGCCTGGGACAAGCTGGCGCTGACCGCCATCGTCGACGACTTCTACAGCCACCAGAGCGACCTGACGCTGAACGTGCTGCAGAACGCGCACGGGCAGAGCGTGGGCAAGGGCAAGAAGAAGGAAGGCGGCGATGGCGCTATCGAGGCCTGGGCCGAGCGGCGCGCGGCCATGGTCAACCGCACCGAGCAGCTTCTGGCCGAGTTGAAGACCGCCGGCACGCCGGATCTCGCCATGCTGGCCGTGGCCAACCGGCAGCTCAAGTCGATGGTGGGGGACTGAAGCTGTCCGGCATGTAACGCGCGTCCGGCGTCGCCATCCCTCCCTGCCCCCTCCTTGGCGCCCGCGCGCCGACCTTGCGTCCGACAGGCTCAGGCTGAGGAGGAGGGGGGGGAGGGGAGCTAACGCGCCGGTCTTCGTGGTCGGCGCCGTACCGCTCTCGGGCGGGCGCTTGGGACAGCGCCGCGGCGGGGCCACGCGCCCTGTCCATCCTCTTTTTGACATTTTCGTTGCACATTCGTGACAGCTCGCCCCACATGATGTTCAGGTCGCCGCCGGCGGCCTGCCGGCGTCGTTCGCAGAGGACCGGGCGGCCTCCGGCGATCCCGAGAGGACGGGCGCATGACGGGACACGAAGTGCTCCTGCAATTGGCCGGGGGCGTGGCTTTGCTGTTGTGGGCGGCGCGCATGGTGCGCACCGGCATCCTGCGCGCCTTCAGCGGGCCGCTGCGCCGCTTTCTCGGCCAGGCCACGCGCAGCCACCTGGCCGCCTTCGCGACCGGGCTCGGCGTCACCGGTCTGCTGCAAAGCTCCACCGCCACCGCGCTGATGACCAGCGGCTTCGCCGCCCGCGGCCTGGTCACCACCGCGGCCGGCCTGGCGATCATGCTGGGCGCCGACGTCGGCTCGACCCTGGTGGTGCAGGTGCTGTCGTTCGACATCTCGGCGCTCTATCCCCTGCTGCTGCTGGCGGGCGTGGTGGGGTTCCTCAGCACGCAGGCGACGCGGCCGCGCCAGCTTGGCCGCATCTCCATCGGCTTCGGGCTGCTGCTGCTGTCGCTGGAACTGATCGTCGAAGCCTCGGCGCCGCTGCGCGACAGCCCGGCCCTTGCCGCCGTGCTGGACCCGCTGGCGCGCGACCCGATTCTGGCATTGGTGCTGGGCGCGGCGCTGACCTGGCTGGCGCATTCCAGCGTGGCGACGGTGCTGTTGGTGATGTCGCTGGCGCTGACGGGGGTGGTGGGCCCGGCGCTGGGATTCGCCCTGGTGCTGGGCGCCAACGTGGGCTCCGGGCTGATTCCGGTGGGCCTGACGCTGGGCGCGGAACCGCCCGCCCGGCGCATTCCAGTCGGCAACCTCGGGTTCCGCCTGATCGGCGCGGTCGCCTGTCTGCCGCTGCTGGGCATGCTCGTCTCCCTGGTCGCGGCGGTCGAGATGTCGGCGGCGCGACAGATCGCGAACTTCCACACGCTGTTCAACCTGGCGCTGGCGCTGGTGTTCCTGCCGCTGGTCGGGATCATGGCGCGCGCCTGTCAGCGCCTGTTTCCCGAGCGGCCGGTGCACGGCGAGGCGCCGGAAGGCCAGCCCCGGCACCTGGACGACACCGCCGTGGACACGCCGGCGGTCGCCCTGGCGGCGGCAACGCGCGAGGTCATGCGCATGGCCGACCTGGTGGAGCAGATGCTGCGGGACACGATCGAAGTGTTCCGCGGCGACGACGCCGAGCTGCTGGACATCACCTCGAAGCGCGACGACGCGGTCGACCGCCTGCACGAGGAGATCAAGCTGTATCTGACGGAGGTCAGCCGGCACATCCAGGACGAGGGCGACAGCCGCCGGTGCATCGAGCTGATCCAGTTCACCACGAACCTGGAGCACATGGGCGATATCATCGACAAGAACCTGCTGGAGATCGCGCAGAAAAAGATCAAGAACGCCCAGCAGTTCTCGCCCGAGGGCTGGCAGGACCTGGTGGAGATGCACGGCGGCGTGATGGCGAACATGCAGCTTGCGATGAGCGTCTTCGTGAGCGGCGACGTGGGGACCGCCCGCGAGCTGCTGATCGAGAAGGAGCGCATTCGCGACTTCGAGCGGCTGGCCGCGCAGCGCCATCTGGAGCGCCTGCGGGCCGGCCAGACCGCGAGCGTGGAGACCAGCGCCCTGCACCTCGACATCCTGCGCGACCTCAAGCGGATCAACTCGCACCTGAGCGCGGTCGCCTATCCCCTGCTGCAGGCCAGCGGCGAGCTGCGGCGCACCCGGCTGAAGACGGCGTCGGGTTGAGGCGGACGAAGCGGCGCGTGCGCGACCCGCCCCGGCATGGCCGCCATGCCGTCGGGGCGGTTCGCGGGCGGCCCCGATGCTGACATCCTGAACCATCGAACGACGGACGTCAGGGGAGGACGGAGAGCCGATGGGTCTGGAGCCGGGCGTGGCCGGGCTGGTGCTGCTGGCCGGCGTGCTGCACGCCACCTGGAACACCCTGGTCAAGATCGGCGGCGATCGCACGGCCGTCCTGGCCCTGGTCATGGTGTGCGGCGCGCTGCCGTGGCTGCCGTTCATCGCCTTCCTGCCGCCGCCGGCGATGGCGAGCTGGCCCTATCTGGGCATGTCCCTGCTGATCCACCTGGGCTACTACGCCTTTCTGCTGGGCGCCTACCGCCACGGCGATCTGAGCCAGGTCTACCCCATTGCGCGCGGCGGCGCGCCGGCGCTGGTGGCGCTGGGCGCCTGGGGCCTGGCCGGCGAGAGCCTGAGCCTGGGCGAAGCGACGGGCCTCGCGGTGGTCTGCCTGGGTATCCTGAGCCTGGCCTGGAGCCGTGGCGGGCTGAACGCGGACGTCCGGGGCATCGCCTTCGCGCTGCTCACGGCCGCGACGATCGGCGCCTACATCGTCGTCGACGGCCTGGGGGTGCGTCTTTCCGGGGCGCCGCTGTCCTATGTCGCCTGGCTGTTCGTGACCGAGGGCATCGCGATGGCGTTGCTCGGCCTCTGGCTGCGGCGGCGGGCGCTCAAGGCGGCGCTGCGGACCTCCTGGGCATCCGGGCTGCTGGGCGGCCTGCTGTCGACGGCCAGCTACGGCATCGCCGTCTATGCCCTGAGCCTGGGGCCGATGGCGCACATCGCCGCCCTGCGCGAGACCTCGGTGATCGTCGCCGCGCTCATCGGCACGCGGCTGCTGGGCGAGCCGTTCGGCGCCCGTCGCGTGGCGGCGGCGACGGCGGTGGCGGTCGGCGCGATCGTGCTCCAGATCGGCGGCGGCGCCTGACCGCCCCGCCGGCCACGGCGGAGACCGTCAGCGCCGTGCCCACACCTTGTTCGTTCTTGGCCGCGTCCCCTTCGCTGGCCCCTTGCGGCGGCTCGCCCGGACCCGGTTCAGCATCGCCTCGACCGCGTCGAGCCGCATGTCGTCCGGGTCGAAGGGCTCGCCGCGCCAGGACAGCATCTCCTCGTGGTCTTCGTGCTCTTCATCGGCCATTGCTTCCAGGAACGCCTCGAAGCCCGGCGGGCCGCCACAGTCCTCGGGCGGCGCCTGGCGCGCGCCCTCGACAAGGATCGGGTATTCGACGCCCGGCTCTGACGCCAACACCTTTTCGACGGTAATGAGGTGCTCCCAGTTGTCGCCGAAATCATAGCGATAGAGGAAGCGCTCGACCCCACGATCCAGCAGCGCGCCGAGCTTGACGTTCTTGTCGCTGTAGAGCCGCTGATCGCCGAGGTGGCCCGGCTCAATCTCCGGCTGGCCGTAGACCTTGTCGCCGACCTCGAACTCGTGCAGGTGATAGTCCAGCCAGTCGAACACGGCCTGAATCACGTTGTGAAGCTGCCGCAGGGGGAAATCGGCGGGCACCTGCACCCGCCGCCAGATGGGCGGCTCGATGTCCGCCAGCTCGATCTTCAGTTGGATGATCCTTGTCGTTTCGTCCGCCATCGCCCTTGACCCCCTGCGTGCTGCGGCTGTGCCGCTCGACGCAGATGCTATCAGCGAACCGGGCGGCCGGGAATGCGCTGCACGCGTCGCCGAGGCATCCGAGGGGACCGCCCCCGGTGCTGGCGAACCCCCGCGCGGTCCGAAGAACCGGCGCCTCGAGGCTTTCCCCGGCCTGGGCGCGTTCCCATATCCATGCACACAGCCGTTGACGGCGCGCGCGGCATCTGGTTTACCCACGCTTGGCCGCTGGCGTATCCTGCGCGCATCGCCGCGACAGCGGGCCCGTAGCTCAGCCGGATAGAGCGTCGGCCTCCGGAGCCGAAGGTCGCAGGTTCGAATCCTGCCGGGTCCGCCACCCTCCTCGCCATTCCCGCGCGAGCCGAGGTCGCCCCCGCCCCAAACTGGGCTGCTCTCAAGGGGCCAGGGCGACGAGGCCGCGCCGAGCAGGACGTAGCGCAGGGACAGCCGCACGCCCATCTCACCGCACCTCGAGATGCGCGAGCTGCCAGACCCAGCGATAGTAGGTCGCGGTGCTGCGCAGCTCCGGGTAGTCGTTCAGGGCGCTCGCGCCGCTTACCCCGCGCCGGCGACAACATCGTCGCCTCGACCGACCTCTACGGCGACACCTGGAACCTCTTCGCCCACACGCTGCCACAGATGGGCGTCGAGGTGCGCTTCGCCGATCCGGCCGAGCCGGAAGCCTTCCGGGCGCTCGCCGACGCGCGCACCCGCGCCTTCTTCGCCGAGACCCTGCCAACCCGAAGCTGCAGGTCTTTCCCATCGGCGAGGTGGCGGCGATCGGCCGGGAGCTCGGGATTCCGCTGATCGTCGACAACACCGCGGCGCCGACGCTGTGCCGGCCGCCGGACCACGGCGCCGCCGTGGTGGTTTACTCCACGACCAAGTACATCGCCGGCCACGGCACCTCCATCGGCGGCATCATCGTCGACGGCGGCAACTTCCCCTGGGAGGCGCATCCCGAGCGTTTTCCGCTGCTGAACGACCTGGCGCGCCAGCCTCGATTGGGGCGAAAGGCTTGGCTACACGCCGGACGCCCTGGCCGAGGCTGGCGCGCCAGGTCGCGCTCTCGATCGGGAAGCCGGTGCCGTTGTCGCGGGCGATCTTGGCGTGCCGGCGGAAGTAGCGCCGAAGCGCCTCGGTCCCCGCATCGTCCTTCAGCAGGTCGAACGCGGCGAAATGCGCCAGATCGAGTCCGTCGAGAAAGATCAGTGTCGTCTCGATTCCCGCGTCGGTCAGGAAAAGCCCGCCGTCGATCTGCGGCAGATGGTGTCGGTAGGTTGCCATGACTTTGTCGCCTTCATCGGGGTGAGCGTTCGGCCCAGGGCCGTTCACCCCTGAAGGCGTGAGGACGCGCCTCACGATGTGAGGCCGCGGCGGCGCGATGGCTTTCGTTCAGGTCGCGGTTCGGAAAACCGCCCTGGACGCAACGCCCCCGAACGGTCATGACAGGGGGGGCCGACCGGATGCCGACGGCGCTTCCTTCCGCGTCGTTAATGCACTCTTCATCATGTCGTCGGGTGTGGCATGCTGTCATGCGGATGCCGCAATCCCGCGGCAGGATCGCGCGTGGTGAAAAGGGAATTGCGAGGGGAATGAGTCTCGGACTTCAGGACAGTCGCCGCAGGCGGAAACGCCAGCGAAGACTGGCGGTCATCAAGTGGCTGCTGATCCTCGTGGGCCTGGGCGCGGCGGGCGCCTTCGCCTACGAGACCGGCTCGCAGCTCGCCAAGATCGAGGTGCGGCGGCTGGAGGAAAAGGTATCGGCGCTGAACGACCAGCTCGCCAAAACCGAGCGGGAGAAATCCGATTTGCGCGCCGAGCTGGGCGACACCCGGCAGGAGCTGGAAAGCTGGCAGCAGCGCTACGAGGCCGAGGTGCCGAGCGGCAAGCCGGCCGAGTTGCTGGAACTCGTGCGCCGGCGACTCGACGACGGCCTGTCCGCCCAGCGCCTGGAGTTCGTCATCACCAAGGCCGCCAACACCGCGGAGTGCGACGCCGGACCGCTGACCAAGCGTTTCATCGTGCAAACCCCGCTGTCCAAGGGCGCGGCCGATTCGGTTACCTTCGCCGACAACAGCATCACGGTAACGGCCGGCGGGGCCTCCGCCCGCGACGCCCAGGGCCGGCCGGAAGCCTGGTTCGACCCCGACGAGCCGGTGACGGTGACCTTCTTCCGCCTTGGCGGCGAATCCACGACGGTGGAAGGCACGCTGCCGCTGCATTACTCGGTGGTCATGAACGGCCACGAGCATCGCTTCTCGATCGTGGACCACGACAACCGGGCCTTCGTGAAGGTCACCTGGCAGCGCTGCGCCTATCCCTGACCCGCTTCGGGCCGGCCGCCGTCAGCCGCGCCAGAACGCGGGGGAGAACAGCACCAGCACGGTGAACAGCTCCAGCCGCCCCAGGAGCATCCCGGCCGAGAGCAGCCACTTCGCCGCGTCGGGCAGCGAGGTAAAGGTGCCCGAGGGGCCGATGATCCCGCCCAGGCCGGGACCGACGTTGGAGATCGCCGTCGCCGCGCCCGAAACGGCCGTGATGAAGTCCAGGCCGAGCAGCCCCAGCGCCAGCGCCAGCACCGCGAAGGAGAGCATGTACAGGAAGAAGAAGCCCATCACGGCGCTGGCCACGGCGTCGGGAATCGGCCGCTTGTTGTAGTACGGGATGAAGACGCCGTTGGGCTGCATGAGGCGCAGCATCTGCACCCGCGCCTCGGCGTAGACGATCTGCACGCGGAAGATCTTGATGCCGCAGGTGGTGGAGCCCGCGCAGCCGCCGACGAACATCAGGATGAACATCTCCACCATGATAAAGCCGCCCCACAGGCCGAAATCGGCGCTGGCATAGCCCGTGCCGGTCATGATCGAGATGACGTTGAAAACCGCGTGCGGCAGCGCCTCCCTGAGCGGAAGCACCGCGTTCAGCAGCAGGAAGGCCAGCGCCACGGCGATCGCCCCGCCCATGATCGCCAGCATCCAGCGCACCTGCTCGTCGCGCAGCAGCGACAGCAGCTCGCCCCGCATCGCGCGCAGGTAGAGCACGAAGGGCAACGAGCCCAGCACCATCACCACGCTCGTCGCCCAGAGGATGGCCGGCGCGTTCCAGTGGACGAAGGAGGCGTCATGCGTGGAGTAGCCCCCGGTGGCGATCGAGGTCATGGCGTGGGCGATGGCGTCGAAGCCGCTCATGCCCAGCGACCAGTAGACGATCGCCGCCGCCGCGGTGAGGAAGGCGTAGATGCCGGAGATTCCGCCCGCCACCTCGGCGGCGCGCGGCAGCACCTTGTCCGCCTCGAAGGCCTCGACGCGGAAGAGCTGCATGCCGCCCACCCGCAGGATGGGCAGGATCGCCAGCGCCATGACGATGATGCCGATGCCGCCCAGCCACTGCAGGATCGCCCGCCACAAGAGGATGCCCGGCGGCGCCTCGTCCAGGCCGACGATGACCGTGGAGCCCGTGGTGGTGATCCCCGACATCGCCTCGAAGAAGGCGTCGGTGAGCGACATCTCCAGTTCGGAGAAGGCGAGCGGCAGGGCGCCGAACAACGCGATGGTGATCCACGCGAAGGTGGTCATCACGAAGGCCTGCCGGATGTTCAGGCCGCGCCGGCCGCCGCGCGTGGTCAGGATCATCGACACGCTGACGAACAGCGTCACGGCCGCGCTGGCCAGAAAGACCTCCCAGTCGGGATGGCCGACCGCCAAATCCGCCGCGACCGGCACCAGCATGGCCAGCGCCAGCACCGACAGCAGGATGCCCAGAATGAAGACGACGGGTCGAAGGTCGATCATCTCGCGCCGTTGACGGACCAGCCGGGCTTGCCCCTGCCGCGCCCGGTCGTCCCCTCCCGCCGGCGCGGCGCGCGCGGACGATAGCACCGCCCGCGCGCACTGGCGAGAGCGCGCCGCACACGAAATCGCGCCGAGGCGATGGGTGGATGGCCTCAGCCGCGCGGCCAGGCGCCCAGCGTCGCGACCCGACCGTCGGGATCGACCAGCAGGGCGGCGAGATCCGGCTGGCGCGCCAGGACGTCCGCGATGGCCGTGCGGGGCATGGCGGCGAAGGCGGTGGCGTAGACGTCCGCCCGCGCGGCGCTGGAGGCCAGCACGGTGACGCTGGCATGCGTCCGCGCGCTGCGCCCCGTGGCCGGGTCGAAGATGTGATGGTGCTCGCCGCCAGGCGCGAAGGGCGTGGCGTAGCCGGCCGAGGTGGCCAGGCCGCCGGGTGCCGGCTCCAGCACGCGCAGCAGGCGCAGGCGCCCCGCCGCCGGCGCTGCGACCCCCACGCGCCAGGGCCGCCCGTCGGCCCGGGTGCCGGCGGCCCGGAACTCGCCGAGGTCGACGAGGTAGTCGCGCACGCCGTGCGCCGCCAGCACCTCCGCGACCAGGTCGGCCGCGTAGCCCTGCGCGACGCCGTTCAGGGTCAGCGCCATGCCCGGTCGGGCCAAGGCCACCCGGTCCCCGGCGGGCTCCAGCCGGACGGCCCGGTGGTCGACGCGGCTGAGCGCCGCCGTCAGCGCCGCCGGCTCCGGCGGGTCGCCGTCGCCCGCCGGCCCGAAGGCGCGGGCGTGGAGCGTCCACAGCGGCTGCACCGTGGGATCGAAGGCGCCGCCGGTCTGCCGCGCGACCGCCAGCGCCAGCTCCAGCGCCGCCGAAAGATCGGGCGCCGCCCCGGCCAGCGTTCCCAGGCGGTTCAGCCGCACCAGCGCCGAATCGTCGCGATACAGGCTGAGCGCCCGGTCCGCGCGCGCCAGCCGCGCCTGGCAGGCGGCGGCGATGGTGTCCACCGGCGCGCCGTCGCCCTGGATCAGGGTCACCTGGCCGCGGATGCCGAAGGCGTGCAGGTCGAAGCGGCGAACCGCCCCGCCGCGCCCGGCGGCCGCCGCGGGCGGCAGCGGCACCAGCGCGCTCGCCGCCAGGCCGCCCAGCCCGTGCAGGATCGCCCGGCGCGTGCGCATCGTCAGGCGGCCGGGCTCGCGGCCGGATGGCCGGCGCCGACCTCGGAGACGAAGTCGAAGAACTTGCCCCCGGCCGTGCGGGGCAGCGACTCGGAATAGGCGAAATCCACCTTGAAGGGGTAGTCCAGCTTGCCGCGCAGCCAGGCGGCCACCGCCGCCTCCTCGTCGCCGGTCAGGGGCCGCGCGACCACCAGCTTCGCCAGCACCCGCGCCGGCTCCGTCTGCACGAACTGGTACTGCCGGATCGGCGCCAGGCCCAGCAGTTCGGCGATCTCGCCGTTCGACAGCAGCGTCCAGCGGGTTTCGCCGCCGGGCAGGCGGAAGATGGTCTGCGTCCGGCCCAGCACGCGCCGCAGCACCGGCAGGCCGCGGCCGCAGGGGCACGGCCCGCCGACCTCCGCGTAATCGCCGATGTCGTAGCGGATCAGCGGCATGGCGAAGTTGTGCAGCGGCGTCACCACCACGCGCCCGACCTCGCCGGGTTCGCAGGGCGTGCCGTCGTCGCGCAGCACTTCCAGCAGCACGCCCTCGCTCTGCACGTGCAGGTGCGCGCTGGCCGGGCATTGGATCGCCATGTAGCCGATCTCGCGCGCGCTGTAGGTGTTGGTCGCCCTGGCGCCCCAGGCCTCGCGGATCAGTTCGCGCAGCTCGGGGCGCACCGCCTCGGCGATGAACTGCACCTGCTCGAGGTCCGGCAGCCGGGCGCCCTCGGCCAGGCAGTGGCGGGCCAGGCGCTCGGCGTTGCTGGGAAAGGTCAGCAGGTAGGACGCGCCGCTGCGTTGCAGCCACTCGACCTGCTGGTCCACCGGTGTGTTGACGTTCAGCGCCATCGAGGGGCCGGTGGTGTAGACGGCGGTGCTCTCGCGCCCCCAGTTCGGCGCCGTGGTGCCGTGCGGATAGGGGTCCTCGCCGGCGCCGGCGTGGCGGATCACGGCCAGCGTCCGGCGCCGGTCGCGGCCGTGCCAGTCATGGTCGCGATGGGTGAACGCCTCCCAGAACAGCATCGAGAGCTTGGTCCGCAGGGCGCGCACCGGCCGCCCGGTGGAGCCGGAGGAGTGGATCTCGCTCACCGAACCGTGGGCCTCCGGCACCGCCCGGCTTTGCAGCTCGTCGAAGCGCGCCTGCAGGTCGGCGCGGGTCAGCAGGGGGATCTTCCGCCATTCCTCCGGCCGGATGGCGCCGTCGCGGCGCAGACGCACCTTGGCCAGGCGGTCGCGGTAGAACGGCACCGTGCCGTAGGCGTGGCTCAGCAGCGCCGCCGCCTGGCGGGACTGCTGCGCCGCCAGGGCGTCGGCCGGCCACCACTGACTGCGCTCGAACTGCTGCTGCAGGGCCAGCACCACCGCGCGCCGCCAGTCCGGCACGGCGGGCCAGAGCGCGCCGGGCACGGCGGAGCGCGGCGCGTGCACGGAAATGCCGTCGGTTCCGGCCAGGGCCGTCATTGTGCGTCGACCTCCCTCTCGTCTTGGCCTTGTTCGGTGCGCTTCGCGGCCGTCATCGCGTCCCGGAACCGCGCCGCCAGCTCGGGCAGGGGCCGGTCCGGCCGGGCCAGCCGCGACATCTGGCCGGGCGCGATGCGCAGGTGGATGAAGCTCGCCGCCTCGCCGGCCAAAGCCTCCTCCAGCCCGGCGGCGAAGCCCTCGGCGCCGTGTGCCCGCAGCACGCGGGGATAGCCGCAGGCCGCCGCCACCGCCGCCAGGTCGGTCGTGGCGGCGGCGGTGGGCTGGCCGCCGGTGGACTCGTGCGCCGCGTTGTCCAGCACGACGTGGACCAGTCCGCCGGGCCGGCAGCGGCCGGTCGTGGCCAGGCTGCCCAGCCGCATCAGCAGCGCCCCGTCGCCGTCGAGCAGGATGACGCGGCGCGTCGTGTTCAGCGCGACGCCGAGCGCGATGCCGGCGGCGCTGCCCATGGCGCCGACGTTGTAGAAGCTGGTCGGGCGGTCCTCCAGGGTGAACAGCTCGCGCGCGGTGTAGCCCGTGGTGGCGACGACGGCGGCGTCGGCCGGCGCGCGCGCCAGCACGGCCTCCAGCGCGGCGCGGCGGCTGGGCGGCGGCGCCGCCGGCTCGCCGCGCGCCGCGACCGCTGCCGGTGCGGGCGGAGCCGGTGGCCGGATCGCGGGGCCGGGCTCGTCAATCTCTGCGGTCTTGGCGACGCTGCCGCGCGCGGCCACGAAGGCAACGCTGCGCCGCGTGCGTCGGCGCAGGTCGTCCAGGCCGGCAAGGTCGCCCGCCACGCCCTCGGCCGTGGCGGGCAGCGGCCGGTGCGGCATGCGCAGCAGGTCCAGCAGCCCGCCCGTCGTCTCCCCCATCAGCGCGTGCTGCGGTGCGTCCGGCCGGCCCGGCTCGCCGCGATGGGAGATCAGGAACAGCAGCGGGATGCCGAACACCGAGGTGAGCGACGCCACCGGGTTGACAATGTTCCCCAGCCCCGAGTTCTGCAGCACCACGAAGGGCGTCCGCCCGGCCAGCCACGCCCCGGCGGCGATGGCGACGGCCTCGCCCTCCTGCGTGGCGCCGGTGTAGGCGATCCGCCGCGCCGGGCCGCGCCCGCCCTCCAGCAGGGCGAAGACCCCCTCGAGCGTGGAGCAGGGCACGCCGCTGGCGGCGTCGAAGCCTCGTTCGACCAGGCCTTGCAGGAGCGTTTCGGGGCCCAGCATGGCGGCTCTCGCGCTGTCGTCCCGCGTCCCTTCGCCGCCTCAGCAGCCGCCGGCGAGCCGGATCGACGCGCTTTGCCCCGGCGGCTCGTCCGGCAGATAGCGCCGCTCGGCCGCGCGCAGCTCCGCCTCGTCGGTCAGCTCGAACACGCGGGCGAGGTCGGCGTAGCGCGCCATCTCCCGCGCCGGGGTGCCGTCGCGCACGACCGCCGCCGCGGCGGCCTGCACCGCGTGGATCGCCGCGCGAAGGCTGAAGTTCGCCCAGATCACGGCGTCGATGCCCGCCTCGCGAAACACCTCGGGCGGCGTGTCGGCGTACTTGGTGGGCACCACGAGCAGCGGCGCCCGGCGCTGCCAGCGCCGGGAGAAGGTCACCACCTCCTCGGCCGTCGGCGCCTTGGAGTGGATGAGGATCGCGTCGGCCCCGGCCTGGCGATAGGCCTCGGCCCGGCGCAGCGCCTCGTCCATGCCGCGTCCGACCACCAGCGCCTCGACGCGCGCGACCAGCACGAAGTCGGGGTCGGGCTGGGCGTCCTTGGCGGCGCGGATCTTGCCGCAGAACTCCGCCGCCGGGCACAGCGCCTGCGGCGTGTCGGCGAAGGAGTTCGCCTTCGGGAACACCTTGTCCTCGATGCACACCCCGGCGATGCCCCGCTGGCACAGCTTGCGCACGAAGCGGCGGAGGTTGTTGAAGTTGCCGAAGCCGGTATCGCCGTCGGCCAGGATGGGGCAGGCCGTGGCGTCGGCCATGAGCTCCAGCGTCTCCAGCACCTGGGTCCAGGACGCCTCGTTGTTGTCGCGCAGTCCCGCCGCCGCCGACATGCCCAGCCCGGAGGCCCAGATCGCCGGACAGCCGCTTTCCGCCACGATGCGCGCGCTGAGCGCATCGTAGGCATCCATCAGGAGCGTCGGCTCCGGCGAGCCCAGCAGCCGGCGCAGGCGCGCCGACGGGCGGGTGTCCGTGGCGGGGGTGCTAAGCGGATGCATGGCCTGGACGGGGCCTCCCGTGTCTCGCGTTGCGCGGCCACCCGGCCCGACACGGCCGCGGCCGGGCTTGCGGGGTGTCGACTCGTGAAGCGGTATGCGAATGCGATGCATTTGCATCTTAAGTCCCGACTTTGCGGGCTGTCAATTGGCCGTCGGAGCCGCCGCGATCCGTCGCGCGGAGGCCGTCGGGCGCCGGGCCGGGGTCGTGCCGCACCTGCGCCAGCGCGGCGAGAAAGGCCTCGATGTCGCGGCGGTCGATGCGGCCGATGCAGCCGACGCGAAAGCTCTCCATGCCGGCCAGCTTGCCCGGATAGATGACGAAGCCCCTGCGGGCCAGCCCGTCGGCGAGCGCCCCGAATGTCAGCCCCGGTTCCGGCGGCAGGCGGAAGGTCACGATGACGGGTGCCTGGTGTTCCGGCGGCAGCAGCGGCACGAAGCCCAGCGCCCGCATCCCCTCCACGAGCGTCGCCAGGTTGTCCCGATAGCGTTGCAGGCGGCCCGACGGCCCGCCCTCCGCGTCCAGCTCCGCCAGCGCCCGCAGGCAGGCGGCCACTGCGTGGGTGGGCGGCGTGAAACGCCACTGGCCGTCGGTTTCGAACTGCCGCCACTGCGCGGCCAGGTCCAGGGTCAGCGAGGGCGCGTTGCCGGCCGCCGCGGCCAGGGCCTCGCGGCGCGCGATGCAGAACCCCAGCCCCGGCACCCCTTCCAGGCACTTGTTGGCGGAGCCCGCCAGCGCCAGCACCGGAGTCGCGCCCAGGTCGAGCGGCAGCGCGCCCAGGCTGCTGACGGCATCGACCAGCAGTGAGCGGCCCTGGCGCGCCACCGCGCGGGCGATGTCGTCCAGGGGGTTCAGCAGCCCGGTCGTGGTCTCGCAGTGCACGCAGGCCACATGCGTCACCCGGGCGTCGCGGGCCAGCGCGCGGGCCACCTGCGCGGGCTCGACGGGAGCGGTTTCCGGCCAGGACAGCCGCGTCACCTCGCGCCCGGCGGCGTGGCAAATCTCGGTCATGCGCCGGCCGTAGGCGCCGTTTTCCAGCACCAGCACGTTGCCGTCGCGGGGCACCAGGCTGGTCAGCATGGCCTCCACCGCCGAGGTGCCGCTGCCCGACAGGGGCACCACATCGTGCTCGGGACCGCCGTTCACGATTTCGCGAAGTCCCTGGCGCAACGCGGCGGTTTTGTGGACGAAGGCGGCGTCGCGGGACGCGAAGTCGCGCTGCATGGCGGATTTGACGCCGGCCGAGGTGGTCAGCGGCCCGGGCGTCAGCAGCACGGGCTCCCGCGGGTTCGCGGGGGGTTGCGTCGCGGTGGCCATGGGCGTCGGTCTCCTCGCTTCATCGCCGGGGCCGGAACGTGCGCGGCCAGGGCCGCTACCGGCGCGGACGGTATTGCAACTGAGTCGCAGTTGCAATACCGTCCGCTTTGCCCAGGCCGCCGCGCCGCACACGCCGCCGGGCCTTCGCCATCTGGCCGTGGGAAACGGTTTCGCCGAAAGTCCTGCTTCCAGCCCGAAGGATGGACCGAGGCGTGGCGGCGGCCCCCCCCGGTAGACCGGGGCAGGGCCGCTGTTTGGAGTCGGCCTAGGGCCATGTGATGCGAATGCGACGCATGTGCATTCTAAAGGTGCAAATGCGACGCATTCGCGGACATCGTCGCGAACCGGGCTCGCCGACCCGGTGTCCCTGGAGGTCTGTCAGGGCGCCGCGAGGGGGAACGGTCCGTGGGAGTCGCGAAACCGAGGAGAGGGGGAAACGACGATGCGAAGAACCCTGCTGGCCTCAACGGCGCTGGCGTTTGCCACCGTCGCGGCGGGCGGCCAGGCGGCGCGGGCGCAGGACGAGGAGCTGCCCTCGCGCCAGGAAATGTGGCGGATGATCCAGCAGCAGCAGAAGGAGATCGAACGGCTGAAGCAAGGCCAGGAGACCACCACGGAGAAGGTCGAGCAGACGGAGGAAAAGGTCGAGGCCGCCACCGTCGCCATCGAGGACGCCGCCACCGGAACCGGGGACGGCGGCTGGTGGGAGCGCACGCACATCGGCGGTTACGGCGAGCTGCACTACCTCGGCGACACCTCGCTGGAAGGCGCGGAAGGCGGCGAGGGCGGCGAAGGCGGCGACCCGCAGGTCAACTTCAAGCGCTTCGTCCTGGAGGTCGGCCACGAGTTCAACGACCGCCTGCGCCTCTTCACCGAGCTGGAGGTCGAGAACGCGCTGATCATCGGCGGCGAGGAGAGCGGCGAGGTCGAGCTCGAGCAGGCCTGGCTGGAGTACGACCTGACCCAGCAGCACAGCGTGGCCGCCGGCCTGAACCTCGTGCCGGTGGGCATCATCAACGAGACCCACGAGCCGCCGACGTTCTTCGGCGTGCAGCGCAATCTGGTCGAGCGCCGCATCATCCCGACCACCTGGCGGGAGGCGATGGTCGGTCTGAACGGCCAGATCGGCCAGGGCTTCAGCTACGACGCCTGGCTGTCCAGCGGGCTCAACACCACACTGGACGGGCCGAACGCCTTCCTGCCGGCGGTGTCGACGCAGAGCGGGGCCAACGCCTCGGCCAAGGACGGGGCCGGCACGCTGCGCGTCAAGTGGACCGGCCTGCCTGGCGTGGAGATCGGCGCCACCGGCATGTACCAGATGGACGTCACCCAGGGGCGCGAGGACGTCGACGGCACGCTGGCGGAGATCCACGCCGACATCCAGCGCGGCCCGTGGGGCTTCCGGGCGCTCTACGCCCGCTGGGACTTCTTCGGCAACGCCCCGATCAGCAACTTCGAGGGCGGCGAAGGCGGCGAAGGCGGTGAAGGTGGCGAAGGCGGCGAGGGCTCGACCCTGGAAGCCAGCGGGCGCGACCAGCAGTTCGGCTGGTACGTCGAGCCGTCCTACACCTTCGCCACCGGCTGGGGCGACCTGGGTGTGTTCGGCCGCTACCTCCAGGTCGACACCGAGGCCGGCACCGACGAGGACACCACGATCGACGAGGTCGACTTCGGCTTCAACTTCTGGCCGCACCCCGACGTCGTGGTCAAGGCGACCTATGCGCACCAGATGCTGGAGGACCGTGACGACGAGGACAGCTTCAACCTCGGCCTCGGCTTCCAGTTCTAGCGCCGTGCCGCGCGGCGGTCCGGCTCCCGCCGGGCCGCCGCCGGGACCGCCAGGACGAACGGTGGAGACCTTCCGCGATGGGGGATTGCATGCGGGCATGGCTCGGAGTTGTCGCCGCGCTGCTGTTCTGGGCGACGGCCACCGCGGCGGCGGACGTCTACCAGACCCCCGAAGCCTTCCTGGAGAACGCTTTCCAGGGCGACGTTCCGGACCCCCAGGCGATCTGGCTGACCCGCGATCGGCGCAAGCAGGTGGCGGACATCCTGGACCGAAAGCCGAGCGGGTTGCGCATCCGCTACTGGCGGCGCGATGCGCGCACCGCCTGGATCCTGGAGGACATCGGCAAATACGAGCCGATCACCACCGGCGTCGTCGTGGAGTCCGGCCGGCTGAAGCGGATCAAGGTGCTGATCTATCGCGAAAGCCGCGGCTGGCAGGTGCGCCACGACTGGTTCACCCGGCAGTTCCAGGGCGCGCGGCTGAAGGACGGGCTCGAGCTCGACCGCTCGATCGACGGCATTTCCGGCGCCACGCTGAGCGTGCGGGCGCTGACGGAGATCGCCACCCTGGCCCTGTTCCTGGACCGGCAGGTGCGCGCGGATGACTGAGCGCCGTGCGCGTGCCGGCCAGCGTCGCCCCCGCGGCCCGCGTGGCCTCAATTTGCGCGTGCATAAAGTGGCGGGCCTGGCCGCCATGGCCTTCCTGGTCGTGCTGGCGGCCACCGGGATCGTGGTCAACCACGCGCACCAGCTTGGCCTGGACGCGGCCAAGGTGCGCCAGACCTGGCTGCTGCGCCTTTATTTCGAGCCTCGGCCGGTCGATCTGCACGGTTATCGCGTTGCCGGCGTCGCCCTGGCCTGGGCGAACGGGGGGCTCTACATCGGCGCGCGCCAGGTGGCCGAGGCCGCCGCGCCGCCCGTGGGCGCGGTGGCGGTCCGCCCTGGCATTCTGGTGGCGCTTCCGGACTCCTTGTTGCTGTTCACCCGGGACGGCCGGCTCGTCGAGCGGATGGACAGCGCCGTGTCGGGTGCGCGGGTGCGGGCCGTGGGAACCCAAGGCGATGCCGCGCTGTTGCGCACCGAGGCCGGCTGCCGGCGGGCCGGGCCGGCTTTGCTCTCCTGGGAGTCGGTGGCGTGTCCCCAGGATGTCGCCTGGGCGCGGTCGGGGCCCTTGCCGCCGGAGGAGGCCGAGGCGGTGCGACGGCGGGCGCGCTGGCCGGAGGTGCCGTGGTCGCGCCTGCTGCTCGACCTGCACAGCGGTCGCCTGTTCGGGCCGGCGGGCGCCTATGTGGTGGACATCCTGGGTGTGGCGCTGGTCGTGCTGGCGCTGACGGGCTTCGTGAACTGGCGCGCCGCGCGCCGGCGCCGCCGCCCGCCGCGGGCGTAGCCCGCCGAAGCCCCACGCCGTGTACCGTTTTCTCCCGCGCCGCGAAGGCCTACATTCGGAGCAACATTAGAGCCACGCGGCAAGCCGCAGGAGAGAGCGCGTCATGTTCATCCAGACCCAGGCGACCAACGACCCGGACACCATGGCCTTCGTGCCGGGGCGCGAGGTGCTGGCCGAGGGGCCGCTGAAGTTCAATTCGCCCCAGGAGGCCCGGCGCTCGCCCCTGGCCGCCCGGCTGTTCGAGCTGGAGCAGGTGCGCGGGGTGCAGCTCAACCCGGATTCGGTCGAGGTCACCAAGAGCCCGCACGCCGAGTGGCTCACCCTGAAGCCGCACGTCCTGGCGGCGGTGATGCAGCACTTCACCTCCGGCGCGCCGATCCTGGAGCGGCCGGCCGGGCCGGATGGGGGCGCCGAGGCCGAGGCCTCGACGGCCGCGCCGGAGGACGAGCCCGACTGGGAGTCGCTGGAGCCGGTCTCCGACGCGCCGCAGGAGCTGATCGACCAGGTCAAGGAGCTGATCGACACCCGGATCTACCCGGCGATCGAGCAGTCCGGGGGCGACATCCAGTTCCATTCCTTCGTCGGCTCGACGGTGAACCTGAGGCTGGCCGGCACCGCCTACGCCATGCTGGCGCAGATCGAGACCATGCTGCGCCACTACGTGCCCGAGGTGGAGAAGGTCCAGGACTACCTGGACGCCATCCCCAAGCCGGGGCTGGAGACCGAGACCGGCCGGGCCGTGCGCCGGGTCCTGGACGAGCGCATCAACCCCGCCGTCGCCGGCCACGGCGGCCACATCTCCTTGATCGACGTGCGCGGTCCGCGGGTGTTCCTGCGCCTGGAAGGCGGCTGCCAGGGCTGCGGCATGGCGAACGTCACCCTGAAGCAGGGGGTCGAGGCCGAGATCAAGCGCGCCGTGCCGGGGATCGAGGAGATCCTGGACATCACCGACCACGCGTCCGGCGAGAACCCGTACTACCAGCCCGGCAAGGCCGGCGCGAGCCCGATGGCGTGACCCGCGCCGGACATGGACCCTTCCCCGCGGGCACGGGAGGGTTGCGGCATGGCGTTGGCGCCGACGTGGCCGCTGAGGGATCTGCTTGCAACATCGTCGGCGCGCGGTGCCGCGACCGTGTCTTGTTGGGGACGCGTCGTCAGTTTACCCGGTAGGCGAAACCGTGACACATCGGAGCGTTGGTCGAGTTCTGGTGCGTCGGGAACTCCGGCGTCACCTCGATCAGCGTCCACGTTCCGGCCTTTTCCAGCGCCTTCATCTTCTGCTGGAAGCCGGACACGTAGACCGGATGGGTGACGGTGAACGCCATCACCGCCCCCGGCTTCATGACCCGGAGCAGTTCGTCGAGGCACTCCGGCCCGGCGTGCGAGACCGTGAAGACGCCCGTGGCGACCATGCCGCCGTAGGTGTCGTCGGGGATGTCCAGCGTCTCGCCGAGGGCGGCCTGGATCAGCCTGGTGTAGACCTTCTTGGACTCGGCCACCTTCAGCATGCCGGCCGAGATGTCCAGCGCGTGAATCCGGTCGTAGCCCAGGAGGGCCAGCAGCTCGCCCATGCATCCCGTGCCGGCGCCGGCGTCCAGGATCGGGCCATTGTCATGAGGCAGGTGGCGCGACGCGAGCCCGAGCACCACGGTCGGCAGGATGCGCCCGAAGGCCTGAACATCCTCGTCGTATTTGTCGGCCCAGGCGTCATAGCTCGCGCGCAACTCCTCCGGCGTCTTTGCCGAGTACACCTTCTCAAGCTGCGGCGCGTGGATGCTGTCGCTCATTCGATACCTCCTGTCGCGAAGAAGACAGCGCGAGGGTAACAGATTGCGGCGACGTTCCAACCTTGACATTTAAATTTTCTGCGGTTAACCAGAAAGGTTATCCCGCAGCGCAACGTGCTCGTGCACCGAATCTCGGATTTCCAGGAATCTTTGCGTTTGCGGTGCGGCAGTGGCCGCGGAGATCGGTCGCCGAACCCTGCCGAGCCCGGCTTTTAGAGACGGCGATAGGCGAACGCGCGGGTGTGCGGCGCCGCCTCCTCCTTGGGCAGCGACAGGAAGCCCGGCGTCGCCTCCAGCAGGTGCCAGCGGCCCTCGGCCTCCAGGGCGTCCTGTCGCGCCTGGAAGCCATCCTCCGACATCGCCTGGGTGACGGTGAAGACAAGCGTGCCGCCCGGCTCGGTGATGCGCAGCAGCTCGTCCAGCGCCTCCGGCCCGGCATAGGCGGTCGTGAAAACGCCGATCGCCAGGATGCCGCCATAGCCCGCGTCGGGCAGCGGCAGCGGCTCGCCCAGCACGGCGTGGTGCAGCCGGCGGTAGACGCCGCGCCCGGCGGCGCGACGCAGCATGCCCATGGCCATGTCCAGGCCGTCGATCTCCGCGTAGTCCAGCAGGGCCAGCATCTGTCCCATCAGCCCGGTGCCGCAGCCGGCATCCAGGATCGGGCGGTCGCCGCGCACGTAGCGCGTGCACAGGCCGAGCGCCACCATCGGGTTGACGTAGCCCAGGGCCTCTACATCCGCGTCGTACTGGGCCGCCCAGGCGTCGTAGGCGCGGCTGAGATCGTCGCGCGAGGGCGCGTTGTAGACCGCCCGGACCCGTTCGCTGCGGCTGCTGTGATTCACCCTGACCTGCCCGGCGCTTCGCGGCCCGTGTGTCCCGATGGCAAAGCATGATGGAGGTGCCCCACGCCGAATTCTGACGGGTTCGCGACATCCGGCCCTCCCAGCGCGTCACGCGCCGCGCGATCGCCCTGGCGGGTTGCGCGGTGGCACGGTTTTCCCTATGCAACCGCCAGCGAAGCCGCAGCCCCGACTGGAGTCGCCTCATGGCCTGGCGCGATCTGGCCCGAGCCGCTTTCGTGCGTGTGCCCGTCGTCGGTACGCGCTACGATTTCCTGCGCCGTCGCGTGCTGGCGCTGGAGGCCGAGCTCGTCGGCCGCGCGCGGGACGAGGCCGCGCCCGACCCCGCGGCGGAAGACCAGGTCGGGGCACCGCTGCGCGCCCGCGATCCGGCCTATACCGACGACCTGGGCCTGCGCGACCCGGCCGGGCTGCGGCGCTATGCCGCCCAGGGCTTCCACGAGGTCGACGGCTGGCTGGCCGAAGGCATGATCGAGATGCTGCTGGCGCTGACGCGGACCCAAATCGAACTCGGCGCGCGGGGGCACATGGCGGAGATCGGCGTGCACCACGGCCGCCTGCTGATCCTGCTCGCCCTGCTGGCCCGCGAGGGCGAGCTCACCGTGGGCTTCGACCTCTTCGAGAACCAGGCGGAGAACAAGGGCAACTCAGGCTGTGGCGACCGCGCGCGGGCCGAGGCCAACATCGCCGCCCACGTCGGCGCGGACGCGGCGGTCGAGCTGCACAGCATCAACAGCAAGGACATCGACCTGCGCCGGGGGCCGGCCAGCTTCCTGCGCGGGGCCGCCCGGCTGTTCAGCGTGGACGGCGGCCACGACCACGAGACCGTCCGCAACGATTTGGGAATCGCCATGGACGCCCTGGGCTCATACGGCGTCGTGCTGGTGGACGACTTCTGGCATCCGTCGTTTCTCGACGTGAACGTCGCCTCGATCGAGTTCCTGCTGGCGCGTCGCGCCGAGCTGCGCATTCTGGCCCTCGGGCACAACAAGGTCCTGCTGTGTCGGGGGGAAGACCATGCACTGTTACTGGACGGACTGCAGGCACACCTGCACCATGCGCAGATCAACTCGCGCCATAGCGTGCTGGACGAGCCCTATCTGCATATAGATATTCAACCATGGGGCAAGGCCCCGGAAATCCTGACGGCTCTGCCCTGAGTCCCGTCTGGGAAGCGGCAACCCGGTTCGAGGGGTGACGGCGATGTCGGATCTGTTGGGCCGCCTGCTGGCGGAACGCGACTGGCTCCTGGCGGACGGCGCCACCGGGACCAACCTCTTCGCGCTGGGGTTGGAGCACGGCGACTCGCCGGAGCTCTGGAACGTCGAGCAGCCGGACAAGGTGCGCCGGCACTACCGCAGCTTTCTGGACGCGGGCTCGGACATCATCCTGACCAACAGCTTCGGCGGCACCCGCCATCGCCTGAAGCTGCACGGCGCCCAGGACCGCGTCCACGAGATCAACTTCGCCGCCGCCCGCCTGGCGCGCGAGGAGGCGGACAAGCTGGGGCGTCCGGTTGTGGTGGCCGGCTCCATGGGCCCCACGGGCGAGCTGTTCGAGCCGCTGGGCCCGCTGACCTTCGAGGACGGCAAGGCGGCCTTCGCCGAGCAGGCGGCGGCGCTGGCCGAGGGCGGCGTCGACGTGCTGTGGATCGAGACCGTCTCGGCCGTGGACGAGCTGAAGGCGGCGGTGGCCGGCACTGGAACCGCCGGCCTGCCGGTGTGCTGCACGCTGTCGTTCGACACCAACGGCCGTACCATGATGGGCGTCATGCCGGGCCAGCTCGCCCAGCTCGCCCACGAGCTGCAGCCCCGGCCGCTGGCCTACGGCGGCAACTGCGGCGTCGGCGCCTCGGAACTGGTGGTGGCGCTGAGCAACATGGCGAAGGCCGCGCAGCCCGGAGACGTGCTCATCGCCAAGAGCAACTGCGGCATCCCCGAATGGCACGGCGACCGCATCGAGTACAACGGCACGCCGGAGCTGATGGCCGACTACGCCCGTATCGCCCTGGACTGCGGCGCGCGGATCATCGGCGGCTGCTGCGGCACCACGCCGGAGCACATCGCCCGCATGCGCGCCGCCCTTGAGGCGCACAGCCGCGGGCCGTGCCCCGCCACGGAAGAGATCGTCGCGCGCCTGGGGGAAATCTCCTACGGCGCGCAGGCGCAGGCCTCGGGCGAGGCCGCCACGACGGCCCCGGCCGGCGAGAGCGCCGGCGCCGGCGGTCGCCGCCGACGCGGCCGCGCGGCCAAGCGGCGCGAGTCGGAGGAGTAGGCGGCGCCCGCGTCAGGCCGCCTCGGCGTTTTCCAGACGCTGAATGTCTTCGGAGAAGCGGTGCGCGCGCGCGATCAGGCCGTCCAGCTCGCCGCGCAGCACCTCGTGGTTCTCGCGCAGGTCCTGGAGGGCGCCGGCGCTGCGCGCCACTTCCTGCGACAGCGCCTCGGTGCGACCTTGCAGGCCCTCGGTCTCCTTCGCGACCTCGTCGGTGTGGCGATCGATCTCCTGGGTCGAGGCGGACTGCTCCTCCACGGCGCCGGCGATCGAGTTGGTGGCGTCGTCGGCCGCGGCGATGGTCTGGCGGATGCCGCCGATCGCGGTCACCGTCTCCTGCACGGCGGACTGCATCGTGCGGATCTGGTCGGCGATCTGGTCGGTGGCCCGGGTGGTCTGGTTGGCCAGGCTCTTGACCTCCCCCGCGACCACGGCGAAGCCCTTGCCGGCGTCCCCGGCCCGGGCCGCCTCGATGGTGGCGTTGAGCGCCAGGAGGTTGGTCTGCTCGGCGATGTCGTTGATGAGGTCGACCACCTCGCCGATGGTGTCGGCGGTGCGGGACAGCGACTTCACCCGCTCGTCCGTCCGCTCGGCCTGGGTCACGGCATCGCGGATCTTGTGGGCGACGCCATCGGCCTGCCGGCTGATCTCGGCGATGGTGCCGGTGAGCTGGTCGGCGGCCTCGGCGACGGTCGCCGCGCTGCCGCGGGCCTGCTCGACGCTGGCGGTTACGGTCTCCGCATGGTCGCGGGCGCTGGTGTTGACGTCCTCCACGGTGTCGGCCGCGCCGTTCACCGACTCCAGTCCGCGCTGGATGCGCTTCAGGATCGCGTCGATGTCCGAATCGAAGTCGCGCACCGTGGTCATGACCTGCTCGCCGCGGGCCGCGGCCGCCTCGCGCTCGCGCAGCCGCTCCTCGCGCAGCCGTGCCTCCCGCAGCGCGCTCTGCCGGAAGACCTCGATCGAGCGCGCCAGCGCACCCAGCTCGTCGCCGCGCTCGCGGCCCGGCACCTCGCGCTCCAGATCCCCGTCCGCCAGCGTCGTGGTGACCTCGGTCACCTGGGTGAGCGGTCGCGTGATGCCCCGGCCGTTGCGCCAGATGGCGACGACGAGCGCCAGGCCGACGGCCAGGCTCGTGCCCGTCATCGTCCAGATGATGAAGTCGACGGTCTGATCGACCAGCGGCTCGAAGGCCTCCGAGCGGGCGAGGAAGTTCTCGCTGACCTCCTGGAGCGTCGCCAGCGTGGCGGGGAAGCCGGCCTCGCCCCGGCGATAGGCGGCGATCGCAGCCAGCGCGCGATCGCCGTCGGCGACGTCCTCCTCGCAGAGTTCCAGCGCGCGATAGGTGCCGATCAGGCGCATGACCAGCGCGTCGGCGAAGTTCACGAGGTCCAGGCAGGCCCGGGGCTGTGCCCGCACCTTTCGAATCCGGTCCGCCAGGCGGTCGTGGATCGCGGCGTCGCGGCCGGGTTCGCGTGCGGCCGCCTCCTCGACGAGTCCGGCCACCGCGTCCGAGTGCTTGTAATGCAGGTAGTTCAGCTTATGAAAGGTCGCGCCCTTGGTGATCTGCACATTGGCATAGAACCCCAGCGCGACCAGAATCCCCACGGCGCCGGCGACGATTTGTATCCGTCGCGCAATCTGCATCTCGAAATCCCCCAGCTTTGGCGCGGGCCGCCCCTTGCCACAGCGTGCGCCGAACGGCCGTCGCGCCTTGCAGTACCCAGGGTTGTCTTAATAGCCGGTTTATCTTTTGTGCGCCGCCGCGAGGATGCGCCTAGTAGCTGCGCGGCAGGTCCAGGACGTGCTCGGCCAGATAGGACAGGATCAGGTTGGTGGAGATCGGCGCCACCTGGTACAGCCGCGTCTCCCGGAACTTGCGCTCGACGTCGAAATCCTCGGCGAAGCCGTAGCCGCCGTGCGTCTGCAGGCAGGTGTCGCCGGCCTGCCAGGCGGCCTCCGAGGCCAGCAGCTTGGCCATGTTGGCGTGCTTGCCGCAGGGCTTGCCGGCGTCGAAGCGATCGGCCGCGCGCCCCACCATCAGCGCCGCCGCCGAGACCGAGGCGAAGGCGCGGGCGATGGGGAACTGGATGCCCTGGTTGCGGCCGATGGGCCGGCCGAACACCTCCCGCTCGCGGGCGTAGTCGCGCGCCGTCTCCACGAACCAGCGGCCGTCGCCGACGCACTCGGCGGCGATCAGGATGCGCTCGGCGTTCATCCCGTCCAGGATGTAGGCGAACCCCCGATCCGCCTCGCCGATCAGGCACTCGGCCGGCACCCGCAGGTCGTCCAGGAAGACCTGCGTGGTGGCGTGGTTGATCATGGTGCGGATGGGCTGGATCTCGACGCCGCGGCCCAGGTGCTCGCGCAGGTCGACCAGGAAGACCGACAGCCCGCGGCTGCGCTTGTCCACCTGCTCCTTGGGCGTGGTGCGGGCCAGCAGCAGCATCAGGTCCGAGTGCTCGGCCCGGCTGGTCCAGACCTTCTGGCCGTTGATGACGTAGTGGTCGCCCTCGCGCACCGCCGTCGTGGCGATGGACAGCGTGTCGGTGCCGGCCGCCGGCTCGGTCACGCCGAAGGCCTGCAGGCGCAGCTTCCCGGCCGCGATCTCCGGCAGCCAGCGCCGCCGCTGGGCCTCGCTGCCGTGGCGCAGGATGGTCCCCATCGTGTACATCTGCGCGTGGCAGGCGGCGCCGTTGCCGCCGCTGGCGTGGATCTCCTCCAGGATGGCCGCCGCCGCCGACAGCGGCAGGCCGCTGCCGCCGTAGTCCTCGGGGATCAGGCAGGCGAGGTAGCCGGCCTCGGTCAGCGCGTCCACGAATTCCTGAGGATAGGCGCGGTCGCGGTCCTTCTCGCGCCAGTACTCGCCGGGAAAGCGCGCGCAGAGCCGGCGCACGCCGTCACGGATCTCGGGCCAGCTTTCCTCGTCCGCTTCATGAATCACTTTGCAAGCGCGCCTCCCCAGGGCAGCCTAAAGGCTGTGCGCCGCCAGGCAAGCCTTCCTGCCACGTCTTGACCGGGATCAAGGCACGGCATGGCGCCCGAAAGAACGCTGACCCGCGCGAACGGCAACGAACAGACACGAAACAGACACGAGGGGACCATGGCGTACAAACGCATTCTTGCCGCCGTCGACGGCTCGGAGCATGGCGACCGCGCGGCCGTGAAGGCGGGCGTGCTGGCGAGGGACAGCGGCGCCGAGCTGTTGCTTGCCACGGTGGAGCCGCGCCAGCCGATCCCGGAGGACCTCCGGCGCTACGCCCATACCGAGCACCTGGACGAGGGTCCGACCTCGGTCTGGGAGAACATTGCCCGCGAGGTGCTGCGCCGTGCCCGCGAGCATGTCGAGGACACCGCCGGCGGCGCGCTGACGATCCGCACGCTGTCGCTGCTGGGCGAGCCGGCCCACGCCATCCTGGAGGCGAGCGAGGACCAGCAGGCCGACCTGATCGTGGCTGGCAGCCGGGGGTTCGGCCGGCTGACCGGGCTGATGCTGGGCAGCGTCTCGCAAAAGCTGGCCGGCACGGCCAAGGTCGACGTGCTGATCGTGAAAGGCTAGGCCGACCATGCGCCCAACGCGAAAGCACACCGCCGTGCTGGCCGAGTGGCTGCCCGGCGCCGGGACCCGGATCGCCGACATCGGCTGCGGGCGCGGCGCCATCTCCCGCGTCATGGCCAGGGGCGGCGCCGAGGTCGTCGGCCTGGACCCGCAGCTCGTCGCGCTGTCGAAGGCGCGCGCGGCCGAGCCCGTGGGCACGATCCGCTATGTCGCCGCCGGCGGCGAGGCGTTGCCGCTGGTCGCGCGCTGCCTGGAGGCGGCGGTCTTCTTCAACGCCCTGCACCATGTGCCCTCGGGGCTGATGGACACCGCGCTCGACGAGGCCGCCCGCGCCGTCAAGCCGGACGGCCGCGCCATCGTGGTGGAGCCGATCGCCGAGGGGCCGCAGTTCGAGCTGGTGCGGCCGATCGAGGACGAGACCGAGGTGCGCGCCGAGGCCTACCGCGCGCTGCACCGCGCCGCCGCCACGGCCGCCTGGAGCCTGGAACACGAGAGCGAGTATGCCGCCCCGGTCCGCCACGAGTCCTTCGAGGCCTGGCGCGAGGGGGTCATCGCCGTCGACCCGCGCCGCGCCGAGGCCATGGCCGCCCTGGAAGCCGACATGCGCGAACGCTTCCACGCCAGCGCGCGCGTCGCCGAGGGCGCGTACTGGCTGGACCAGCCGACGCGGCTGACGGTGCTGCGCCGCGCCTCGACCGATGCAGACGAGGCATCGACCGCGGGGTGATGCCGACTGCGCCTCCTGCCGGAGGAAGCGGAGACGGTGGCGGACGCGGTCCTGGCGGTCTGGGCCAGCCGGCCGTGGGCACTTATGTCCGTGGCCATCGCCTTCGGGATCGCCTTCTGGCCGGCGACACGCCCCATGCGGCCAGACCCGCATGCGGCCAGACCCGCCTGCATCTTGCCGAGGGTCGGGGAGCGATGACGGCCACGGCGCTGCTGGGCAGCTCCTAGCATAAGCCACCGGGTCGCCGGCCGCGGCCTACCGGATTCGCGCGCGGGCCTTGGCGGACAGCGCCGCGCCGGCGGCCCGCTTCGCCGGGGCCGGCGCGGCGTCCGGCGGCTCCTGCCGGCGCAGCGTGGCGCGCGCCCGCTCGTCGGCGTCCGAGGGCAGGCCGCCCGCCGGGCTCCGCATCCAGGCGGCGATGTCGCGCCAGACGGTGTAGGCCTGCTGGTCGCGCAGCAGCAGGTGCCAGCCCTGCGCGTACAGCCCCAGGGTAATGCCGGGGCGGTCGGCCACCTGCCGCCAGAGCCGCCGCATCGGCGCGAAGGGCACGATCTCGTCCTTCTCGCCATAGAGGATCAGCGCGGGGGCCGGCAGCGCGTCGCCCGCGGTCAGCGCCTCGTCCATCAGGTTCGTGAGGCCATGCATGGCATCCACCCGCGTGGCCTTGACCACCAAGGGGTCCATGCCCAGCGTCCACAGCGCCACCCGGTTGTCGCTGGCCTGGATGTCCAGGCCCGCGCCGGTGAGCGTCATCCAGGGGACGGTATGCGCGCTCAGCCACAGCGCCCAGCGCTGGTAGAACGGCATGGTCTCCCACGCCCAGACGGCCGGCGCCGACAGGACGACGCCGTCGACCGGCGGGAGCCGCTCGCGCCCGGCCGCCGCCAGGACCACCGCCCCGCCCATCGAGGTGCCGAGCAGGTAGAGCGGCCGGTCGGGATGGCGCTCGCGAAGCTGCCGCACCGCCACGGCAAGATCGCGCACCAGCGCGTCGGTGCCGGGCCAGATGCCGGCGTTCGGATTGGCGCCGAAGCCGCGCTGGTCATAGGCGTAGAGCGTATAGCCCTGGGCGGCGAACCAGCTTCCCGGCAGGTCGAAGGCCATGGAATAGTCGTTGAAGCCGTGCAGCCCCAGCAGTACGGCCTTGGGCGGGCCCTGCCGCGAACGCCACACGCGCAACGGCAGCCGCGCGCCGTCGGGCATTCTCAGCACGCTGCCCGTCGCCGTGGCCGGCGCGGGTGCCCCCGTGTCGGTGGGGGCGACGCGCGGCGCGCAGCCGGCGACCAGCAGAAGCGTCATCAAGGCCAGGTGGCTGATCGGGCGACGGCGATTCGTTCGGCGGGGCGCCATCCCGTCCTCGACCTACGAGGCCGCTGCCCCGGCTGCCTCCGCCGTGTCCTTGCCGGTGAGCTGAAGGAAGATGTCCTCCAGGTCGGTCTCCACGGTGGAGACGTCGGTCACCGTCAGCCCGGCCTCGCTGACCGCCGCGAGGACCTCCGGCACCGGGCTCTGGCTGGCGCGGTAGCGGAAGACGAGACGGTTCGGGTCCGGCAGCTCCGGCTCGAAGCGGGCCAGCGCCGGCGGCACGGCCGTCAGGTGCTCGGCGACGTTCAGCGCCAGCGTCTTGTTGTCCAGGCGCTGCAGCAGCTTGGGGGTGGGATCGCAGGCGATGACGCGGCCGTGATTGATGATGGCGATCTCGTCGCAGAGCTCCTCGGCCTCTTCCAGGTAGTGCGTGGTCAGCAGCACCGTGGTGCCGCGGCGGTTCAGACCGCGCACGTGCGCCCAGAGCTGGCGGCGCAGCTCGACGTCCACGCCGGCGGTCGGCTCGTCCAGTACCAGGATCGGCGGGTCGTGCACCATCGCCTTGGCCACCATCAGTCGCCGGCGCATGCCGCCCGACAGCGAGCGGGTATAGGCCTCCGCCTTGTCCAGCAGGCCCATCGCCTCCAGGATTTCGTCGGTGCGGCGCTCCTTCGGCGGCACGCCGTACAGCCCGGCCTGCAACTCCAGCAGTTCGCGCGGCGTGAAGAAGGGATCGATGTTCAGCTCCTGCGGGACGATGCCGATCGACGCGCGCGCCCGTCGCATGTCGGCCTCGATGTCATACCCCCACAGCCTCACCGAGCCGCTGGTCTTCAGCACCAGCCCGGCCATGATGTTGATCAGCGTCGACTTGCCGGCGCCGTTCGGCCCCAGCAGGCCGAACAGCTTGCCCCGACCGATCGCCAGGTCGACGTCGCTCAGCGCCTGCTTGGCCGCGCTGCGGCCGCTGGCCCGATAGACCTTGTTCAGGCCCTTGACCTCGACGGCGTGGTCCGGCAGATCGACGGCGAGCGCCGTGGCGGACCGGCTCGGTGATGCTGTGTCTCGCGGCATGGTCATCACATGGGCGGGCGCGCGCCCGCTTCAAGCGGTTTGGATCGGGTGGACCCGCGCTGTATCATCCGGGGGCGTCGGGGATCAACGCGGTTCGGAACGGACGTTATCGGGATGGACACTGGGGGGAGGTCGATGGAGCCGGTCGAAACGGTGCATGTGGAGGACGAGGTCGTGGCCTGCGACGGCGGGCCCAACCCGGCGCTGGGACATCCGCGGGTCTTCCTGAACATGGAGGGCCGCGGCCAGGTCGACTGCCCCTACTGCGGCCGCCGCTTCATCCTGCGCCAGGGCGCGAAGGTGGGCCAGGGGCACTGAGCGCCGGGCGCCGCGCGAGCGCCCTGGAGTTCCGGCCGGCGCGCCGCTATGTGAGAGGTTGCCATGCCCGACGCCGCCGAGCCGCAGACGCAGGATCAGAGCAGGGATTCCAGCCAGGAGCCGGTCAAGCACCTCTACCTGGTGGACGGCTCCGGCTATATCTTCCGCGCCTACCACAAGCTGCCGCCGACGATGACGCGGGCGGACGGCACGCCGACCTTCGCGGCCTACGGCTTCACCAACATGCTGATGAAGCTGCTGCGCGACACCAATTCGCGCGACGCCATCGCCGTGATCTTCGACGCCGCCGGGGAATCCTTCCGCAACGAGATCTATCCCGAGTACAAGGCCAACCGGCCGGAAATGCCGGAAGACCTGCGCCCGCAGCTCGCCATCGTGCGCGAGGCCGTGCGCGCCTTCAACATTCCCTGCATCGAGCACGAGGGCTACGAGGCCGACGACATCATCGCCAGCTTCGCCGCGCGGGCGAAACAAGCGGGCGTGAAGGTGACCATCGTCTCCTCCGACAAGGACCTGATGCAGTTGATCGGGCCGGGGGTGGAGATGATGGACCCCATGGACGGCCGCGTCATCGGGCCGGAGGACGTGGAGAAGAAGTTCGGCGTGCCGCCCGAGAAGGTCGTCGACGTCCAGGCACTGTGGGGCGACAGCGTCGACAACGTGCCCGGCGTGCCCGGCATCGGCCAGAAGATCGCCGCCGAGCTGATCCAGGCCTACGGCAGCCTGGAAAACCTCCTGGCGCGCGCCGAGGAGATCAAGCAGAAGAAGCGGCGCGAGAACCTGATCGAGCACGCCGAGCAGGCGCGCGTCTCCAAGAAGCTGGTCCAGCTTTGCCCCGACATGGACCTGGCCTATAGCCTGGAAGACTTGCGCAACCGCGAGCCGGACGACGCCACGCTTCTGGCCTTCCTGCGGGAGAACGACTTCAACTCCATCATCGGCCGCCTGGGGCTGGAGGAGTCGGCGCGCGACGAGCCGCCGCCGGCCGAGGCGGCGGCCGATTACGAGCTGGTGCAGGACATGGACCGCCTGCGCGCCTGGATCGACGAGGCCTCCGACAAAGGGCTCTGCGCGGTCGACGTGGAGACCACCTCGCTGGGCGCGGTGGAAGCGGAGCTGGTGGGCGTCAGCCTGGCGACGGCGCCGGGCCGCGCCTGCTACATCCCGCTGGCGCACAGGGCCGAGGGCGACGGCACGCTGCTGCAGGACCAGGGTGGCGCGCCCAAGCAAATTCCGCTGGACGAGGCGCTGGCCGCGCTGAAGCCGCTGCTGGCCGATCCGGGCACGCTGAAGATCGGGCAGAACATCAAGTACGACCGCGTCGTCCTGGCGCGCTACGGCCTGGACGTCGCGCCGATCGACGACACCATGCTGCTGTCCTACGTGCTCGACGCCGGGCTGCACGGCCACGGCATGGACGAGCTGGCGCGGCTTCATATCGGCCACGAAACGATCAAGTACAAGGAGGTGGCCGGCAGCGGCAAGAGCCAGGTCACCTTCGACCGCGTGCCGCTGGACACCGCGCTGGACTACGCCGCCGAGGACGCCGACATCACCTATCGCCTGCACGCCATCCTGAAGCCGCGGCTGCTGAAGGAGCGCCTGGTCACCGTGTACGAGACCCTGGAGCGCCCGCTCTCCGCCGTGCTGGCGGAGATGGAGGGCGTGGGGGTCAAGGTCGACCCCGAGGTGCTGCGCCGCATGTCCCAGGACTTCGCCCGGCGCATGGAGGAGCTGGAGGGCGAGATCTACCGCCTGGCCGGACGGCGCTTCACCATCGGCTCGCCCAAGCAGCTCGGCGAGGTGCTGTTCGACGAGATGGGGCTGCAGGGCCAGCGCAAGGGCAAGTCCGGCAGCTATTCCACCGACGCCGAGGTGCTGCAGGGCCTGGCCGCCCAGGGCCACGACCTGCCGGCGCGGGTGCTGGACTGGCGCCAGGTGCAGAAGCTGAAGTCCACCTACACCGACGCCCTGCCCGACCAGATCGACAAGCGCACGGGCCGGGTGCACACCAGCTATCAGCAGGCGGTGGCCTCCACCGGCCGGCTGTCCTCCACCGAACCGAACCTGCAGAACATCCCGATCCGCACCGAGGAGGGCCGCAAGATCCGCCAGGCCTTCGTCGCCGAGGACGGCCACACGCTGCTGTCGGTGGACTACAGCCAGATCGAGCTGCGCCTGGCCGCGCACATGGCCGAGGAGCCGGCGCTGAAGCAGGCCTTCCTGGAGCAGCAGGACATCCACGCCCGCACCGCCAGCGAGGTCTTCGGCGTGCCGGCCGAGGGCATGGACCCGAGCACGCGGCGCGCCGCCAAGGCCATCAACTTCGGCATCATCTACGGCATCTCGCCTTACGGCCTGGCGCAGAACCTGGGCATCGACCAGGGCGCGGCGAAGCAGTACATCGACCTCTACTTCGAGCGCTATCCGGCCATCAAACGCTACATGGACGACATGAAGACCTGGGCGCGCGAGCACGGCTGGGTCAGGACGCTGTTCGGCCGGCGCATCCACATCCCGGAGATCAAGTCCAAGCAGCCCGGCCGGCGCAGCTTCTCCGAGCGGGCGGCGATCAACGCGCCGATCCAGGGCTCGGCCGCCGACATCATCAAGCGCGCCATGATCCGCCTGCCGGACGCCCTGGCGGAGGCCGGGCTCGGCGCGCGCATGCTGCTGCAGGTGCACGACGAGCTGCTGTTCGAGGTGCCCGACGCCGAGGTGGAGGCGACCTCCCGGCTGGTGCGCGAGGTGATGGAGAACGCCGCCCTCCCGGCGGTCGAGCTGAGCGTACCCCTGGTCGCCGAGGCCGGCACCGGGCGAAGCTGGGCGGAGGCGCACTGACCTCGTCCGGCGCTTCCCCAGCCGCCTACACCGTCCGGCCGCCGTCGATGGGGAACTCGACGCCGGTGATGAAGTCCGCCTCGTCGGAGGCCAGGTAGACGGCGGCCTTGGCGACGTCCTCGGGCTCGCTCATCCGACCCAGCGGGATGGTGGCGAGGAACTTTTTCCGGTTCTCCGGGGTGTCCGGCACGCCCATGAAGTCCTGCAGCATGGCGGTGTTGCCCATCACCGGGGCAAGGCAGTTCACCCGGATGTTGTCCGGCGCCAGTTCCACCGCCATCGACTTGGACAGCAGGTTCACCGCGGCCTTGGAGCCGTTGTACCAGGTCAGCCCCGGGCGCGGCCGGATGCCGGCGGTGGAGCCGACGTTGAGGATGACGCCGCCGCCCTTCTCCCGCATCGCCGGCACGACCGCGAGGCTCATCAGGTAGATCGACTTGACGTTGACGGCGTAGAGCTTGTCGAAGGTGGCCTCGTCGACCTCCAGCATCGGCATGTTGCGGTGGGTCATGCCGGCGTTGTTCACCACGATGTCGGGGATGCCGAAGGCCGTGCGGGCCTTGTCCACGATGGCGAAGACGTCTTCGCGCTTGCTGACGTCGCCCGTCACGGCGACCGCCGCCTCGCCGATGTCACCGGCCACGCGCTCGGCCGCCTCGGCGCGGATGTCGGCGGCGACCACCTTGGCGCCCTCCGCCGCGTAGCGCCGGGCGATGCCCTCGCCGAAGCCGCTGCCGGCGCCGGTGACGATCGCGATCCTGCCCTTCAGTCGCATGGCGTTGTCCTCCCTTGCGTTCCTTCTTGGCCGCGAAGGCCCGTTTACACCGGCCGCAGATGCGCGGCCGTTGCTGACCGACGGTCCCCGCTCGGTGCGACGGCGCCGCGCTCGATGGTGTAGGTCGTCTCCGCGAAGTTGCGCAGCAGCGTCGGGTTCGACTCGGCGATCAGCAGCGTGATGTCCGGGTACTCCTCGTGCAGCTTCTGCAGCACCTCGGCGTAGCGGTTGGCCAGCGCCGGCGCCAGGCCCTGGAAGGGCTCGTCCAGCAGCACCAGGCGGGTGCCGATCATCAGCGCCCGGCCCAGCGCCACCATCTTGCCCTGGCCGCCGCTGAGCGAGCCGGCGCCGCGCGTGCGCAGCTCCTTCAATTCCGGCGCGACCTCGTAGACCAGGTCCAGGCGCTCCTGCCAGTGCGCGCGCGGCAGCCCCGCGACCTCGGCCGGCAGCCGGATGTTCTCCTCCACGGTGAAGGCGGCGAACAGCCGGCGGTCCTCCGGCGCGTAGCCGATGCCGAAGCCCGGCCGGTCGTGCGCCGGCACGGCGTCGAGCCGGCTGTCCTCCAGCATGATCGTGCCGCCGACGGGCCGGACGAAGCCCATGATCGTGCGCAGGAGTGTCGTCTTGCCCGCGCCGTTGCGGCCGATCAGGGCGACGGTGCCGCCGCGCGGCACCTCCAGGTGCACGTCGCGCAGCACCTGGACCCCGGCGATCCGCGCTTCCAGGCCCTCGATCCGCAGCATCCTACATTCCTACCACATCGCGCAGCACGTCCGGGTCGTCCAGCACGACCGCCGGCGCGCCCTCCATGGCGATGCGCCCGGCCGACCAGACGGCCACCCGGTCAGCGTAGCGGCTGACCACCTCCATGTCGTGCTCCACGAAGACGGCAGTCACCCGCTGGGCGTCCAGCGCGGCGACCAGGGTGTCCATGATGCGGTACTTCTCCTCGCTGCTGACGCCGCTGGTCGGCTCGTCCATCAGCAGCAGGCGGGGTTTCAGCGCCAGGGCCAGCGCGATGTCGATCAGCTTGCGCGTGCCCTCCGGCAGCACGCCGATGTGCTGATGGGCCACCTCGCCCACGCCCAGAAGACCGAGCAGCTCCAGCATCTCGCCCCGCTCGGGCATGTCCGTCATCGGCCGGAATGGGCGCCATTGCCGGGTGCGCGCGGCGGCGGCCAGCAGCATGTTGTCCAGCGCGGTGCTCTCGATGAAGAGCTGGGGAATCTGGAACGAGCGCGCCACGCCCAGGCGGGTGATCGCGCGCGGCGCCTTGCGCGTGATCTCCGCGCCGGCGAAGCGGACCGTGCCCTCCTGCGGGCGCAGGTAGCCCGTGCAGATGTTGATGAAGGTGGTCTTGCCCGCGCCGTTCGGCCCGATGATGGCCAGGCGCTCGCCGTCGCGCACGTCGAGGTCGACGCCGTCGGCCGCCACCACGCCGCCGAAGTGGATGTGCAGGCCGCGGGCGCTGAGCAGGATGTCGCCGTCGCCGCGCTCGCCCGCCATGTCAGCCCTCCCCGCCCGGCGCTTCGCCGGTTCGGCGCCGCGTCAGGTCCTGGTAGATGCCCACCAGCCCGCGCGAGGCGAAGAGGATGATCACCAGCAGCACCGCGCCGAGGATGGCCTGCCAGACATCGGCGAAGTAGGCGGCGGCGTAGAGACGCACCAGCTCGAACAGCAGCGAGCCGACGAAGGCGCCCAGCACGTTGCCCGCCCCGCCCAGGATGGCGATGAAGACGAACTCGCCGGAGCGCACCCAGTAGCTCAGCTCCGGCGTCACCACGCCCTGCACCAGCGCCAGCACCGTCCCGCCCAGTCCCGCCAGCGCGGCCGAGAGCGTGTAGGCGACCAGCAGCATCCCGCGCGCCGAAACGCCGAGGTACTCCAGCCGGGTCTCGTTGCTCTTGATGGCCTCCAGCGCCCGGCCCGGCGGCGCCTGGAGGTAGCGGTGCACGCCCAGCGTCACCGCGACCACCAGCGCCAGCACGATGTAGAACAACGCCGTCTCGAACTGGGCGCGCTCCAGGGCCAGGCCGGCGAGGGTGGGCCGCGGCAGCGTCAGGCCGTCGCTGCCGCCGGTGAGGTAAAAGAACTTTTCCAGGATCGAATAGAGCACCATGGAGAAGGCGAGGTTCAGCATGGCGAAGAAGATGTAGCGGTAGCGCACCATGAACAGCCCGATGACCAGGCCGACCGCCGCCGCCAGCGCCGTGCCCAGCGGGATGACCAGCAGGACGTCGGCGGCGAAGCCCTCGGTGCGCGCGACATAGGCCACGGTGTAGGCCGCCACGGCGTAGTACAGCCCGTGGCCGAAGGACACCTGCCCGGCGCGCAGCAGCACGACGATGCCCAGCACCGCCAGGCCCTGCGCCATCGCCAGCAGCAGCAGCACCTTGGACCAGGGATAGACCCAGGGCGCCAGGGCCGCCAGGAGGAGCAGGACGGCCGGCACGGCGTAGCGGCGGAGCGCGGCCATCACACCTTCCTCGTCTCGGCCAGGCCGAACAGGCCCTGCGGTCGGAACAGCAGCACCACGACCATGATCAGGTAGGGCATCAGCACTTCCATCTCCGGCATCAGGTAGACCGCGAAGGAGCGGCCCAGCCCGATCAGCAGGGCCGTCAGCGCCGCGCCCTCGACCTGGCCCAGCCCGGCCGTGGCCACCACGGCGAAGGACAGCACGATCATCTCGGTGCCGATGCCCGGCACCAGCGAGGTCGTGGGCGAGGCCAGCGCGCCGCCCAGCGCGGCCAGGCTGGCCCCGATCACGAAGGTGGTGAGGTAGACCCGCTTGGCGTTGATGCCGCAGGCCTCGGCGGCCTCGCGGTCCTGGGTGACCGCCAGGATGCGCTTGCCCTGCAGGGTGCGCCGCAGGAAGAAGCGCAGGCCGATCAGCGTCGCGATCGCCAGGCCCGGCAACAGCAGGAGCTGGTAGGCGGTGTAGTAGACGCCGCCCACCTGCACATTGCCGAGCTGGGCGAGCGCGGCGTCGACGTAATAGGGCTGCGCGCCCCAGACCACGCGCTGCACGTCCTCCAGGATCATGAAGATCGCGAAGGTGACCAGGAGCTGCAGCACCTGCTCCCGCCCGTAGATGCGGCGCAGGATCAACGGCTCGATGATCAGGCCCAGCACGCCGCCCACCAGGACCGCGCTCAGCACCAGGGCGGGATAGACGAGGACGGGGCTGAGTCCCGCCCCCAGGATCCCGATCCCCAGGCTGGCCGCCAGATAGGCCCCCAGGGCGTAGAAGCTGCCGTGCGCGACGTTCAGGATCTGCAGCACGCCGAAGATCATGGTCAGCCCGACGGCCACCATGAACACCAGCGCGGCGTAGGCCAGGCCGTCGAGCACGGCCAGCAGGAGCAGCGTCGACATGGGGCGCCGGGACTACTCGTCGTGGCCGTAGGTCTCGATGCCCTCGTCCTCCAGGATCGAGGCGTCGAGCGTCTGCACCCAGTCCTCGGAGATCTCGCCGACCGGCGTGGTCACCAGCTCGCCGGGGAAGATCATCATGTCGTCCAGCACCGCGAAGTCGTATTCCTCCGACTTCACCGTGGTGCCGAGGAGCTGGTCCTCCAGGCCCTGGTGGTCCTCGCGGATCGTCACCTCCGAGGTCAGGCCGCGGAAGGTCATGCCCTCCATCGCCTGGGCGACCTGCTCGATGCTGGGCCAGTCGCCGCCGTTCGCCTCGATCGCGGTCTCATAGGCCTTCTTCAGCGCCGAGAGCGCCTGGTGCATGTGGAACACCGGATAGATCGGCCAGTCGCCGTTGCGCTCCTTGTAGGCCTGCATGAACGCCTGGAAGCCCACGTCGTCCTTGTGCTTCGGATGCAGGAAGTAGTGATCGCCGCGCCCGCCGACGATGACGCCCTCGGGCAGGGTGTCGCCCAGGCGCTGCAGCGAGCTTTCGGCCAGCGGCAGGACGAAGGTGCTCTGTTGCATCAGCCCGCGCGAGGCCGCCTGGCGGACGAAGGTGTCCAGATCGCCGCCCCAGGAGGTCGACAGCACCACGTCCGGGCGCATGGCCGACAGCCGCGTGATCTCGGTGGAATAGTCGGGCGCGCCGAACTTCGGAAACAGCTCGGCCACGACCTCGACCTCGGGCTTCAGCGCCTTCAGCGTGCGCCGGAAGATATTCCAGGAATCGCGGCCCCAGGCATAATCCTGGTTGACCACCGCGACGGTCTGGAAGTCCGGCTGGGTCTTCAGCAGATAGAGCACCGTCGAGACCATCTCCGCCGCCGCGTGGGCCTGGGTGCGGAAGACGTAGTCGTAGTCGTTCTCCTCGAAGATGGTCTGGGTGCCGCAGTCCCACATGATGTTCAGGACCTGCAGGTCCTCGGCCAGCGGGGCGACCTTCTTGCAGTTGCCGCTGGAGATCGAGGCGAGCATGACCTTGTATCCCTGGTTCTGCACCAGGCGTCGGTACTCCGAGACCAGCGCCTCGCCGCCCGCGCCCTCGTCGATGAAGGCGGGCTCGATCGGCACGCCGCCGATGCCGTCGTTCGCGTTCATGTCCTCGATGATCATCTCCGCCGCGTTCTTGCCGGGCACGCCGAACACCGAGGCCGGCCCCGACAGGAAGGCGGTGATGCCCACCTCAAGCGTCTCCGGCTTCTCCGCCGCCTGCGCCGTGCCGGCGAGGAATACGGCCGCGGCCGCGGCCATTCCGAACCAGGATTTCATGATTTCTTGCCTCCCCATTTGTTGGCGCGGCGGCGGGGCGTAGCCGCCGCCGCATGGCCCTACCGTATCCGGGCAGGAAGTTGTTTACCATGCCTGTTTACTAAACCGCCGCGGCTAGACCGGCCCGGCTTGCGTCGCCACGCCGGATCGCCGAGGCTGCGAGGAGTCGGGATCGTTTCACGGAGGTCGATGCGCCCGCCATGCCGCGCGATCTGCAAGGTCTGCTGGTGGTCACGCTGGAACAGGCGGTGGCCGCGCCCTACTGCTCCTCGCGTCTGGCCGACGCCGGGGCGCGCGTCATCAAGCTGGAGCGCGCCGAGGGCGACTTCGCGCGGCGCTACGATGCCGACGTGAAGGGGCTCAGCGCCTATTTCGCCTGGCTGAACCGCGGCAAGGAGTCGGTGCGCTTCGACCTCAAGGACCCGAATGACGTCGCGCTGCTGAAGCGCATGCTGGCCCGCGCCGACGTCTACATCCAGAACCTCGCCCCCGGCGCGGCCGCGCGGGCGGGCGTGGGCAGCGACGCCATGCGGGCGGCCAACCCGCGCCTGGTCGCCTGCGACATCAGCGGCTACGGCCAGGACGGCCCCTATCGCGACATGAAGGCCTACGACCTGCTGGTCCAGGCGGAGTCGGGTCTGGCCAACGTCACCGGCACGCCGGCGGAGCCGGGGCGGGTGGGCGTGTCGGTCTGCGACATCGCCTGCGGCATGTACGCGTACCAGGCCATCCTGCAGGCGCTGTACGCGCGCGAGCGCAGCGGCGCGGGGCGCGGGATCCAGGTTTCGCTGTATCACGCGATGGCCGACTGGATGAACGTGCCCTATCTGCAATACCATTACGGCGGGCGCACGCCGCCGCGTCCGGGGCTGCACCATCCGACCATCGCGCCCTACGGCCACTATCCCTGCGGCGACGGCCTGGGCGTGCTGTTCTCGATCCAGAACGAGCGGGAGTGGCACGGCCTCTGCCGCGACGTGCTGGGCCGGCCGGAGATCGCCGACGATCCGCGCTTCGCCACCAACACCCGGCGCGTGGAGAACCGCGCCGCGCTGGACGACATCATCGCCGGGGCGTTCGGGGCGCTGGACCGCGAGACCGTGATGCGGCGCCTGGAGGCCGCGCGCATCGCCTATGGCCGGCTGTCCACCATGGCCGACGTCGAGAGCCATCCGCAAAACCGCACCATCACCGTCGGCAGCCCGGCGGGGCCGGTGGAGATGCTGGCGCCGCCGCCGATCGTGCCGGGCGTCACGGAGTCCTACGGCGACATCCCCGAACTGGGCGCCCACGACGCCACGGTGCGCGCGGAGTTCGGCGAGGACTGAGCCGGGCGAGGCGCGTCCGGGCGGGGCGGGCGGCCGCCGGCGGCGTTGACAACATTTACCTTAACAGCGGAGACTTTCGTCCGCGGCGGCCGGGACATCCTTCGACATGCTGCGTATCGCGCCGACGGCCCGACCCGCCGGGCGGTGCGCGCCTGGCCGCGAAAGCCCGTACACGACGGCCTGACCGGCGCGTGGGCGGCACGGATCGAGGGGCAGGCAGGGGCCGCGTCATGCACAGTGCGCCGTTCGACACCTCCTTGTGGTACGCCACGGCGCGCGCCGCGCCCGCGACATCCGTCCTGAACGACACCGTCGACGCGGAGGTCTGCGGCACCGGCGCCTACACGGATGGCGTCTGGCCGGGCCTGCGCCGGAGCTTCACGAAGCTGCGCGTCGCGGTGCTGGCGACGCAGCCGCTGTCCGCCAACCTGCGCGGGTCCATCCTGCCGGCGAACACCACGCTGGTGGACACCCAGGGCGATCCCTCCGTGGTCAAGTTCGACGGCAACGGCCGGCTCGTCACCTCGATCTTCGTGGAGGGACGGCGCGGCCGCGACCCCGAGCCGACGACCGCGCTGCGGGCGTCGCGCCTCCAGTGGATCTGGCCGCAGATCGACGGCCTGCGCTGGGACTACCACTGGTTCGGCGACCTGGACATGCAGCCGCGCACGATCCCGCGCCTGTTCGAGCTGGCGCCGGGCATCCGCGCCGGGATCGGCCTGTCCGGCCGGGGCGTGCCCACGGGGACGATGCTGGGGACCGTGCTGGCCGACTGGGCGGGCGAGGTGGCCGGCGAAGAGCTGCCGCTTCCGGTCGAGCCGCTGCGCCGCGCGCCCCTTTACATGACCGTCGCGCCGCGCGCCTATCTGGCCTATGCGCGGCTGCGCGACTGGTGGACGGTGCGCCGCGAGGGTACGGTCGGCGCGGCGGGGACGGCGCAATGACGCAACGGCGGTCAACGAACGGCAGGGGAGCTTTGTGATGGCGGAAGAGGCGGGCCGCGTGGCCATGATCTCGGGCGCGAACCGCGGCATCGGCGCCGCCGTCGCCCAGGAGCTGGCGGCGAACGGCTGGCGGGTCAGCCTGGGCGTGCGCCGGCCCGACTCCCTTCCGGAAGCGCTACAGGCGAACGCGGCGGCCGTCCACGCCTACGACGCCCTTGCGCCCGAAGCGGCCGAGGCCTGGGTCGACGCCACGGCGGCGCGGCTCGGCCGGATCGACGCCGTGGTCAACAATGCCGGCGTGATGATCCCCAAGAGCGTGGTCGAGATTTCCGACACGGAGATCGACACCCTGCTCGGCGTCAACGTGAAGGGGCCGCTGCGTCTCGGCCGCGCGGCCTGGCCGCACCTCTGCGCGAGCGGGCAGGGCCGGATCGTGACGCTGGCCTCGCTGTCGGGAAAGCGCATCAAGACGGCGGCCACGGGCAGCTACGCGGTCAGCAAGTTTGCTGCCGTGGCTCTGGCGCACGCCTTCCGCCTGGCCGGCTACGACCAGGGCGTGCGCTCGACCGCGATCTGTCCCGGCTTCGTCGCCACCGACATGGCGCAGGCCCTGGTGAGCATGGACCCGGCCGAGATGACGCAACCTTCGGACCTGGCGCGCCTCGTGCGCACGGTGATCGAGCTGCCCAACACGGCCAGCGTCGCGGAACTGCCGGTCAACTGCCGGCTGGAGGACTCCTTCTAGCAGCGAAAAGGTTTCCCATGGCCCCCAGCGTCGAGCCTGTCGAGAGCGATACGGAGCTTCCCGCCCGCACCGGCGTGGTGGTGGTCGGCGGCGGCATCGTCGGCGTCTCCGCCGCCCTGGCGCTGGCCCGGAAGGAGGTGCCGGTGGTCCTCTGCGAGAAGGGCGAAATCGCCGGCGAGCAGTCCAGCCGCAACTGGGGCTGGTGCCGCAAGACCGGCCGCGACACCCGCGAGCTGGCGCTGATCAAGGAGAGCATGCGCCTGTGGGAGTCGATGGACGCCACCGTGGAAGGGGACACCGGCTTCCGCCAATGCGGCGTCCTCTTCGCCACCGACGACGAAGCCCGCATCGCGCGCTTCGAGGGCTGGCTGGAGCACGCCCGGCGCCATCAGTTCGACAGCCGCGTCGTCACCGGCGACGAGCTGGCGGACCTGCTGCCCGGCGCGGCGAAGCGCTTCAAGGCGGGGCTGTTCACGCCCAGCGACGGCCGCGCCGAGCCGGCCAAGGCGGCGCCCGCCATCGCGCGGGCCGCGCGGCGGCGCGGGGCGACGATCCTGACCGGCTGCGCCGTGCGCGGCGTGGAGACCCACGGCGGTCGGGTCAGCGGCGTGGTGACCGAGCGCGGGCGCGTCGCGTGCGACACCGTGCTGCTCGCCGGCGGGGCCTGGTCGCGGCAGTTCTGCCGCCAGCTCGGCGTGAAGCTGCCGCAGCTCAAGGTGCGCGCGACGGTGCAGCGGACCGAGGCGGTGGAGAACGGCCTGGAGCACAGCCTCTGGACGCCCGCCTTCGCGCTCCGCAAGCGCGCGGACGGCGGCTACACCGTGGCCACCAGCGGCGAGAACGTGGTGGACCTGGTGCCCGACAGCTTCCGCTTCGCCCGGCTGTTCTGGCAGGCGCTGCGCATGGAGGCCAAAGGGCTGCGCCTGCGCCTCAATTCGCGCTTTCTCAGGGAATGGCGCATGGCGCGCTATGGGGACCTGGACAGCCCTTCGCCCTACGAGGCCGAGCGGGTCCTGGACCCCGCGCCCGTGCCGGCCATCGCCCGCAAGACCAAGGCGGCGCTGGACGCGACCTTTCCCGCCTTTCAGTCCGTGGGCATCGCGGAGAGCTGGGCCGGCATGATCGACGTGACGCCGGACGCCCTGCCGGTGATCTCGCCCGTGGAGGCGGTGCCGGGGCTGGTCGTCGCCACCGGCTTTTCCGGCCACGGCTTCGGCATCGGGCCGGGGGCGGGGCGCCTGGCCGCCGATCTGGCCGCCGGCGACGCCCCGATCGTGGACCCCGAGCCGTTTCGCTTCTCGCGCTTTGCCGACGGCACGCCCGTGCGGCTGGAAGCCTGGTTGTGAAGCGCGTCGGCCCATGCCGTTTCCGGCGGCAAGAAGCTTGCCGACAGCAAGCCGTCCGCGCCGCCACGACATGCAGCAAGGGAGGCTGAGCCATGTCCGACAAAACCTCGAAGCCTGACAACCACGGCGGCGCGTCCGGGTCGGCGCCCTTCGACCTCTCGCGGCGCGACTTCCTGGCCCTGGGCGCGGCCGCCGGGACCCTCTTCCTGGCCAGCCCCCGTCTTGCCCACGCCGCCGAGGGAACTCCGCCGGACCAGCCCAAGGGGCAGATCGTCGCCGGGCTGTCGCAGGAGCCGACCAACTTCCACCCGCTGATGCCGCACATCGAGGTCGACCAGGGCGTCCACTGGAATATCTACGATCCGCTCTGGGCCGTCGATCCGGCGGGCAACTTCGTGCCCCGCCTGGCGCGCGAGGTGCCCTCGGTCGAGAACGGCGGCCTGTCCGAGGACGGCACGCGCTGGCGCATCCGGCTGCGCGACGACGTCACCTGGCACGACGGCGAGCCCTTCACCGCCGAGGACGTGAAGTTCACCATCGAGCTGATCCAGAACCCCGACTTCCGCGCCGGCCGCCGGGCCGGGCACGAGCTGGTGCGCGACATCGAGGTGGTCAGCCCGACCGAGCTGACCTGGCGGCTGGAAACGCCGTACGCGCCCTATCTCTCCATCCTGTCCTGGACCTTCATCGTGCCCAGGCACGTCCTGGCGGAGATGGACCTGAACGCGCAGGCTTTCACCCGGAACCCCATCGGCACCGGCCCCTACACCTGGGTGGAGCGCGTCTCCGGCGACCACATCACCCTGGCCGCCAATCCGGACTATTTCGGCGACGGACCCTACACCGAGCGCCTGGTGTTCAAGTACGTGCCGGACCTGACGGTGCTCTACACCCAGTTCAAGGCCGGGGACATCGACTACATCGGCCTGCAGGGCATCACCGCGAACCACTACAACGAGGCCAAGGACCTGCCGGGCCGCCAGGTTTATGCCGTGCCCGCGCCCTTCATCGAGCAGATCGCCCTTAACCTCGGCCTGCCGCAGTTCCAGGAGCGGGCGGTGCGCGAGGCGCTGTACTTCGCGATGGACCGCGAGGCCATCATCGACGCCGTCTACTACGGTCTGCCGCGCCCCTCGGAGAGCTATCTGCCGCGCGAGTCCTGGGCCTACAACCCGAACCTGCCGCAGCAGGAGTACGACCCGGCGCGCTCCCGGAAGATCCTGGACGAGGCCGGCTGGCTGCCCGGCGGCGACGGCATCCGCCAGAAGAACGGCGTGCGCCTCGCCTTCGAGAACTCCACCACTGCCGGCAACCAGGTGCGCGAGCAGGCGCAGCAGGTGCTGCAGCAGAACTGGCGGCAGATCGGCGTGGAAATGACCATCCGCAACCACCCGCCGGCCGTGATGTGGGGCGACAAGTGGATGCTCTCGCAGTACGAGACCACGATGGTCGGTCTGAACTACATGATCGGTCCCGACCCGGACGCGACCAACTACCTGCACTCGGACTCCATCGCCGCGCAGGGCGGCGCCGGGCAGAACACCACGCAGTACAGCAACCCGGAGGTGGACCGCCTGCTGGAAGAGGGCGCCACCACCACCGACCGGGACGAGCGCATCCGCATCTACCACAAGGTCCAGGAGATCATGCGCCACGACCTGCCGATGCTGTACATCTTCCAGTACACCCAGGTCGAGGGCACCCTGGCCGGGCTGGAGGGCTATCAGGCCAACGTCAACGCCGCCTCCAACGCCTGGAACATCAAGGACTGGTACTGGACGGAGGCGTGAGGCCCGACGGTCGGTCCTGGATCGAGACCCGCAGGGCACGCTTCAGCGTGCCTCCCATCCGGGCCCTGGCCCAAGACGGCAGGCTGAAGCCTGCCCTACGGTGTTGTGCCTTACTCACCCTTCGACGGGCTCAGGGTGAGGTGTTTCGATGGGCTCAGGGTGAGGT
>CAZLNO010000003.1:0-31191 GCA_964561005.1 uncultured Rhodovibrionaceae bacterium | reverse complement strand
GGGTGAGGTAATGGCGGCTACACCATCCACCTCATCCTGAGCTTGTCGAAGGATGAGCCTATCGCCGCAGACGGAACGGACGCCGTGGCCCGCTACCTGCTCTATCGCCTGACGCAGAACCTGGTCCTGCTGGTGCTGGTGTCGATGATCGGCTACGCGGTGCTGCACCTGGCGCCGGGCGGGCCGCTGTCGCAGTTCGCGCTCACTCCCGGCATGACGCAGGCGGAACTGGAAAGGCTGGCGGAGCAGATGGGCCTCAACCGGCCGCTGCCGGTGCAGTACTGGGACTGGTTCACGCGGCTGATCGTGGGCGACTGGGGCGAGTCCTTCCGCGACGGCCAGCCGGTGCTGTCCATCATCGGCTCGCACCTGATGCCGACGCTGGAGCTGATTATCGCCTCGACGGTGATCGCCGTGCTGATCGGCTCCTGGATCGGCATCCTGGGCGCGATCCGGCGCTACTCGCTGTTCGACTACCTGGCGACGATCGGGGCGATGATCGCGCTGTCGATCCCGACCTTCTGGTTCGGCCTGGTGGTGATCTACGTCTTCTCGCTGCAGCTCGACATCCTCCCCTCCGGCAACCGGCTGACGGTCGGCGAGGGGGGATTTCTCGACTGGCTGCACCACCTGATCGCGCCGGCGATGGTGCTGAGCCTGGTCACCGTGGCGATCTGGAGCCGCTACATGCGCTCCTCCATGATGGAGGTGGTGAACCAGGACTACATCCGCACCGCCCGCGCCAAGGGCGCGCCCGAGCGCGTCGTGCTGATCCGCCACGCGGTGCGCAACGCCGTGCTGCCGATGATCAGCGTGCTGGCGGTGCAGCTTCCCACGCTGCTGAGCGGCGCGCTGGTGACCGAGACGGTGTTCACCTGGCCGGGCATGGGCCGGCTGTTCATCGATTCCCTGGGCTATCGGGACTATCCGGTGGTGATGGGGATTCTGATGTTCTCCGCGGTTTTCGTGCTGATCGCCAACTGGGTGGCCGACATCCTCTACGCGGTCGTCGATCCGCGCATCCGCATCGACTAGGAAGGGCCCGCCGATGGCCGAGACCCCGGGCATCGAGACCGGAGAGCTGCACACCGATGCGGGGGCGCCGGCCGGCTATGCGGGGCGGGCGCTGCGCAAGTTCGCGCGCCACCGCCTGGCGATGGCCGGGCTGGCCATCATCGTCGTGCTCGTGCTGGGCTCGGCGATCGGCCCCTACCTGCTCCCCTTCGACCACCTGTATATCGACGTGCGCGCGCGCTTCGCCCCGCCGCTTTCGGGCTGGCACCTGGCCGGAACGGACAGCCTGGGCCGCGATCTGATGGCGCGGCTGATGATGGCCGGGCGCATCTCCATGACCATCGGCTTCTTCGCCATGCTGATCTCCACCATCGTCGGCACGGTGATCGGGGCGGTGGCGGGCTATTACGGCGGGGCGGTCGGGGCGGCGCTGATGCGCTTCGTCGACGCGGTGCTGTGCTTTCCCAACATCTTCCTGCTGCTGGCGCTGGCCGCCTTCATCCAGCCCAGCGTGGTCACCATCACCATCATCATCGCCGCCACCTCCTGGATGGAGGTGGCCCGCATCGTCGAGGGGCAGATGCGCTCCCTGCGCGAGCGGGACTTCGCCGTGGCGGCGCAGCTCCTCGGCGCCTCCGACGGCTACATCATCTTCCGCGAGCTGATTCCCAACGCCATCGCCCCGATCGTCGTCGCCGCCACGCTGAACGTCGCGCGCGCCATCCTGCTGGAGGCCTACATCAGCTTCCTCGGCTACGGCATCCAGCCGCCGGTGCCGAGCTGGGGCAACATGCTCACCAACGCCCAGCAGTATCTCGGCTCCGCGCCCTGGCTGGCCATCGTGCCGGGGCTGGCGATCACGGCGGCGGTGACCAGCTTCAACTTCCTGGGCGACGGGCTGCGCGACGCCCTGGACCCCAGCCTGTCGGACTGAGGCCGGATGGACGCCGGAGCTGTCATGACCAAGGACCCCATCCTCGCCGTGCGCGACCTGAACGTCAGCTTCCGCACCGGCAAGACGATGGTGAACGTGGTGAAGGGCGTCTCCTTCGACCTGCGGGCCGGGGAGACGCTGGCGCTGGTGGGCGAGTCCGGCTCGGGCAAGAGCGTGACCAGCCTCGCCATGCTGCGGCTGACGCCGCCGCCCCCGCGCTCGCGAATCGCCGGGACGGTGCACCTGCGCCGGCGCGACGGCCACACGCGCGACGACCTGCTGGGGCTGTCCACCGAGGCGATCCGCGACGTGCGCGGCGGGGAGATCGCCATGATCTTCCAGGAGCCGATGACCTCGCTGAACCCGGTCCACGCCATCGGCCGCCAGATCAGCGAGGCGATCCTGTTCCACCGCCCGATGAGCCCGCGCCAGGCCCTGGCGCGCACGGTGGAGCTGCTGGAGCTGGTGGGCATCCCCGAGCCGCGCAAGCGCCTGGCGAGCTATCCCCACCACCTCTCCGGCGGCATGCGCCAGCGGGTCATGATCGCCATGGCCCTGAGCTGCGAGCCCAGCGTGCTGATCGCCGACGAGCCGACGACCGCGCTGGACGTCACCGTGCAGGCGCAGATCCTGGAGCTGCTGAAGGACCTGCAGCGGCGCACCGGCATGGCCATCGTCTTCATCACCCACAACATGGGCGTGGTCGCCGAGGTCGCCGACCGCGTCATGGTGATGTATGCCGGGCGCATCGTGGAGAAGGCCGGCTCGCGCGCGCTGTTCCGCCGGCCGCTGATGCCCTACACCCAGGGCCTGCTCGCCTCCGTGCCGCGCATGGACATGGCCGGGCGCAAGGGGGCGAAGCTGCAGGCCATTCCCGGCAGCGTGCCGGACCCGAACCACTTGCCGCCGGGCTGCGCCTTCCATCCGCGCTGCCGCTTCGCCGAGGCGGCGCGCTGCACCGCGCGCGTGCCCGAGCTGGAGGCGGCGGAGGACGGCCACCTGGTGCGCTGCCTGCGCTGGCACGAGATCGAGACGCGGGGAGAGCCGAGGTGACGGAACGGACGGACCCGGTCCTGGCGGTCGAGAACCTGCGCAAGTGGTTCAAGTTCAAGCGCCACCTGTTCTCGCTGGCCAGCGAGGACGTGAAGGCCGTCGACGGCGTGTCCTTCAGCATCCCGCGCGGCGAGATTCTGGGCCTGGTGGGCGAGTCCGGCTCCGGCAAGTCCACCGTGGGCCGGACGGTGCTGCGCCTGGACCAGCCCAGCGGCGGGCGCATCCTCTTCGACGGCGAGGACATCACCCATTACCGCCGCGCCCGGCTGCGGCCGCTGCGCCGCAAGATGCAGCTCGTCTTCCAGGACCCCTACTCCTCGCTCAACCCGCGGATGACGGTGGCCGACATCATCGAGGCGCCGCTGCGCATCCAGTCGCCGGAGCTGTCCGCCCGGCAGCGCCGCGACAGGGTGCACCGCATGCTGGAGACCGTGGGGCTGTCGCCGGCCTACGCGCGGCGCTATCCGCACGAGTTCTCCGGCGGCCAGCGCCAGCGCATCGGCATCGCGCGGGCGCTGGTGGTCGACCCGCTGTTCCTGGTGGCCGACGAGCCGGTTTCCGCCCTCGATGTCTCGGTGCAGGCGCAGGTGGTGAACCTGCTGCTGGAGATCCGCGACAAGCTGGGGCTGACCATCCTGTTCATCGCCCACGACCTGGCCGTCGTCGGCTACATCTCCGACCGCATCGCGGTGATGTACCTCGGCCGCATCATGGAGATGGCGGACACCGGCGAGCTGTTCGACAACCCCAAGCACCCCTACACCGAGGCGCTGTTCTCCGCCGCGCCGATCCCCGACCCCGAGATCGAGCGCCAGCGCATCGTGCTCGAGGGCGACATCCCCTCGCCGACCTCGCCGCCGTCTGGCTGCGTCTTTCGCACGCGCTGCCGCTTCGCCCTGCCGGACTGCGCCCAGGTGGTGCCCGAGCTGCGGGAGGTGGCGCCGGGGCACTTCAAGGCCTGCATCCGCGACGACATCTCGGTGAAGGCCTGGCACCAGCAGGCCGGCGAGACCGCGCGCCGCGACCCCGCCGATCAGTACAGCTCGTAGCGCAGGCCGACCTCGAAGCTGTGGCCGCGGAACTCGGTCTCGAAGGGGGGGCACGCCGGGCGCCTCCAGGTAGACCTGGGCCTGGGCGGTCGGAACGCCGAGGAGGGTGGTCGCGGCCAGGGCCATGACCGAGCGGCGCATGACGATCCTCTCGGGTTAGGTGTTCGGGCAAGGTTACGGGCCTTGTCGCCGCCTGTGCACCTCAAAGAATTGAGAGGTGCCGTCCTTCTCCTCCTTGCCGGCATTGTGGGGGCCTGCATGCGGGCGAGCGTCCGGCCGCGCCGCGGGAACGCGCCGCGGGGCATCCCTGCAAGGGCGGCGGAGATGCCCGAGTCTGTATTGCAACTCAAATCTGTGCTCACGATAAATCTCGAACGCTCACAAGCGAGTGATTGTATTGTGAGGTGCCGTACTTGAGGCCGGTCTTGATCGGTCACGCACGGTCATTTCAATGATGGCAAAAAGGCCACAGTCGTGTGGGGTGCGCCACACAAAATCGCGAGGCCGCTTTCCAACTCGAGCACTCCCGTTATCCTGCCCCGCGTGACGAACGGGTGCACGGCACCAAGGGGATTCTCCAAGAAGGAAGGACAGTCATGAGGAAACCGCTTCTGGCTACGACGGCGATCGCGGGTCTGAGCCTCGTCGCCACCGGCGCGCAGGCTGCGGAGGGCATCAAGATCGGCCTGTCGGGTTTCATGAATACCTACTACGGCATCTCCGACCGCGATGCCGACGACGACTCCGGCAGCGCCACCTCGGACAGCGACCGCAACGTCAGCCACTTCCAGGACGCGACGATCAACTTCATCGGCTCGACCACGCTGGACAACGGCATCGAGGTGGGCGTGCGCTTCGAGCTGGAGTCCTTCGGCCATCCGCAGGACGAGCAGTTCATGTGGTTCAGCGGCGAGTTCGGCGAAATCACGCTGGGCGGCCACAACTCGGCGGCTTATCGCCTGTCGTTCGACGCCGGCCCGCCGAACTTCGCCTCCGGCATCCCGATCAACACGGGCTGGATCAACACCTTCATCCCGGCGCCGGACGGCTTTGTGACGCAGTTCCGCTCGCCGTCGCTGTCGACCTCGATCGACACCCACAACGACGCGAACACCGTGGGCTACATCACCCCGCGCATCGCCGGCTTCAAGTTCGGCGCGAGCTGGACGCCGGAGACCGGCGGCACCCCGGCGGGTCAGTTCGGCCCGGTCGACGAGGGCACCAGCTTCAACAACGCGATCTCCGTGGGTGCCAGCTACGTCCAGGACTTCCAGGGCATCGGCTTCTCGATCGCCGGCGGCTACAACCGGGCCTTCGAGCCGGAGGGCGGCGTTCCGGCGGCCTCCAACGGCCTGGGCGCGCAGGCTGGCGGCATCAACGACCGCGAGCAGATCATGGCCGGCATCGGCCTGAGCTACGCCGGCTTCAGCGTCGGCTTCGACTGGGCCAACGAGGAGCAGGACGTGGCACCGGGATTCCAGTCCACGGAAGGTAACGCCTACTCGGCCGGCCTGGCCTACAGCACGGGCCCGTGGACAGCCTCGGTCGACTGGCTCGGCACCGAGGTCGAGGGCGACCCGACCGTCAGCGCGGAGGACGAGATGGACGCCATCAAGGGCGGTCTGGACTACGCCCTCGGCCCGGGAATCACGCTCTCCGGCTCGGTGATCTACGCCGACTACGAAGAGGAGAACGGCGACGACCTCGACGCCATCGGCGGCGTCCTGGGTACGACCGTCACCTTCTAGCCGACCTGGGCGCGGGGCGTGGCGGCGAGCGATCCAGGGCCTGTTGAGCGTGTGAAGGTCCTGCCCGCCGTCGCGCCTCGGGCGCATGGTGGCGAACCGCCGCGGCACGAGCGGCACGGGCGGTTCGTCGAGGGCGGGGGTCTCTGGGAATTCCGTGGAGAACCCCGCTTCGTTTCCTTATCCATCCAAACTTGCAAGGCCGCCGCTTTCCCCGAAGCGGCGGCCCTTTTTCGCCGCGCCGCCAGGACCGGCGGGCCGGTGGCGGTGTGACCCCGGTCACACCGGGGCGCGCGGCGGGCGCCTAGGCTGGTCCGTGCAGGAGCCGCGAGGGGCACCTGGAATCAGCGTGTCGGGCCCCGCGAACAGACAGGAAGGGCCCGGCCGATCCGGGACGACGGGATGGCCTTACCGCCTGAGCAGACACTTCTCATCATTGACGACGACACCGACCTGACGGCTTTTCTGGGCGAGGAGCTGCGCCGTCGGGAAGGGATGCGGAGCGTCGAGGCGCACACCGGGAGCCGCGGCATCGTGCTCGCCAGGAAGGAGCCCTTCGCGGCCATCCTTCTGAACGTCTGGCTGCCGGACATCGACGGGCGCGAGGTGTGCCGCGTGCTGCGCCGCCACGGCGTGACCGCGCCGATCGTGATGCTGACGGCCGCGGACAGCGAATCCGATATCATCCTGGGCCTGGACTCGGGCGCCAACGACTACGTGACCAAGCCCTTCCGCCTGGCCGTTCTGCTGGCCCGGCTGCGGGCACAGCTTCGTCAGCACCAGCGCAGCGAGGGCGCCGTCTTCACCTTCGGCACCTATGTCTTCCGCCCCGCCACGAAAACCCTCACGCATCACGGCTCGCGCGAGCGGATCCGCCTGACGGGCACGGAAGCCACCATTCTGCGACGCCTTTGCGAAGCGACCCCGGCGGCGATCGACACCGGGAGCCTGTTCGCCAGTGTCTGGCGGAACAACACCGGGGTCTCGCGCCACACCCTGGAAGCCCACATCTATCGGCTGCGCCAGAAGATCGAACCCGACCCGGCCCACCCGCGCGTCTTGATCACCGTCGAGGGCGGCTATCGGCTCGTCCCTTGAGAGGGCGCAGGCCAGCCGCATCCCCCTCCCTGGCCCTCTCCTCCTTCGGCAGGCTCAGGATGAGGGGGGGAACAAGACCGAGCCCTTGATGACCGGCAGTGTGTCGTCCCTTCCCCCTTTGTGGGAAGGTCAGGATGGGGGACGCGCCCGCCTGGGCGCGTCAGTCCTTGACGACGAACTCGCGCGGGGTCGACGACAGCGCCTCGCAGCCGTCCTCGGTCACGCGGAACGACTGGCTGGTCTCCACGCCGAAGTCGTCCAGCCAGATGCCGGGCATCAGGTGGAAGGTCATGTTCGCCTCCAGCACCGTCGTCTCTTCCGGGCGCAAGCTGATCGTGCCCTCGCCCCAGTCGGGCGGATAGGCGATGCCGATGGAGTAGCCCAGGCGCGAGGGCTTCTCCAGGCCGTAGCGCGCGATGGTGCGCCGCCAGACCGCCTCCACCTCGGCGCCGGTCATGCCGGGCTGCACGGCGGCCAGCGTGGCCTCGACGCCCTCGCCCAGGGCGTCGGCGACGCGGCGCACCTTGTCGGGCGGCGAGCCCAGGTAGATCGTGCGCGCCAGCGGGCAGTGGTAGCGCTTGTAGCAGCCGGCCAGCTCGATCATGGTGTTCTGGCCGGGCTCGATGGGCGCGCCGGTCCAGCCGATGTGCGGCGCCGCGCTGCGCTCGCCCACCATGACCAGCGGCGCGATGGCGGTATGGTCGCCCTCGTGCTCGTGATGGCCGGCGACCTTGGCGTGATAGATGGCGGCGGCCACGTCGCACTGCCGCGCGCCGGGGCGCACGCCCTCGATCGCCGCGGCCATGGCCTTGTCGGCCAGCCGCCCGGCGGCGCGCATGTGGGCGATCTCCGCCTCCGACTTCACCACGCGCACCCAGTTGACCAGTCGGTCGGCGTCGACGATGCGCGCGTCGGGCAGGTCGCGGCGCAGCGTGTCCAGCGCGCGCGGCGTGAAGTAGAAGCTGTCCATGTCCACGGCGATCGTGGCGCGCCCGCGGCCCTGGGCCAGCAGCGCCTCGGCGACGTGGCTCATGGCGTGGCGGTCGCGCGCGTGGACATAGTGCTCGGGATAGCCGATCACGTTTTCCGGCGGCAGGTAGGTGGTGAAACGGGTGCCCGCGGCGTCGCTCTCCCGGCCGATCCAGGTGGGCCGCTCCTCTTCCAGGTCGACGATCAGCACCTGCGGCATGTAGAACGACCAGCCGTCATAGCCGCAGAGGTAGTTGATGTTGTCCGGCGCGGCGACCAGCAGCACGTCGACGCCGCGCTGGGCCATGACCTGCCGCGTGCGGTCCAGGCGCTGGCTGTACTCGGCGGGCGAGAAGGCGGGCCCGTCGATCTTCTGGACGTCGACGCGCTGGATGTCCTGCTGGACCTCTTGTTGTTCGATTGTCTCCATCTGCCATCCCCCAAGCATGGTTCGAAGCCAACATCGAAGGGCGGCGAAGGGCCGCGCATTCGGCGTCGATCGTCGCACGCCATCTTTCGACACTGGGGGAAATCGGCGGAAGAATCTTGTTGGTTCGCGAAGCCATCGTGTCGCGGTCACACCAAAAAAATTGCCTGCGGAAGCACAGATAGAACCGGGAATGATGATAAAACAAACGCTTATGTGTTGCTGTTTCCGCGCCTTGCAGAGATCGCATACCCGACGTGAATCGCGGCGACGCGCCTGCGAGGCGCGATGCGGCGCCGATGGCCACGGGATGAGCCAAAAACCGGGGTGGCGCGCGGCGTCCGAAAAGCGCATACTCTCGGGTACTTTCAATCGAAAGGCAGGAGCGCCGGGCCGGCCGGCCAGCCCAGGACGGGCCAGAGACGACACGACAGGGGGCCCGTCATGACACTTCGCCTTGCCGCCATTCCTGCCGCCATTCCTGCCGCCACGACGGCGATGGCCCTGGTTCTCTCGTCACCCGCACCGGCGCGGGCCGACACCAGCGAGGTGACCGCCTGGGACACCTTGCGCGTCGAGAAGCAGGGGGCGCACTGCGTCGACGATCGCAACTGCATGAACCGCCTGCACCCGGCCATCCCGCCGGTGGCGCGGGCGCGGCCGGGGCAGCACATCGTGTTCGAGACGCGCGACGCACTGGACTCGGACTTCGACCTGGACAGCATTCCCGCGGACGTCACGGCGGCGGACCTGAACCTGGTCCACCCCATGACCGGGCCTGTCCACATCGAGGGCGCGGAGCGCGGCGACGTGCTGGCGGTGACGCTCCTGGACATCGACCCGGACGAGTACGGCTACACCGTCATCGTGCCGGGCTTCGGCTTCCTGCGCGACCGCTACACCGAGCCCTTCATCGCCAACTGGAAGCTGACCCGCGTGCAGGCGGTTTCGCCGCAGATCCCCGGCGTGGCGATTCCCTTCAACGGCTTCCTGGGCTCGGTCGGCGTGCTGCCGGGCGCGCCGGAGCTGGACGCCATCCTGGCCCGCGAGGCCGCCTTGCAGTCGGCGGGCGGCGTCGTGCTGACCCCGGAGCCCACGGGCGCCCTGCCCGCCGGGGTCTGCGGCCCCGAGGGCAGCCACAAGGACGAATGCCTGCGCACCATCCCCCCGCGCGAGAACGGCGGCAACATCGACGTCAAGCAGATGCAGGTCGGCACGACCATGCTTTTCCCCTGCTTCGTCGACGGCTGTGGGCTGTTCATCGGGGACGTGCACTACGCCCAGGGCGACGGCGAGGTCTCCGGCACCGCCATCGAGATGGGCGCGACGGTCACCGTGACGACCGAGATCCGCAAGGGCCGGGGCGAACAGGTGAAAGTGCCGCACTTCGAGGGCGGCGACCAGCTCAAGAAGCTGGCGCCCAGCGCCTTCTACGCCACCACCGGCTTCCCCCTGAAGGAGCATGGCACGGTGCCGCCCTATCTCACCTATCTGGACGGCGAGAAGATCGGGCCGCTGGAGAACCTGTCGGAGGACCTGACGCTGGCCGCCCGCAACGCCCTGATCGAGATGATCGACTTCATGGTCGCCGAGAAGGGGCTGACGCGCGAGCAGGCCTACATCGTCGCCAGCGTGGCCGTGGATCTGCGCATCGGGCAGCTCGTGGACGTGCCGAACTACACCGTCTCCGCCATCCTGCCCACGACGATCTTCCAGGAGTAGTCGTGAACGCCTGGACGGGAAGCCGCCGCCGCCTGCTCCGCATCGGGGCGGCGGCGGGAGCGTGGCTGCTGACCGGCGGGCACGCGCCCTATGGCCAGTGGGGCGTCTACCGCGAGCGGTTCCTGCTGATCCTGACCACGCGGGCCGATCCGCCGTCCTTCGACCTGGGCAGGCGGCTCGCCGAGGTGCTGGCCCGCGAGCTGCCGGAGAGCCGGGCGCGGGTCAGCCGGGCGCCGCACAAGGCCCGCGTCGCCAGCCTGATCGCCACGCGGCAGCTCGACCTCGCGGTCATGCGCCCGGCCGACGCCGCGGCGCTGCGGCGGGGCGCGCCGCCGTTCGCGGACTACGGGCCGGTGGCCCTGCGGAGCATCGTCGGCCTGGGGGATTTCCTGCTGGTCTGCCGCCAGGACTTCGCGGCCCGCCACGCCTGGCTGATCGCCCGGACGCTCGACGCGGCGCGGGAACGCCTGGACGTGCCCGTCGCTCCGGCGGACTCGCCCATCCCCATGCATGCGGGCGCCGAGGCGTACTTTGCTGGCCGGCCAGAGCCCGAGGCGCCGGCGCCCGAGGCGCACGAGCACGGGCATTCGGGCGGGTGATACCAGCGGCGGGGCAGGTTGTGTGGCCTTCCCCCTCACCCCTTCACCCGCACACTCCGCAGCCGGTTGAGGGCCGCCGCAAGTTCGAAGCGGCGGAAGCGGGCGAGGTCGCCGCGCGCGGTGCGCGTGAGGGCGTCCAGGCCGTCGCGATCCAGCGCCGCCTCGATGCGGTCGAGCAGCGCCGGGAGGGGCTGGCCGGGCGCGGTGTCGTCGTCGGTGAGCCGCAGCAGCGCCTCGGCGATGGCGCGGGTCTGGCTGGAGTCCACGAGCTGCTCCACCGCGCCGAGGTCGATGGTGTCCTCGCCCACCCGAATCGCGCGGGCGTCCTGCACCTTGACCCTGGGCGGCTTCGGCCCCTTCCCCCGGATGCCGGTATCGGCCAGGCGGCGGGTGCGGGGGCGGGCGAGGCTAATGCCGCCCTCCTCGGCGCGCTCGGTGCGGTGGGCGGCGACGATCTCGCGGGCGCGGGCGGTGACGTCTTGGGGCCGGAAGGCCTGCATGGCGATCACGGTGTCGGCCTTGTCCAGGTAGTCGCCGCTGCCGCCGATCACCAGCGTGGTGGAGACGCCCAGGTCGTCGTGGAGCTGGCGCACCCGGTCGATGAACGGCGTGATCGGCTCGTACTCCTTGGCGATCAGCGCCTGCATGCGCCGGTCGCGGATCATGAAGTTGGTGGCCGAGGTGTCCTCGTCCATCATCAGCGCCCGCGCGCCGGCCTCCAGCGCCTCCACGATGTTGGCGGCCTGGGAGGTGCTGCCGCTGGCGTTCGGCGTGGAAAAGCGGTCGGTCGCCGCGCCGCCGGGCAGGTCGGTGATGAAGGGCGAGATGTCGACGCCGGCGACGCTCCGCCCGTCCTCCGCGCGCACCTTCACCGCCGCCGGGTCGGCCACGACGAACTCGCGGCCGTCGCCGGGAAGGTGGTTGTAGACGCCGCGCTCGACGGCGTTCAGCAGCGTCGACTTGCCGTGGTAGCCGCCGCCGACGATCAGCGTCACGCCTCGCGGCACCCCCAGCCCCGCGACCGGCCCGGCGTTCGGCCGGTCCAGGGTGACGCGCAGGCTGTCCGGGCTGTCGAAGGGGATGGGGTTGTCGGCCATCGGCCGGTCGTCGATGCCGCTGCGCCGCGGCAGGATGGCGCCGTCGGCCACGAAGGCGACCAGGCCCTTGCCGGCGAGCTGCCCGCGCAGCGCCTCGGCGTCCTCCACCGTCTCCACGTGCCGCCGGACCGCCTCGGCGTCCAGGGCGGCGAAGCGCAGCGTCTCCGCCACCAGCGTCGGCACGTCGCGGCACAGCATGCGCTCCGCCTGCCTGCCGTCGATGCTGCGCCCCTGGGCCGGCAGCCCGGCGAGGAAGCGCGCCTCGACGCCGCCGTCCTCGCGCAGCAGCACCGCCGAGCGGTCCAGCACCTGCTGCCCCGGCGCGTCCATCGCCAGCAGCCCGCTGGAGCCGCTGCCGCGCGGCTGGGCGAGCCGTTTGGCGCGGCGGGCGAAGGCGCGGCAGAGAAAGTCGCGCAGCGCCACGGCGCGGCTCGTGCTGGAATGCGTCCAGTCGGGCAGCCCGGCCGTGCGCGCCGGCACCAGGACGCGCAATCGCGAGGGCGTGCCGAAGGGGTCGCCCTGCACGTGGTCGATCGAAAGCTCGAAGTCGCCGAAGTCGTAGCGCCCGGCGATGTCCTTGTAGGCCTTGTAGCCCTTGCCGTGAATCCGGCGCAGCGCGGCGGAAAGCTGTGCGTGGTCCAGCGGTTGCTTGCCGTGCATGCGGGCTTCCTTTCGGTCTGGTCAGTGATGGCGCGCTGAAGCGTGCCCTATGGAACCGACCGGCGCAGTAGGGCAGGCTTCAGCCTGCCGTGCGTTCGTTCCGCCGGCCGTGCGGCACCCAGGCGCGCGGGTACAGGCTTTCCAGGCTGACGGGCGGCCCCCGCCGCAGGAACCCGACGCCCAGCGCGCAGCCCCGCCGGCGGACGATGACGTGGCCGCGCCCGGCGCAGGCGGCAAGCTGCTCCGGGCGCGGCGCGACCGTCTCCCGCGCCAGATAGGCCGCCGTCTGCTCCGCATCCAGGTCCACCACGTTGCGCGTCGCCCGGTCGCCGATCCGCAGCGCCGCCGGCGTTGCCGGCTTGGCGCCGCGGTCGGTGACGCGCAGGAAGGGGATGCCGCTGGCCGCCGGTCGGGGGCGCGCCGGGGGTGCGTGGGCGACGGCCACCGCGTGAATCTCGTCGCCGCGCCGGTGGAGGCGCAGCTCGTCGAAGACGTTCCCGGGCAGGCCGTAGCGCTCGCGCAGGGCCGCCAGCTTGTCGGCGATGTCGACCGGCGCGCCCAGGCTGTCCGCCTGCTGTACGGGGGCGGTGTGGGCGGCGCCATCCTCGCGGCGCTCCAGGGCGACGGCGAAGAAGCCGCCGGTGCCGCTGAGATGCGGCCAGAGCCGCACGCCGTGCCGCACGTCCGGGTGGAACGCCCGCCCCTGCCAGTCGCTCACGCCGGCGGACCAGGCCAGGCCGTCGAGGGCTGGCGGCAGGACGCGCACGGCGTCGCCGAACTCGCGCAGGATGGCGTCGATCACGCCCTCGTTCTCCTCGGGCGCGAAGCTGCAGGTGGCATAGACCACGCGCCCGCCCGGCCGCACCAGCCGCAGGGCGCGGCGCAGCAGCGCCCGCTGCTGCCCGGCCAGCCAGCTCCGGAAGCCCGCCTCGCTGGTGTCGTAGCTGGCGCCGCGGTGGGCGCGGGTACCTTCCGCCGTGCAGGGCGCGTCCACCAGTACGCGGTCGAACGGCCCGGCGGCCAGGGGATAGTCGCCGCCGTCGTGCACCGTGGCCGTCAGGTTGACCAGGCCCAGCCGCTTCATTTTGTCGCGGATGCCGGCCAGGCGCTTGGCGTCCTTGTCGTTGGCGACGACGGTCCCGCGCGCGCCCACGGCCAGGGCGACCAGCACCGCCTTGCCCCCCGGCGCGGCGCAGAGGTCCAGCACCCGCTCCCCCGGCCGTGCGTCCAGGAGCCGGACGGGCAGCAGCGAGGCCTCTTCCATGAGGTTGCACAGCCCCGCCTGATAGGGCCAGCACAGCGCCGGCCGGGCCTCCGGCGGCACGCGCAGCGCGGCCTCGCTCCAGCCCAGCGGCTCGGCCGGGCAGCCCGCCTCCCGCAGCAGGCCCAGCAGTTCCGCCGTCGTCACACGGCCGCGGTTGGCGACGACGCAGGTCGGGCGCGGCCGGTTCACCGCCGTCGCGAAGGCCTCCCAGTCCGCCACCAGCGGCCGGTAGCGCGCCAGCGTCGCCAACACCCCCTGCGGAGCCTGTGCCGTCGTCGTCATCCTCGCCGTCCGTCGTCGTCGGGACCGGCGCCGGGTCATAGCAGAGGCGCCGTCCCGCTTGTAGGGTAAAAGCGGCGCCTTGCCAGTGCCCCGTCGCGTCTCTAGATTATCCACGCGCTCTCAACGTGAAATCCGGCCTGGTCGACGATGCTCAGCGGGAAACGCATTCTTTTAATCGTCAGCGGCGGCGTCGCCGCCTACAAGGCGCTGGAGCTGATCCGGCGCCTGCGCGAGCAGGGCGCGGCGGTGCGCTGCATCCTGACCCGCGCCGGCGCGCAGTTCGTCACGCCGCTGTCGCTCCAGGCCCTCAGCGAGGACAAGGTCTATGGCGAGCTGTTCTCGCTGACCGACGAATCCGAGATGGGCCACATCCAGCTTTCCCGCGACGCCGACCTGCTGGTCGTCGCGCCGGCCAGCGCCGATGTCCTCGCGAAAATGGCGCACGGCCTGGCCGACGACCTGGCGACCACGGCGCTGCTGGCGACCGACAAGGACGTGCTGGTGGCGCCGGCGATGAACGTGCGCATGTGGCAGCATCCGGCCACGCAAGCGAATCTGGAGAGCCTGCGCGCGCGCGGCGTGCGCGTGGTCGGCCCGAACGAGGGCGCGATGGCCTGCGGCGAGTACGGCCCCGGCCGCCTGGCCGAGCCGGCGGAAATCCTGGCGGCCATCCAGCACTACTTCGGCGCCGGGGCGCCGCTGGCCGGGCGGCGGGCGCTGGTCACCAGCGGCCCGACGCACGAGGCGATCGATCCCGTCCGCTACATCGCCAATCGCTCCTCGGGCAAGCAGGGCCACGCCATCGCCCAGGCCCTGGCGCGCCTGGGCGCGGAGACGACGCTGGTCGCCGGGCCGGTGGACCGCCCCGACCCGCCGGGCGTTGCCGTCCGCCACGTGGAGTCGGCGCGGGAGATGCTGGCCGCCTGCCAGGCCGCGCTGCCGGTTGACGTGGCGGTCTGCGCGGCGGCGGTGGCGGACTGGCGCGTCGCCGAGGCGGCCGGACAGAAGATGAAGCGCGACGGGCAATCGTCGCTGCGCCTGGAACTGACGCAAAACCCGGATATCCTCCGCGAGCTGTCGGCCGCCGGCAACGTCCGGCCTTCCCTGGTCGTCGGCTTCGCGGCGGAGACCGAGGCCGTGGTGGACAACGCCCGCGCCAAGCGGCGGCGCAAGGGCTGCGACTGGATCGTCGCCAACGACGTCTCGCCGGCCAGCGGCACCTTCGGCGGCGACGCCAACACCGTTCACCTGATCACGGACGCCGAGGCGGCGCCGGAGGTCTGGCCGACCATGAGCAAGACGGCGGTCGCGGAGCGGCTGGCCCGGCGCATCGCCGAGCACTTCGAGGGCGCGACCGATACGCTCGCCGCGTCGTCGTGACCGCGCGACCGCACGGAGACTTGGACCGCGATCGCAACGAACAGAAGGACCGTCATGCTCCGCCTTTCCAAGAAGCTGCTCTTCGCCATCGAGGCCGTCGTCGACATTGCCTACAACGCGGGTCCGGGACCCGTGCGCTCCAGCGAGATCTCCGAGCGTCAGGGCATCCCCCGCCGCTACCTGGAGCAGGTGCTGCAGCAGCTCGTCCACCACGGCATCCTGGCCGGGCAGCGGGGGCCGCGCGGCGGCTACCGCCTGGCGCGCGAGCGCCGGCGCATCAGCGTGGGCGAGATCATTCGCGTCGTCCGGCAGCTCGAAGGGGCAAGCGATCCGGCCAGCGAGCCCGAGGGCAGCGAGATCGGCAAGAAGGTGGTGCGACCCATCTGGATCGACCTCCAGGACGAGATCATGGAGCGCTTCGACCGGATGACCATCGAGGACCTCTGCGACCGGGCGCGCAAGCAGGGCATCCGCTCGGAGGCGGTGCAGGAGCCGGACTTTTCCATCTGAGGGCGGCGCCGCGCGGAACGCCACTCCACGCCCCGCGGGAGACATTTGCATGAACGCGCTGCGCGCCCTGACGGGCGCGGCCTCATCCTTCGACGGGCTCGGCATGAGGCAACCGCGTCCTTTTTTCAGGCAATTGACGCCTCATGATGAGCCTGTCGAAGGAGAGGCGTCGCGCCGTAAGGCGCGAAACAACCTTTGCGCAAAAGTTTCCCTTGGTGAAATCCTCTTGATCCACACCGCGTTCGTGGTTGAAATCAGCGGCGCATAGCAAGCCGCAAGGATAACCGCCTGGGGAGAGGTCGAGGATGTCCCAAGCTGCCCACGACGCTCCGTCGCCCGCCAAGCTCGCCATGCCCGAGTTCCGGGGCCGGGTCTACGACTCCGTGCTGGACACCATCGGCGCCACGCCGACGGTCCGCATGCCCCGCCTGAAGGAACGCTACGGCGTGCAGGCGGAACTGCTGGGCAAGTGCGAGTTCTACAATCCGCTGTCCTCGGTGAAGGACCGCATCGGCCGCGCCATGATCGACGCGCTGGAATCCGAGGGCAAGCTGGACGCCGAGACCGTGATCGTCGAGCCGACCTCGGGCAACACCGGCATCGCGCTGGCCTTCGTCTGCGCGGCCAAGGGCTATCGCCTGATCCTCACCATGCCGGAGACGATGTCGGTGGAGCGGCGCAAGATGCTGCGCCTGATGGGGGCGGAGCTGGTGCTGACCGACGGCGCCTACGGCATGCGCGGCGCGGTCGCCAAGGCGGAGCAGCTCCTCAACGACCTGCCCAAGGCGGTGATGCCGCAGCAGTTCCGCAACCCGGCGAACCCGGAGGTCCACCGCCGCACCACCGCCGAGGAGATCTGGCGCGATACCGACGGCAGGGCCGACGTCGTCATCTCCGGCGTGGGCACCGGCGGCACGCTGACCGGGGTGGGCTCCGTGCTGAAGCCGCGCAAGCCCGGCCTGCGGATGGTCGCGGTGGAACCGGAGGACAGCCCGGTGCTCTCCGGCGGCCAGCCGGGGCCGCACAAGATCCAGGGCATCGGCGCCGGCTTCATTCCGGAGATCCTGGACACCTCGCTGATCGACGAGGTCATCCGCATCGGCAACGACACCGCCTTCAGCACCGCCCGCGAGGCGGCGGCGATGGAGGGACTGACGGTCGGCATCTCCTCCGGCGCGGCGATCGCGGCGGCGATCGAGCTGGGCCAGCGGCCGGACATGGCCGGCAAGACGATCGTGACCGTGCTGCCCTCGGGCGCCGAGCGCTACCTGACCACGCCGCTGTTCGAGGGGATGTAGCGCTGGACGCCCCGGCGCAGGGCGCTTACCTGACGCATATGGACCTCAGCGACACCCAGATCGAGCGCTACGCCCGCCACCTCGTCCTGCCGGAGATCGACGAGGACGGCCAACGCAAGCTGCTGGAATCCTCGGTGCTGGTGATCGGGGCCGGGGGGCTGGGCTCGCCGCTGCTGATGTATCTGGCCGCCGCCGGGGTGGGGCGCATCGGTGTCGTCGACGACGACGAGGTCGACCTGTCGAACCTCCAGCGCCAGATCATCCACGACACCGACGACATCGGCGTGCCCAAGGTGAACAGCGCCCGCCGCCGCATGCAGGCGCTCAATCCCGAGGTGAGGGTCGACACCTACAACGAGCGTTTGACCCGTGCGGGGCTGGTCGAGCTGATCCGAGGCTATGACCTGGTGGCCGACGGCTCGGACAACTTCGCCACGCGCTATCTGGCGAACGACGCCTGCTATCTGGCCGGGCGCCCGCTGGTGTCGGCGGCGATCATGCGCTTCGACGGGCAGCTCGCGACCTTCAAGGCGCACGAGGAGGGTCCCTGCTACCGCTGCGTGTTCGGTCCGCAGCCGGAAGACCCCAAGCAGTCCTGCGCCGATGTCGGCGTGTTGGCGATGCTGCCCGGCGTCATGGGCAGCCTGCAGGCGACCGAGGTGGCGAAGGAGTTGCTGGGCATCGGCCAGAGCCTGGCCGGGCATCTGCTGCTCTACGACGCCCTCGGCGCGTCCTTCCGCAAGATCAAAACCCGCCGCGATCCCGCCTGCGCGCTTTGCGGTCCCGAGGCGACGATCCACGGCCTCGACGACGCGGACTACGGCCCGACGGCGATCTGCGCGGCGTGAGGCGTCGCCGCACGGCGCGCTTGCGCCGCCAACGGGCTCAGTTGCCGCTGGAGACCAAGACCTTTTCGCCGCGGGCGCGGCGGGCCTCGCGCTCGGCCAGGAGGTCGTCCAGCCAGCCCGGCTCCATCCTGGGCACCGAGGACAGCAGCAGCTCGGTATAGGCCATCCGGGGATTCGACAGCACGCTGTCCTTGTCGCCGGCCTCCACCACCTCGCCCTGGTACATCACCGCGACGCTGTCGGCGATGGCGCGGACGGTGGCCAGGTCGTGGGTGATGAAGACGTAGGAGGTGCCGGTCTCGTCCTGCAGGCGCAGCAGCAGCCGCAGCACGCCGTCGGCGACGATCTGGTCCAGCGCGCTGGTCACCTCGTCGCAGATGATGACGTCGGGCTCGGCCGCCAGGGCGCGGGCGATGCAGACCCGCTGCTTCTGGCCGCCCGAGAGCTCGCCGGGGTAGCGGTCGGCGTGCTCGCCCGGCAGCTCGACCATCTCCAGCAGCTTGCGCACCTGCTCGCGCCGCTTCGCCCCGCCCAGGCCGAAGTAGAAGGTCAGCGGCCGGCCGATCGCCTCGCCGATCTTCTGCCGGGGGTTCAGCGAGACGTCGGGCATCTGGTGGATCATCTGCAGGCGGCGGAGCTGGTCCTTCCCGCGCTGCTTCAGGGCCGGGGGCAGCGCCTCGCCAGCCAGCCAGCACCGACCCTCCATCGGCGGCAGCAGCCCGGTCATGACCCGCGCCAGGGTCGACTTGCCCGAGCCCGACTCGCCCACCACCGCCACGGTGGTGCCGCGCGGCACGGTCAGCGACACCTCCTTCAGCACCAGAGGTCCGTCGCGGCCGCCGTAGGCGGCGCTCACGCCGTCCACCGCCAGCGCCGGCTCCTCGCCGCGCGGCGCGTGCAGGACGCCGCTGGCGACCTTGCGCACCTGGACGAGCTGGCGGGTGTAGTCCTCGCGGGGCTCGTGGAGAATCTGCTCGGTGTCGCCAAGTTCCACGGTCTCGCCGTGGCGCAGCACCATGATGCGGTCGGCGATCTGCCCCACCACCGCCAGGTCGTGGGTGATGTAGAGCGCGGCCGTGCGCTCCTCGCGGATGGCGTGCTTGATGGCCGCCAAAACCTCGATCTGCGTGGTGACGTCCAGCGCGGTTGTCGGCTCGTCGAAGACGATCAGGTCGGGCCCGCAGACCATCGCCATGGCGGTCATCGCGCGCTGGAGCTGGCCGCCGGAGACCTGGTGGGGATAGCGCCGGCCGAAGGTTTCCGGCTCGGGAAGCTGCAGCTTGCCGTACAGCGCCACCGCCTTGGCCAAAGCCTCCTCTCGGCTCATGATGCCGTGCTGCACCGCCGTCTCGCAGATCTGGTTGTTCAGCGTCGTGGCCGGGTTGAAGGCCGCCGCCGCCGACTGCGCGACATAGGCGATGCGCGCGCCGCGCAGGGCGCGCAGCTCGGCCTCGCTGGCCGGCGCCAGATCGCGCCCGTCGAACCAGATTTCCCCGCCGGCGATGCGGCAGCCGTCGCGGGCGTAGCCCATCGCCGCCAGGCCGATGGTGGACTTGCCGGCGCCGGACTCGCCGATCAGGCCCAGCACTTCCTGGTGGCCCAGCTTGACGTCGACGCCCTTGACGATCTCGCTCCAGGTCTCGCCGGTGCGGCCCTCGATGCGCAGGCCGCGGATGTCGAGCAGGAGGTCCTCGGCGCCGTTGCCGCGGCCGGCGCGGGCGGCGGGGTGTGGCGTGACGGTCGTCATGACTTGAGTCCGCTAGTATGATAAAGGAACCAGTCGACGACGAAGTTCACGCCGACGGTGAGCACGGCGATGGCGCCGGCGGGGATCAGCGGCGTCGGGTCGCCGAAGGAGATCAGCGTCGCGTTCTCGCGCACCATGCCGCCCCAGTCGGCCGCCGGCGGCTGGATGCCCAGACCCAGGAAGCTGAGCGCGCTGATGAACAGGAAGACGAAGCAGAAGCGCAGGCCGAACTCCGCGGCCAGCGGGGCGGTGGCGTTGGGCAGCACCTCGCGGCGCATGATCCACCACAGCCCCTCGCCGCGCAGGCGCGCCACCTCGACGTAGTCCATCACCACGATGTCGGCCCCCACCGCCCGCGCCAGGCGATAGACGCGGGTCGACTCCAGTACCGCGATGACCCCGATCAGCACCGGGATCGAGGTGCCGAAGACGGTCAGCAGCATCAGCGCGAAGATCAGCGTGGGGATCGCCATCAGGATGTCGACGGTGCGCGAGAGCACCTGGTCCAGCCAGCCGCCCACGGTCGCCGCCAGGAAGCCGAACACCGTCCCGATCAGGAAGGTCAGCACCGTCGCCGTCAGCGCGATGCCGATGGTGTTGCGCGCGCCGTACACCATGCGCGAGAGCATGTCCCGGCCCAGGTTGTCGGTGCCCAGCGGGTGATCGCCCGACCAGGGCATGTACTGCGGGCCCACGACCTCGTACTCGCCGTAGGGGGCGAGCAGCGGGGCGAGGATCGCGGTCGCCGCGTAGACGGCGATCACGAGCAGGCCGAACTTGGCGGTGAGCGGGGCCTGGCGCAGGAGTTTGCCGATTCGCTTCATGCCGGGTCCTCAGCGCCGGTGCAGCAGCCGCGGGTTGGTGACGATCGCCAGCACGTCCGCCGTCAGGTTCAGCAGGACGTAGACCGCGGCGAAGATCATGCTGCCGGCCTGGATCACCGGCATGTCGCGCTTGGAGACCGAATCGACCAGGAGCTGGCCCAGGCCGGGGTAGACGAAGACGACCTCCACCACCACCACGCCGACGATCAGATAGGCCAGGTTGATCGCCACGACGTTGATGACCGGCGACAGCGCGTTGGGCAGCGCGTGGCGGACGATGATGCGCGAGCGTCCCAGCCCCTTCAGCCGCGCCATCTCGATGAAGGGGCTGGCCAGCAGGTTGACGATGGCCGCGCGGGTCATGCGCATCATGTGCGCGGTCACCACCAGCGTCAGCGTCAGCGCCGGCAATAGCGAGCGGTAGACCCGGTCCCAAAAGCCCATCTCCGGGTCGGAGACGTTGGAGATGCCGGGAAACCAGCCGATCTTCACCGCGAAGAGGTAGATCAGGATGTAGGCGACGAAGAACTCCGGAAAGGAGATCGAGCTCAGCGTCGAGACGTTCACCGCGCGGTCGAAAATGCTGTTGCGATAAAGCGCTGCCAGCACCCCCAGGGTGATCGACAGCGGCACCGCGATCGCCGCCGCGATACCCGCCAGGAAGAAGGTGTTGCCCAAGCGTGTCGCGATCAGCTCCGCGATCGGGCGGTCGTTGGCGAGGGAGCGGCCCATGTCGCCGGTCACCATGCCGCCCATCCACTCCAGATACCGCACCGGCGCCGAACGGTCGAGGCCCAGCTCGGCGCGGCAGGCGGCCACGGTCTCCGGCGTCGCCGCCTGGCCCATCAGCGCCTGGCAGGTGTCGCCGGGCAGCAGCTCGACGACGAAGGCGATGATGATGGACACGAAAAACAGGACCAGGAAGCCCAGCGCCAGGCGCTGGGCCACCAGTTTCACGATCGCCTGCACGTGACGACGGCCTCCCTCAGCCCGGTTCGCGCGGCGGCCCGCCTCAGGCGAACCACCAGCGTTCCGTGCACTTCATGCCGTCGAGGTTCCAGTTGCCGGCCAGGGTGTCGCCGATCCGGACCTTGTCGGCGACCGCGAAGACGTAGTTCGCGAACATCGGGATGACGGCCCCGCTGTCGTCGCGCACGAGCCGCTGCATCTCGTGGTACATCTCGCGGCGCTTGTCCGGGTCGAGGGTGGCGCGGGCCTCGACCAGCAGCTTGTTGAAGCGCTCGTTCTTCCAGAAGGTGTCGTTCCAGGAGGCGTCGGCGGCGTAGGTGGTGGTGAACATCCAGTCCTCGGTCACCCGGCCGCTCCAGTAGACGGCGTACCAGGGCTTCTTCATCCAGACGTCCGACCAGTAGCCGTCGTTGGGCTCGCGCTTGACGTCGATCGTGATGCCCGCCTTGGACGCCTGTTCCTTGTACAGCACGGCGGCGTCGACCGCGTTGGGGAAGGCGGCGTCGGCCGCATGCAGCGGCACCTCCAGGCTGGAGAGTCCGGCCTGCTTGAGATACCACTTGGCCTTGTCCGGGTCGTAGGTCCGCTGCGGCAGTCCGTCGTCGTGGTAGCGGTTCTTGGGCGAGATGGGATGGTCGTTGCCCAGGCGGCCGTGCCCCTGGAGAACCTTCTCCATCACCTCCTCGCGGTCGATCGCCAGCTTCAGCGCCATGCGCACGTTGTTGTCGTCGAACGGCGGCGTGTCGCAGCGCATGGAGAAGGTGTAGTGGCGGAAGCCGACGACTTCCTCGACCCGCACGCCAGGGCGGCGCTTCATCAGGCCGATGGTCTTCAGGTCGACGCGGTCGATGGCGTCCACCTCGCCGGTGGTGAGCGCGTTGGTGCGCGCCGCCGCGTCGATGGCGGCGATCAGCTCGACACTGTCGAAGTACGGCCGGCCCTCCTTGAAGTAATCCGGATTGCGCTCGAACTCGGCGCGCACGCCCGGCTCGAAGTTCTTCAGCTTGAAGGGGCCGGTGCCGATGCCGTCGTCCACCCGCAGCTTGCCGTCCTCCAGAGGCTTGATGGCCACGTGGTAGTCGCTGATCAGGTAGGGCAAGTCGGCGTTACCCCCCTCCAGTTCCACGACAACGGTGTGCTTGTCGGTCGCGCGAACGTCGACGATCGGCTTCAGCAGCGACTTGGCCGGGGACTGCGAATCTTCCGAGCGGTGGTGGTTGATGGAGGCCACGACGTCATCGGCGTCCACCTCCTTGCCGTGGTGGAAGGTCACGCCCTTGCGCAGCCGGAAGGTCCAGGTCTTGGCGTCCTTCGAGGCTTCCCAGCTTTCCGCCAGCTCCGGCTGGATGACGTTGTTGGCGTCCACCTCGCCCAGGTGGTTGTGGATCGAATAGTTCACGATCTGCGTGAAGTCGTTCTCGAAGGTCGCCGGGTCGAGGGAATCCGTGGTCGACCCGTGCCCCAGCGCCAGGCGGAAGTGTCCGCCCTGCTTGGGCGCCGCGAAGGCGCGGCGCGGCCAGGCGCCGGCCAGCGCGGCGCTGACGCCGACCGCGGCGGTGCCGGCCATGAAATCGCGCCGGTCGAGCGCCAGGCGCGCCCCGTCCGGGCCGGTCGGTTTCTTCGGCGTACTCATGTGAAGGCCTCCCTGCTTGCGTTTGTCTCTTTGCCGGCGGATTGCCCGGCACGATGGCGTTGCGCCCCGTGCCAGGATCACGCAAACGGCTGATTTCCCAAAACTACCCCTCGGTTTGCAGGGAGTATAGCGGGATTCGACGAAGGTTTTAAGATGCTGCTTTCGAACGGCCGCGGCGGTGGGGTCGGCGCGGCCGAAGCCATTGCGCCATAATGACAAACAAGCTTGACATCCTTTGAGCGATATTGAACCAGGAACCACAACCGTGCTAGACCGCCGTCCATCCTCGGGCGATTCCTGTAGCCATTCTTGCGCCGTCGAGACACTCTCTCATGCCGCCCCTGCCAAACGCCGAGAAGGCTGTCATCGCGGAAAAAAGGTTTCGAGGCTACATCGTTAGCGAGAATCACCCGAAGGGTAAGGATAAGGCGCGCGTGATTCGCTCGGCTACCGGCCTCGGCGCGGAACATACGCTGCACCTGATCGCTCAGGTGCGGACCCAAATCGTGGACCGTCCAGCTTATGAGAGCCGGCGGAACGATTTTGGACGCAGCTTCACGGTGGACATGACGCTGCGCGGACCGTGTGGTATAATGCCTGTTCGGACGGTATGGATTTATCGAGTTGGCGAAGATGTCCCACATTTTGTCACGCTATACCCTGTCGACTGACCGCACCGGCCGGCGGAGGACGGAATTCGGCCTCCTGGATGTCGTCTACCTGCGTGTCCCGCACCCCGAGGTCGAATTGCAGCGGGGCGCCTGCGGCACCGTGGTGGAGGTCTTCGACGCGCCCCGGCGGGCCTACGAGGTGGAGTTCTCCGATGCCCGCGGGCGGACCCTTGCCCAGATCACGCTTGACCCAACGGAGTTGAGTGCCGCGCCGCTCGACCCGGCATCGGCGCGATAGCGCCACCCCCCTGCTGAAACGCGGTATCCCGCCGCGCCAGCCCGATGCCCCCTCACCGCCGCCCGAACAGCTTTTCGATGTCGTTCAGCTTGAGTTCGACATAGGTGGGGCGGCCGTGGTTGCACTGGCCGGCATGCGGGGTTTCCTCCATCTGGCGCAGCAGGGCGTTCATCTCCGCCACGGTGAGGCGGCGGCCCGCGCGCACCGAGCCGTGGCAGGCCAGGGTGGCGCAGACGTGGTCCAGCCGTTCCTTCAGCGCCAGCGCCTGATCCAGCTCCGCCAGCTCGTCGGCCAGGTCGCGGATCAGGCCCTGGGCGTCCACCTCGCCCAGCAGCGCCGGCACCTCGCGCACCACGACGGCGCCGCCGCCGAAGGCCTCGACCCCCAGGCCCAACTCGGCCAACTCCCCGGCGCGGGCGGCGACGCGCCCGGCGGCGGGCTCGTCCAGCTCCACCACCTCGGGAATCAGCAGCATCTGCGTCTTCACGCCCGACTCGGCGAGCTGCGCCTTCATGCGCTCGTAGACCAGGCGCTCGTGCGCGGCGTGCTGGTCGACGATGACCAGGCCGTCGGCCGTCTGCGCCACGACGTAATTCTCGTGAAGCTGCGCCCGCGCCGCGCCCAGCGGATAGGCCTCGGCGGCCTCCGGCTGCCCGTGTTCCGGCTCCGGCGACGGCGCCTCGGCCCGTGCGTCCGGCTGCGCGTCCAGCCCCGGCAGCCCCTCCCCGGCCAGCGGCGCGTGGTAGGCGGCGGCCGACTCGGCCAGCCCGGCGTTGCCGTAGGTGGGATAGCTCGGCCCTGTCGCGCCGACGGCGCCGCGATAACGCTCCGCGCCCGCCTGGCCGCCGCCGGCCGGCCGCGGCGTCGAACCGGGCTGGAAGGCCCCCAGCGCCGCCCCGGCCACGGTGGTCGAGGCCCGGTGCCCGGCCTCGGCCAGGGCGTGCTTGCAGGCGCTGACGATCAGGCCGCGCACCACGCCGGGCTCGCGGAAGCGCACCTCCGCCTTGGCCGGGTGGACGTTGACGTCCACCGCCTCGGCCGGGCAGTCCAGGAACAGTGCCACCATCGGGTGGCGGTCGCGCGCCAGGAAGTCCTGATAGGCGCCGCGGATCGCGCCCTGCAGCAGCCGGTCCTTCACCGGCCGGCCGTTGACGAAAAGGTACTGTGCCTGCGCGTTGGCGCGGTTCAGCGTCGGCAGCCCGGCATGGCCGGTCAGGCGCAGGTCCTCGCGCCGGGCGTCGAGGGGCAGGGCGTTCGCGGCGAAGTCCTTGCCCATCACCGCCGACAGCCGCCGCAGCCGGGCCTCGAACAGGTCTCCTTCGCAGGCCGGCAGGCGCAGCAGCGTGCGCTCGCCCTCGCCGACCGAGAACCCCACGCGGGGATGCGCCATCGCCAGGCGCTGCACGGCGTCCACCGCGTGCTGGGTCTCGGTGCGCGGCTGCTTCAGGAACTTCAGCCGCGCCGGCGTGGCGTAGAAGAGGTCGCGCACCTCCACCCGCGTGCCTTTCGGCAAGGCCGCCGGGAGGATGTCGCCCTTGCGCCCGCCCTCGACGGCGATCTGCCAGGCGGCGTCGGCGCCGCGCGCGCGGCTGGCGAGCGTCATGCGGGCGACCGCGCCGATCGACGGCAGCGCCTCGCCGCGAAAGCCCAGGGAGGCGATGTGCACCAGATCCTCGCCGTCCAGCTTGGAGGTGCAGTGCCGCTCCACCGCCAGTTCCAGCTCGTCGGGCGTCATGCCCTGGCCGTCGTCCTGCACCACGATGCGCGTCCGCCCGCCCTCGCGCAGGCTGACGTCGACCTGCCGCGCGCCGGCGTCCAGCGCGTTCTCGACCAGCTCCTTCACCGCGGCGGCGGGGCGCTCGATGACCTCGCCGGCGGCGATGCGGTTGATCAGGCCGTCGGGCAGGCGGCGCAGGCTCACGAGGTCGCTCCGCTGAGGTACTGGCGGGTCAGGCGCTTGCCCTCCTCCACCGCCGGCTGGTCGTAGGCGTCGACGCCCAGCAGATGGGCGGCGATGGCGGTCTCCAGCATGAAATGCTGGAACAGCGCGCCCAGCGCCGTCTCGTCCAGGCGCGGCAGGGCGATGCGGCGCACCGGCCGCTCGGCGCGGATCAGCGTCTCGGCCGTGGCCCGCCCCTCGGCGGCGAACAGCGTCCCCATGCGCTGCCCGCGCAGATAGCCGAGATCGGGATGGTCGAGCACGTCGGCCGGGACCGTCGGACCCTCGTTGGCGGTGTCCAGGTGGATCAGGGTGTAGGCCTTGTCCATCGGGCCGTCGAGGTAGAGCTGAAGCTGGCTGTGCTGGTCCACGGCGCCCAGCGCGTCCACCGGCGTCGTGCCCTGGCCGTGCTTGCCCAGGCTCTCGGCCCAGAGCTGGCGGTACCAGCGGGCAAACCAGAACAGCCGGTCGCAGTAGGGCATCAGCACCGACTGCGAGATGGCGTGCTCGTTGCGCAGCCCGACCTGCACCGCCGCGCCCACCGCCGGCGCCGCGTCGGCGGGGCTCTCGGCCGCCAGCGCCTGCTCGGTCACCGTCGCCGCGCCGGCGCGCAGCGCGGCAATGTCGAGCCCCAGCAGCAGCGCCGGCAGCGCGCCGGTGGCCAGCACGGAGAAGCGGCCGCCCAGGTCGGGGTCGTGGTCGATGCGGGTCAGCCCGAAACGCTCGGCGATGCGGGCCAGCGGGCTGTCCTTCGCCTCGGTCATGGCGGCGGCGTGTTCGGGAAGGGCGGCCTCGCCGTTGGCGGCGCGCAGCCAGTCCAGCGCCACCGCGAGCTGGCACAGCGTCTCCGCCGTGCCGCCGGACTTGGAGATGGCGAAGATCCCGGTGCGCGCCGGGTCCAGCGCCGCGAACAGCGCCGCGAAGGTGTCGGGGTCGACGTTGTCCAGGAAGTGCACGCGCGGGCTGCCGGCCGGCGGACCGAAGCCGCGCTGGGCCAGGGCCGCCACCGCCTGGCCGCCCAGCGAGGAGCCGCCGGTGCCCAGGACCAGCACGTCGTCGAAGGCGCCGCGGAAGCGCGCCGCGAGCGTTGCCAGCGGGCCGAGGTCGTCGCGCCGCGCCGGCACGTCCAGGAAGGCCGGCACGCCGCCGTGTCGGGATCGCCGCAGAGTGTCGAGCGCCGGCGCGCACTGGCGCAGCAGGCCATCGAAGGTCTCCCGGCTGAGTCCGCCGGCGCCGATGCGTTGGGCAAAGCACGCTTCGACATCGTGTGTATAGGAAAGGCCCATGACCCCAAGTCTAGCAGAGTCGGCGCCGCGGGGCTATTGGTGAACGCTTTGGAGCCGTTCCGGCGCGGCTGGCCCGCATCCCTGTGCCGCAAGCCCGGCGGCGTGATGCCGCGCCTTCGGCGGAGGCCAGGACTCAACGGTCGCGAGGATTGCGAATCCGCGAGCCTTGTCGGCGAACTTGCGCTGGCGGTGGCTGCCGCCACCGGCTTGCCGTGAGCTCCCGTCTTGTATCGCCGCGTCCATTTCCCACATAAGCGGCGCATTCCGACACTGACGCAACCCGGCGCGCCGGCGTTCCGGCGGCGCGGAGTCGAGCCCAGCGGACACACTTACGAGAAGCGGACGGGATCGCGATGTCGAAGGAGACGCTCAATTTCCAGGCCGAGGTCGGCCGGCTGCTGGATATCGTCGCCAACTCGCTCTACTCCAACAAGGAAGTCTTCCTGCGCGAGCTGATCTCCAACGCCTCCGACGCCTGCGACAAGCTGCGCTACGCCGCCATCACCCAGCCGGAGCTGGCGGCCGAGGACTCCAACTACCGGATCAACCTGATCGTCGACAAGGACGCGCGCGGCATCACCGTCCAGGACAACGGCATCGGGATGAACCGCGACGAACTGGTGGAGAACCTGGGCACGATCGCGCGCTCGGGCACGCTGAAGTTCATGGAGCAGCTCGAGCAGGCGCAGCGCCAGGGCCAGGATGGCGCGATGAAGCTGATCGGCCAGTTCGGCGTCGGCTTCTACGCCGCCTTCGTCGTCGCCGACCAGGTCGAGGTGGAGACGCGCAAGGCCGGCGAGGACCAGGGCTGGCGCTGGACCTCCGACGGCCGCGGCGAGTTCACCGTCGAGGATTGCCCGGAGGCGCCGGCGCGTGGCACGCGGGTGCGGCTGCACCTCAAGGAAGGCGAGGACGAGTTCCTGGAAGAGGCGCGCATCCGCCGCGTCGTCCAGCGCTATTCCGATCACATCGCGCTGCCGATCTTCCTCGGCGAGGGCGAGGGCGCGGAGCAGCTCAACACCGCCTCCGCGCTGTGGACCCGGCCGAAGTCGGAGATCAGCGACGAGCAGTACACGGAATTCTACCACCACGTCGCGCACGCCGGGGACGACCCCTGGCTGCGTCTGCATTTCAAGGTCGAGGGCAAGGTCGAGTACACCTGTCTGCTGTTCGTGCCTGGACAGAAGCCCTTCGACCTCTTCCATCCCGACCGCAAGCACGGGGTGAAGCTGTATGTCCGGCGCGTGTTCATCACCGAAGACTGCGAAGAGCTGGTGCCCGCCTACCTGCGCTTCCTGCGCGGCGTGGCGGACAGCGAGGACCTGCCGCTGAACATCAGCCGCGAGCTGCTGCAGCACAACCCGCTGGTCGCCAAGATCAAGCAGACGCTGACCACCCGCGTTCTCAACGAGCTGAAGAAGAAGGCGGAGAAGGAGCCCGAGGCCTACGCGGCGTTCTGGGAGAACTTCGGCGCCGTGCTGAAGGAGGGCCTCTACGAGGACCCGGAGCAGAAGGACACGCTGTTCGCGCTGGCCCGCTTCCGCTCCAGCGCCCGCGAGGGGTGGGTCAGCCTCGATGACTATGTGCAGAACATGAAGCCGGGGCAGAAATCGATCTATGTCATCACCGGCGACAGCCCGGAGGCGCTGGCCCGCAGCCCGCAGCTCGAGGGCTTCAAGGCCAAGGGCGTCGAGGTGCTGCTGCTCGCCGACCCGATCGACGACTTCTGGGTGCCCGCCGCGGGCCAGTACAAGGACTTCCCGCTGCGCTCGGTGACGCGCGGCGCGGCGGAGCTGGACGAGATCGCGGGCGAGAGCGCGGAGTCCCAGGGCGAGGCGGCGGACGAGACCACCGTCGGCACGCTGGTCGCCTTCCTCAAGACGGCGCTGGAGGGCGAGGTGAAGGACGTGCGCGCCAGCCAGCGCCTGACCGACAGCGCCTGCTGCCTGGTCGCCGACGAGGGCGACATGGACATTCACCTGGAGCGGCTGCTGCGCCAGCACGGCCAGATGGAGGCGGGCAGCAGGCGCATCCTGGAGATCAACCCGAAGCACCCGCTGATCCACAAGCTGGCCGACCGGGTGAAGGCCAACGGCAACCAGCAGGAGGTCAAGGACGCCGCGCTGCTGCTGCTCGACCAGGCGCGCATCGTCGAGGGCGAGAGCCTGCCCGATCCCTCGGCCTTCGCGCGGCGCCTGGCGCAGCTCGTGGCGAAGGGCCTGGCCGCCTGAAGGGTCGCGACCCGCGCTACTCCCCCACCTGCAGCAGGAGCCCGCGCTTGCGGGCGACGTGGAAGCTGTAGAGGAACAGGAAGCCGCCCAGCGTCAGGTAGGCGAGGTCCACAACCAGCGCATGGGCCAGCAGGTCGAGGCGCACCGTGCCGTCGATCAGGATGGCGCGCATGCCCTCGAACACCGGGGCGGTGGGCAGCAGCCAGGACAGCGGCTGCAACCAGCCGGGGAGCACGGCCACGGGGTAGTAGATGGCGCTGACCGGCGCCAGCAGGAAGATCGCCAGCCAGGCCACGCTCTCCGCCCCCTGGCCGACGCGCAGCACCAGGGCCGAGACCATCATCCCGATGGCCCAGCCGAACACCAGCAAGAGCGTGAAGAAGGCCACCAGCGGCAGCCCCAGGGTGAAGATCGAGAACTCGTAGAACACGATCGCCAAGCCCGCCGCCGGCAAGACCCCCACGAGGGTGCGGATCAGGCTCATCACCGTCAGCGACAGCAGGAACTCGGCCGGGGTGAGCGGGCTGACCGCCAGGTTGCCCAGGTTGCGCGACCAGATCTCCTCCAGGAAGGACAGGCTGAAGCCGAGCTGGCCGCGGAACAGCACGTCCCACAGCAGCACCGCGGCGATCAGGACGCCGGTCGCCTGGGCGACGTAGCTGCTGTGCTCCAGGAAGAAGCGGGTGATGAAGCCCCAGAGGACCATCTGGATCGTGGGCCAGTACATCAACTCGAACACCCGCGGCCAGGAGGTGCGCATCAGGTAGAGATGGCGCAGCACCACCGCGCCGATCCGCCCGGCGGTGGAGCCGGTGGCGCGCGCGGTCGCGGCGTCGGCCAGGCGGCCCGTCATTCCGCCGCCTCCATGTCCGTTCCGGCCTCGCCGCCGCGCGCGCGGGCGATGTCCAGGAAGACCTGCTCCAGCGTCTGCCGGCCGTAGCGGGCGATCAGCGCCGCCGGCGTGCCCCGGTCGACGATGCGGCCCTGGCGCATCATCAGCACGTCGTCGCACAGCCGCTCCACCTCCGCCATGTTGTGCGAGGCCAGCAGGATGGCGCAGCCGCTGTCGCGCTGATAGGCCTCCAGGTAGCCGCGGACCCAGTCGCCGGTGTCGGGGTCGAGCGAGGCCGTGGGCTCGTCCAGGAACAGCACCTCGGGCGCGTTGACCAGGGCCTTGGCCAGGGCGACGCGGGTCTTCTGCCCCGCCGACAGGCTGCCCATGCGCCGGCCCAGGAGGTTCGTCAGCTCCAGCGCCTGGGCCAGTTCCCGCACGCGCGCCCCGGCGCGCGGCACGCCGTACAGCCGGGCGAAGAAGCGCAGGTTCTGCTGCACGGTAAGACGTCGCGGCAGGTCCACGTAGGGCGAGGAGAAGTTGACGCGGGCCATGACGCGGTGGCGGGCCTGCGCGATGTCCGTGTCCAGGACCTCCACCCGGCCCGAGGTGGGCAGCAGCAGGCCCAGCAGCATGGCCAGCGTCGTCGTCTTGCCCGCGCCGTTGGCGCCCAGCAGCGCCGCGGTTCGCCCGCGCGGCACGGTGAACGACACGCGATCGACGGCGAGCAGACCGTCGAAGCGCTTGGTCAGGTCTTCGGCGCGGACAGCGATATCGGACACAGGCGATATATGGCACGGCGCCGGGACGGCGGCCAGGGTACGACTTGCGTTGCGGGTCGACGGACCCATTTTTCGCCCAGTGACGATGCA
>CAZLNO010000002.1:0-99569 GCA_964561005.1 uncultured Rhodovibrionaceae bacterium | reverse complement strand
CCACGACCGCTGGTTCCTGGACCGCATCGCCACCCATATCCTGGCCTTCGAGGGCGAGAGCCAGGTCGAGTGGTTCGAGGGCAACTTCCAGGAATACGAGGCCGACCGCGTCCGCCGCTTCGGCGAGGAGGCGATCCAGCCCCACCGCATCAAGTACAAGCCGCTGGCGCGGTAGGGGACGCCCGGGCGAGGCCGACCGGTCCGGCCGGCCTCGCCGGTGGCGCCCCACCCGGATCGCTGGGGCGATCCGACCTCCCCCACAAGCGGGGGAGGTGGCGTTCGACGCCGCGGTCCGGATCCCTCCCCCGTGTGCGGGGGAGGGCCGGGGCGGGAGTGTCGTCGCGAGAACGGCGGCGGGCGGAGTTTTACGCCGCCTCGGCGGTCGTCTCGACGCGCTTCAGGCCCTGCTCGGCCTCCAGGGTCACGGCGACGGCGTGGATGACCGAGGCGATGCGGACCACGGCCTGCACCATCTCCTTGGTGGCGCCCGTCCTGACCACCTGCTGCTCGTGGCTGTCGACGCACTTCTTGCAGGCGTTGATGCAGGACACCGCCAGCGAGAACAGCTCGAAATCCAGGGTCTCGATGCCGTGCTGCGCGATGGCGTTCATGCGCAGATTGGCGGGCATGGTCTGGTACTGCTCGTTCGACGTCAGCGACAGGAAGCGATAGTAGACGTTGTTCATCGCCATCATCGCGGCGGCGGTCTTGGCGGCGGTGTAGGCCTGCTCGGAGAGCTTCGCCCGGGCCTCGGCGGCGATCGCCTCGGTGACGGCGTCGTTGCGCGCCGCGATGGCCGAGGCCAGCGCGCAGCCCCAGATCTGCTGCTCGCTCAGCCCCTGGCTGCGCAGCACGTTGCCGAGGTTGAGCTTCAGGTCCTTGGCATAGGCGGGCAGGGCGTTCTTCAGGGTGTCGATGGACATGGCGTGGGACCTCCTCGTGAAAGTTCGGCCGGCGGCAAACGTTCGGGGCGGGGGCGAGCCCCCGCCCCGCGACCCGTGTCGGATCGGCCGGCCGGGGGGTTGCTCCCGAACCGGAACGTGTCTTCCCGCCGCCGGGCATGTGGCTCGCGCGGCGGTTACGCCGCCTGCAGCGTCTCCTCGCCCTTCACCCAGTTGCAGGGGCAGAGCTCGTCGGTCTGCAGGGCGTCCAGGATGCGCAGGATTTCCTGCGGGTTGCGGCCGACGCTGAGGTCGTTGACCGAGACGTGGCGGACGATGCCGTCCGGGTCGACGACGAAGGTGGCGCGCAGGCACACGCCCTCGGCGTCGTCCAGGATGCCCAGCTCCTGGCTCAGCTCCCGCTTGATGTCGGAGAGCATGGGGAAGGGCAGGTCCTTCAGGTCCTCGTGGCTGCGCCGCCAGTTCAGGTGCACGAACTCGCTGTCCGTGGACAAGCCCAGCACCTGCGCGTCGCGGTCCTGGAACTCCTCGTTCAGGCGGCCGAACTCGGCGATCTCGGTCGGGCAGACGAAGGTGAAGTCCTTCGGCCAGGCGAAGACCACCAGCCACTTGCCCTGGTAGGTCTCGTTGCTGATCTGGGTGAAGGCGTTCTGCGGATCGGTGTCGACCACGGCCTTCAGGTCGAACTTCGGAAACGGTTTGCCAACGGACAGCATGTGTCGCTCCTCCTCGGTTTCGTCAGGTGGTGCGGGCGGGATCCAGGAACACGCCGCCCCGGCGCCGGTCCATGCCGGCGGGTCGGAGCGCGCCTTGCCGCCATCCCCCCCCGTGGGTGTTGATGGTCCTATCGGATGCGCGAATTAGAATTAGTCCAGTTCGCAACGCCGCTCAGATATGTTCGGCGGCGTTTCGCGTCAAGTGCAATTTGTGCAGCGCGGAACGGAGGGCGCGTGCGGCCGACGGGGTTGAGCCTCACCCGCGCGGCGCGGGGAGGCCGTGCGCGCGGCGGTTTTCGCGCATGGCGGCGCTCTCGTGCGTGAGGATACGCAGGTCGCTGCGCGGGCGAGCGGTGCAGAGCAGGATGAAGCCGGCGGCCCGGTCCGCGTCATAATACCGCAGCGCCTCGGCCGGGTCGAAGTTGCCGGAAAGCACCCGGCCGGCGCAGGTGGTGCACCAGCCCTGCAGGCAAAGCGACGGCAGCGCCACGCCCTGGGCCTCGGCCGCGTCCCAGATCGAGTCCTCCGGCGCGACCAGGATGGTGCGCTCGGTGTCGTCGGGGAAGACCAGCGTCACCTTGTGGCGTTCACGGCTCATGGCGGAAAAAAGGGGTGCCGGGCTGGGGGCCCGGCACCCTGGGGTCGCCCGGCGCGGCAGGCGCCGGGCCGGGGGTCACGGCGTCACGGATTGTAGAACGGCCGGTTCTTGCTCTGCGGCGCGTCGCCGGGAGTGCCGCGGCGGAAGTGCCCGGAGGGTCGGGCGACGCCGTCGCGTTCCCGGCTCAGCAGCTCGATGAACCAGGCCTCGTGCTCGATTTCCTCCTGCAGGATGCGCGAGGCCATGTCGTAGGTGCGCGGATCCTTGCCCAGCGTCAGATCGCAGATCTCGTTCCAGGTGCGCACCGCGCAGCGCTCGGCCTCCAGCAGGACCTGGAGGATGTTGGCCATGCTCGGATCGTCCGGCAGATAGGCGTCGGGACAGCTCGCGCGGTCGGCGAAGGCGCGGATGTCCCGAGGGATCCCGCCGCCCAGCTCGTAGATGCGCGGCGTGATCAGCTCGAAGTGCGAGCGGTCCTCCAGCCGGGCGTCCTCGGTGATCTCCTTGTAATCCTCGCTGCCCGCCAGGTGCATCCGCAGGATGGTGTAATAGTAGTAGGTCGTGAACTCGGCGGCTGCGGCGTCGATCAGCTTCTCGACCAGTTCCTCGACATTGACGCCGCGCTGGCGGGCCTGCTCGACCCCGACCCGTTGCGTGACGTCGCCGGGTTTGACTCGGCCCGTGGCATGCGGCTTGTCGGCCATGGCGACCTCCCTCGACATCCTTCGCGGTCTTCGGCGCGGCCTCCTGCCCGCCGCGGTCCGTTCGTCGCGCGCCGCCGATCCTGGCGATCCTGTCCAGTCGGCAAGGCCACGTGCGACCTTGCCTCCTTTTTCCAAGTGTGGCGGTTTACCGGACCGGGGTCAATAGTTTGGAACTATTCTAAGAATGGTTCCGACATCGCAGCCCACCAGACGCCCGGTCGAAGGCCAAGAAAAAGCAAGAGCCCGGACCAAGCGATCCGGGCTCTGACATTCCGCGGGGCGCAGGTGCTGACTGGTCGGGGAGACTGGATTCGAACCAACGACCTCCGCCTCCCGAAGGCGGCGCTCTACCAGGCTGAGCTACTCCCCGTCCGCGGCGCCGTATATAGCGGCTTTGCGCGGCGATGACAATGGGGTCGCGCGGCGGAATCGCAACCTTCGCGAACGCTGGCCGGGCGTCCGCGGGACTTGGCAGCAGGGAGGTCCAGGGCCTATGGTCGAGGGCCTATGGCAACGCCGCTGCGGCGCCGTCCCGAGCGAACCGTATCATGACCGATGTGCACACGACCCGCCCGAGCCAGCTCGGCCAGGCCAGCGTCCTGCCCGAGTCGCCCGACGCGGCGACGCTGGAGACCGTGGCGAACCCGCATCCGGGCGAGACCTACCTGGTGCGCTTCACCTGTCCGGAGTTCACCTCGCTCTGCCCGGTCACGGGGCAGCCGGACTTCGCGCATCTGGTCATTGACTACGTGCCCGAGCGGCTGCTGGTCGAGAGCAAGTCGCTGAAGCTCTTCCTCGGCTCGTTCCGCAACCACGGCGCCTTCCACGAGGACTGCACGCTGGCGATCGCCAAGCGGCTGCGCGCGGCGATGGAACCGGTGTGGCTGCGCATCGGCGGCTACTGGTATCCGCGCGGCGGCATGCCGATCGACGTGTTCTACCAGACCGGCGCGCCGCCCGAGGGCCTGTGGCTGCCCGACCAGGGCGTGGCGCCCTATCGCGGGCGGGGGTAGCGGCGGTCCGGGTCAACCGACGAAGAGTTCGACCGTCTGGCTCGCCGTGCCGCCGGCCAGGGCGTCGACCTGGTCGAGAGCGGCCTGCACGCTCTGCGGCTCGGCGGTGACATCGTCGATCAGGCCGCGCCCCACGTCGTTGCTGGTGTCCGGCGGCACCTGCTGGCCGAACGCGGCGGCCACGTCGATCTTGTTGGCGATCGTCGTCGCGTCCAGCGCGGTCAGGTCCGCCTGGTTGTCGCCGTCGAGGTCGACCGCGACGCCGTCCTGCGCCCCGGAGATGATGTCGACGATGATGTCGCCCAGCTTGATGCCCTGGGCGAGGCGGTCGGCGATGACGCCGCTCCAGAAATCGAGGCCGGCCTGGCTGGCCGGACGCTCGAAGAGGTTGTCGAAGACGTCGGCGACGAAGCCTTCGATGGCGTCCTGGCTGGCGCCGGGGGTGGCGTCGGGGTCCAGGAAGGGGAAGAGCCCGATGGCCTCCGCGCTCTCGCGGAACGACTCGGCGATGTCGTCCAGCACCGTGCCGGGCGTTTTGCCCTGGTCGAGGCCGGCCTGGTACTGGCCCAGCCAGAAATCCAGCCCGCCGGGGTCGGGCGCACGGCCGAAGTAGCCGACGTAGATGGCGCCGAGCTGGGCGGCGACCGGCAGGCCCAGCAGCTCCAGGTCCGGTGCTTCGGCGGGGGCGGCGGGCAGCTCCACGATCGCGTCGGCGAACTGCAGCGTCTCGACGCCCACCAGGGTGTCCGCCCCGTCCGGCCCGACGACGCTGGCGGAGGCGGCGTTGCCGCTGACGGCGAAGCTGTCCCGCGGTCCGTTGAAAACCGCAATGTCCGCGCCCGCCCCGCCGTCGAGGCGGTCGTCGCCGGCGCCGCCATTGAGGACATCCCCGCCGCGTCCGCCGAACAGGCGGTCGTCGCCCTCGAAGCCGCTCAGGCGGTCGTCGCCCAGGCCGCCGAACAGGCTGTCCGCGAAGCCGCCGCCCTGAAGGTCGCCCCCGGCCGCGTCGGTGGCCACGAAGACGTTCTCGGCGCCCAGGGTGTCGGCGGCGACGCCCTGAAGCACGAGTTCCTGCACCCCGCCGCCGAGCGGTATCGTCAGGCGGGCGTCCCCGGTTTCCGTGCTGTCGAGCAGCTTCGCGACGGTGTCGAAGGAGGCGATGCCCAGGGTGCTGACGTCGACGCGGTCCTCGCCGGGCGTGAAGTCGGTGACGACGTCGCGCTGGTCGATGGGCGCGCGAAAGCCCTGGTAGACGAAGGTATCGTTTCCCGGACCGCCGGTCAGGGTGTCGCTGCCGAAGCCGCCAATCAGCCGGTCCGCGCCGCCAAGGCCGCGCAGGGTGTCGTCGCCGGCCGCGCCGTCGAGGGTATCGGCCTCGGCGGTGCCTTCCAGGGTCTCGCTGGCCGAACCGCCGACGAAGTCTGCCATGCCCAGTTCCTTCCGGAGATTACAGGGCCTCGCCGCCGCGCCGGCGACTGCACGGCGCGACGGTTCGCCACCCAATCAGCCACGAAAAGCTTTCGGTTTGGTGACTGCGCTAGAGGAAGGCGATGGAGTCCGCCTCGACCACGGTCTGCAGCGCGTCGACGCTGTTGTCCTCGGCCACGAAGCCGGCGAAGACCCGGCCGTCTTCGGGGATGGCGGCGTTGAAGTCGGCCGCCGTCAGCGTTACCGTGCTGCCCGAGCCGCCGGCCGTCGCGCCCCAGACGTCGGTCAGGTTGACGTCGCTGTCGCCGAAGTCGATCTCCACCGTCCAGTCGCTGATCGGTCCGCCGCTGGTGTTGTTGACCACCAGGTTGGCGATGAAGCCGTTGCCCCAGTCGTCGATCGTCAGCTCGGCCTCCAGGTCGTCGGCGTTGGCCGTGCCGCCTGACTCCGGCGTCAGTACGTCGAAGTCGAAGCTGTCGTCTTCCACCGTGCCGCCATCGGACTGGTAGTGCAGGGTGAAGCTGTCGCCGGGGTCGATCGGCCGGCGGAAGGTGTCGCTGGTGCCGAATTCCCCGGTATCGCCGCCGGCGCCGTCGACCGTGATGGGGGCGTTGATGTCGCTGGACCAGCCGGTGACGAAGGCGCCGGAGTCGCCCAGGTCGACCGCCGCCTCCCAGTCGAAGAAGCGCGAGTCGCCGGTGTTGGTGATCACGGCCTTCGCGATGTAGCCGCCGTCCTCGCCGAAGTCCTGGACCAGGCTGATGTCGACATCCACGCCAGGATTGCCGTCGCCGTCGCCGCCGCTGCCCGCGCCGTCATTGCCCGCGCCGTCGTCGCCCGAGCCGTTGCCTTGATCATCGCCCGAGTCGCCAGGGTCGGCGGCGACATCGATCTCGAAGTTGTCGAAACCGAAGCCGATGGTCTCGGGCTGGGCATTCCGCTCGCCCTCGAAGGTCACCGTGGCGATCGCGGAGTCCGCGCTGTCGGCGGTGAGCTCCCACGGCGTGGCGGCGGCGTCGCCCTCGCCCGTCTCGTCCGTCAGCGTGGTCTCGTCGACGACGTTGCCCGATGCGTCCCGGGCGACGAGGGTCCAGCTCTCGCCCCGGTCCAGGTCCAGAAGGTCGCCGGCCACGCGCCAGGCGCCGTCGGCGATGGTCATCCGGAAACCCGCCGGGCCGTCGAAATCGCCGCTGTCCGTCGTGCGGGTCGTCAGGAAGGCGCCGCCGATCGCCGAGCCGTCGGTGGTGTCGTCGCCGGGCCCGAAGCCGGCGAAGTCGCCGTCGACCAGCCCGGTTTCCGCGAGGATCGGCTCGCCCCGCGCCACCCCGTCCAGCGCCTGGAAGGTCACGCCGTCACTGGCCTGGTACTGGTCGTCGATGGCGTCGCCCTCGGCGGTGTCGGCGAGGTTCTCGAAATCGATCACCAGCGTGCGGTGCTCGCGGCCGCCTGAATCGCCAGTGCCGCCGTCGCCGCTGGAGTCGTCTTCGCCGGTGCCCTCGTCACCACTGCCGGAGCCGCCGTCATTGCCGCCCTCGCCGTCGGGGCGGGCGTCGACGTCGATTTCGATGTTGTCGACGCCGAAGCCGATGTTGCGGCCGTCCGCGCGCCCACCCTGGAAGACCACGGTCGTGATGGCGTCATCCGCGCTGTCGACGGCGAGTTCCCAGGGCGTGGCGGCGCCGTCGCCGCCTTCGTTGTCGGTTTCGTCGGACAGGGTGAGGCTGGCCACGGCCTCGCCGGCGGCGTTCTGCCCGGTGATCGTCCAGGTCTCGCCGCCGTCGAGGTCGAGCAGGTCGCCGGCCACGCGCCAGGCGCCGTCGAAGATGTTCATCCGGAAGCCGGCGGTGCTGCCCGAGTCGCGCAATGCGTCGCTTCCGGTGAGGAAGGCCTCGCCGATGTCGGTGCCGTCGGTGACGGTGTCGGTCGGGACGAACGCCGCTTCCGCGCCCTGCGCGCCACCGGTCTCGACCAGCGTCGGCTGCCCGCGATCGACGCCGCCGAGCGCCTGGAAGGCAACGCCGTGGCTGGCCTGATACTGGTCGTCGAGGGCATCGCCCTCGTCGGTGTCGGCCAGGCCCTCGAAGTCGATCAGGACGGTGCGGTGCTCGCGCTCGCCGCTCTCGCCGCCGTCGTCCTGGTTGCCGTCGTCGTCGCCGTCGTCGTCGCCGTCGCTGTCGCCGTCTTCTTCGCCATCCTCTTCGCCGTCTTCGCTGTCGCCGTCGCCACCGCCGGTATTGTCGTCAGTCTCGTCCGCGCCGTCTTCCGGGCCGGCGGCAAAGCGGATCTCGTTGATCCAGTAGTCGGAGCTGTCGTCGCTGTCGCCGTCCTGGCCTTCGGCGTAGGGTGCGGCGGTGAAGACGACCTTGCTGAAGGTCTGATCGCCGGAGGGGTCGATCCCGACCGTGGCGGTGGTGCCGCTCTCCGCGGCGAAGGTGCCGCTGCCGACCTCGTTGCCTTCGTTGTCCAGCAGGGTGTAGGCGCCGACCTCGGTCTTGCCGCCCTCGTTCGCGAAGAGGTTGGCGACCTCCACGGAGATGGCGGTCTGCGCCGTGTCGAAAGTGACGCTCAGGCTCTCGCTTTGTCCGCTTGCCGGATCGTGGGCGATCTGCCCGCCCACGCGGGCGAGGTCGCTGCCCACGCCGAAGCCGCCCGCACCGTCCCGGCTCGTGTTCCCGGTCGTGGCGAGGCTCGCCGCGCCGCCGCCGGGTCCGGCCACGGCGATCGTGAAGCCGGAATCCGTCCGCGCCGCGTTGCCGGGGGTGATGCTGGCGTCCAACATGGAGCCTCCTGTCGGCCTGTCCCCGGCTTGCGTCCTGCTGTCCCACGGGCGGCCAGGCGAGCCACGCGTAGACCGGAGATAGAATGAATTCGAAACGCGAGTAATATGTTTCAAACCGGAACAATTTTCAAGGCATTTTCCACAAATTCCGCTGCATTCGCCTATCAAAACTCTTGGCGATGACGGTCGTGGGACAGGGGCTGCGACTCTGCGGACGGCGCCGCGCGGGCCCTGGGGCATGGCGGAAGTCGTCGCTTTGGCCAGGCGATCGGGTTGCCTTTTGCTATTGCGCCGGGCCGCGGCGCGGGCGCACCATTTCCCTTCGACGACGACCGGAAGAAACCGGGGCGAAAAGTCCGGGAACACAACGCAAACATAACGGCCAGACCCGAGGGAGGTGATGTCATGACCGACACGTCAGGCGTGAAACCGCGCTGCGCCGCGCTCGTCGGCAGCTATACCAGCGGCAAGACCAGCCTGCTGGAGGCGCTGCTGCACACCGCGGGGGCGATCGACCGCCTGGGCGCGGTGACCCAGAAGAACACCGTGGGCGACAGCAGCCGCGAGGCGCGCGGGCGGGAAATGTCCGTGGAGCCGAACTTCGCCGCCGCCACCTACCTGGGCGACCCCTGGTTCCTGATCGACTGTCCCGGTTCGGTGGAACTGATGCACGACGCCAAGACCTGCCTGCTGGGCGTCGACATCGCGGTGGTCGTCGCCGAGCCGGACCCGGACAAGGCGGTCACGCTGGCGCCGCTGTTCAAGTATCTCGACGACCACCAGATCCCCCACATGCTGTTCGTCAACAAGATCGACAAGGCGGGCAGTTCGGCGCGCGAGATGATGGCGGCGCTGCAGGCGGTGTCCTCGCGGCCGCTGGTGCTGCGCCAGGTGCCGATCCGCGAGGGCGACGACGTGACCGGCTATGTCGACCTGGTCAGCGAGCGCGCCTACCGCTACCAGCAGGGCCAGCCCTCCGAGTTGATCCAGATGCCCGAGACGATCAAGGAGCGCGAGGACGAGGCGCGCCAGGAGATGCTGGAGTCCCTGGCCGACCAGGACGACGCGCTGCTGGAGAAGCTGCTCGAGGACGTGGTGCCGCCGCCGGAAGAGGTCTATGCGCAGATCACCAAGGACCTGCAGCAGGACCTGATCGTGCCGGTGCTGCTGGGCTCGGCCGACCGCGACAACGGCGTGACCCGGCTGTGGAAGGCGCTGCGCCACGAGACGCCCGACCCGGCGCGGTCGGCGCGGCGCCTGGGCGTCCTCGATGCCGCCGGCAGTGCCGGCCAGGAGCTGACCGCGACCGTGGTCAAGACGCTGCACCAGCCGCACACCGGCAAGATGAGCGTGGCGCGCATCTGGCAGGGCGGGCTGAAGGACGGGGCCAGCCTGGACGGACACCGCATCTCCGGCCTCTACCACCTCTTCGGCGGCGAGAACCGCAAGGCGAGCGCGGCCGGGGAAGGCGAGCTGGTGGCCATCGGCCGCGCCGAGACGCTCGCCACTGGCGACCTGATCGCCGGCAAGGGCCGTGTGGAGTCCCCGGACATGATCTGGCCGGAGCCGACCGCCCCCGTCTTCGCCCTGGCCGTCCAGCCGGAAAAGCGCGAGGACGAGGTGAAGCTGACCGCGGCCGTGGCCAAGCTGGCCGAGGAGGACCCCTCGATCGCTTCCGGCCACGACGCGGATACCGGGCAGATGCTGCTGTGGGGCCAGGGGGAGATCCACCTGCAGCTTGCCGTGGAGCGGCTGAAGAATCGCTTCAACGTCGCCGTCGCGGCGCGCAAGCCGATGACCGGCTATCGCGAGACCATCCGCAAGTCCACCAAGTACCATGCCCGCTTCAAGCGCCAGACCGGCGGGCACGGGCAGTTCGCCGACATCCACGTTACCGTCCAGCCGCTGCCGCGCGGCAACGGCTTCGAGTTCTCCGACAGCATCGTCGGCGGCGCCGTGCCCAAGCAGTTCATTCCGGCGGTCGAGGCCGGCGTGAAGGAAGCGCTGCAGCGCGGGCCGCTGGGATTTCCCGTGGTCGACGTGGCGGTGAACCTCTTCGACGGGCAATACCACTCGGTCGATTCCAGCGAGCAGGCCTTCAAGACCGCCGGGCGGATCGCCATGAACGAGGCCCTGCCCGACTGCGAGCCCGTGCTGCTGGAGCCGATCGACCTGGTCACGATCTCGGTGCCGCAGGCGTTCACCAGCAAGATCCACGGCCTGATCTCCGGCCGCCGGGGCCAGATCCTGGGCTTCGAGGCGAAGCCGGGCTGGGACGGCTGGGACGAGCTGCGGGCCTACATGCCGGAGGCGGAACTGTCCGACCTGATCGTCGAGCTGCGCTCGTTGACGCTCGGCGTGGGCTTCTTCGCGCGGCAGTTCGACCATCTGCAGGAACTGACCGGCAAGCTGGCCGCCCGCGTCGTGCAGGAGCACACCGCCGCGGCGCAGTAAGCCGTCGTGCCGACCGGCCGCCGGGCACCCGGCAGCGAAACGCGGCGGGAGGGGGCCGCGGCCGGTCCGGCCTGCATCCGGATGCTGCGCCGTGTCGTATTCATGGCAGGGATGACGGACTGCGCCCCGCCGGACCTTGTAAACGGGGGGCAGCGACCCCAGTTAAAAAATAGATTAGAACGGTTCTAAACAAGCCCGCCTGGTGACGACGCGATGCCGCTGGGCGAACAGTCGATAAAAAGGAGGAAGATCGATGGCGCAGCCGAACACCGCTCTCAGCAACGAGGCCCGCGAGCGCATGGCGCAGGCGCTCTCCCGGGCGCTGGCCGACAGCTATACGCTCTATCTGAAGACCCACAACTATCACTGGAACGTCGAGGGGCCGCACTTCCAGGCGCTGCACAACCTGTTCGAGGAGCAGTACAAGGACCTGGCCCAGGCGGTGGACGACATCGCCGAGCGCATCCGGGTGATGGGCCACTACGCGCCCGGCAGCTACCAGGCCTTCGCCAAGCTGGCGAGCGTCAAGGAAGAGACCGGCCAGCTGGACTGGCAGCAGATGGTGCGCCAGTTGGCCGAGGATCAGGAGACTGTCGCCGCGACGCTGCGCGAGGGCATTACCGCCGCGCGGGACGTCGACGATCCGGCCAGCGAGGACCTGATGATCGGGCGTCTGGAGACGCACGAGAAGAACGCCTGGATGCTTCGCGCGCACCTGAGCTGATTCGACCCCGCCTTCGGTTCGCGCAAGACAGAGCCCGGCCCGTCGCGGCCGGGCTTTTCGCGTCGGGTCGGTCGCGCTGGTTTTCCGGACGGGCCCACCGGTCTATCTTGATGGGAAGTGTCCGCACATGGAGGCGACGATCATGTTCATCAAGCGCAAGCGCGGCTGGGAGCTGCCCGAGGGCGCGGCGACCGACGAGGCGGCCTTCCGCCGGCGCCGGGAGTTCATGAAGCTGGCGGCGGCGGGAAGCATTCTCGCGGCCGGGAGCGGCGGCGCGCTGCTGGGGACGACGGCGGCGCGCGCCCAGGTGGGCGCGCCCAAGGACGATCCGACGCGCGACCTCTACCCCTTCGAGCGCAACCCGGCTTTCACGCTGGAGCGCGAGCCGTCCAAGGAGTCGCTGGTTGCCACCTACAACAACTACTACGAGTTCGGCTCGTCCAAGACGATCTGGAAAAAGGCGCAGGACCTGCCCATCCGGCCCTGGACCATCAAGATCGACGGCCTGGTGGAGCAGCCGCGCGAGATCGACATCGACGAGCTGATCAAGCGCATGCCGCTGGAAGAGCGGCTGTACCGTCACCGCTGTGTCGAGGCCTGGTCGATCAACGTCCCCTGGTCCGGCTTTGCGATGAAGGCGCTGGTGGACTTCGCGCGGCCGCTGTCCAAGGCGAAGTACGTCCGCATGGAGACCTTCGAGATGCCGGACGTCGCCTCGGGCCAGCGCGCGCCCTGGTATCCCTGGCCCTATATCGAGGGCCTGACGATGGCCGAGGCCACCAACGAGCTGGCCTTCATGGGCACGGGCATGTACGGCAAGCCGATGCCCAAGCAGAACGGCTCGCCGCTGCGCCTGGTGGTGCCCTGGAAGTACGGCTTCAAGTCGGCCAAGGGGCTGGTGCGCTTCACCTTCACCGAGGAGATGCCGCGCACCTTCTGGTGGGACGTGCAGGCCAACGAGTACGGCTTCTGGGCCAACGTGAACCCCGAGGTCGACCATCCGCGCTGGAGCCAGGCCACCGAGAAGTTCCTGCGCAGCGAGGACGACCTCGGCACCTTCGGCGGCGCGGAGGAGATCCCCACGCAGCTCTACAACGGCTACGGCGACTACGTTGCGCGGCTTTACGAACCGCTCAAGGCGGAGTATGGCAAGCGCCTGTATCGCTAAGACGTTCCGGCGGGCCTGCGGCCGATCTTCACCAAGGCTAAAGACCCGGTCGTCAATCCTGGGGCCGGGCAACCCTGGGGCCGGGCAAGGCCGGAGGTGTGGAGCAGACGCGGCATGCGGGTCACGCGCGAGGAGTTCGCAAAAGGGCAGGCGGTCTTTCGGCAGGGCGACGACGGCGACCGCGCCTATTATATCGAGCGTGGCCGGGTGCGAATCGTGCGCCGCGAGGGCGGGCGCGACACCACGCTGGGGTTCGTTGAATCGGGCGGCCTGCTGGGCGAGATGGCGCTGGTCGACAAGGCCCAGCGCTACGCCACGGCGCTCTGCGAGGAGGATACCGCGGCGCTCTCGTTCTCCCGTGCCTACCTGGAAGACGCGATGCGCCAGGCCGACCCGATCCTGCCGTCGCTGATCGACGTCCTGATCCGCCGCTTCCGCCACGTCAGCCACCGCACGGCGCAACACGTCGCCCCCGCGCCCGAACCCGAATCGTCCGACGACGCGCCGGCGCTCAGCGAACGGCTGTTCGAGCGCCTGGAGTTCGAGCACGACATCGCCCGCGCCCTGTCCCGCGATGATGAGCTTTTCCTGATGGCGCAGCCCATCATGCGCAGCGCCGACGCGCGCGTGGCCGGCTACGAGATGCTGCTGCGCTGGCAGCACCCGAAGAAGGGCCTGGTCCCCCCAGGGTCCTTCATCGAGGCCGCCGAGGCGCGCGGCCTCATGCCGGAGCTGGGCCGCTGGGTGCTGAACGAGGCGGCGCGGCTGGCGCGCTACCTGCTGCGCGAGGATGTCGGCTTCGTCAGCGTCAACGTCTCCGCCGAGCAGCTTGTGGGCTGCGACCTGGTCCAGCAGGTGCGCGATGCCTGCCGGGTCCACGGCGTCTCGCCCCACGCGCTGAAGCTGGAAATCACCGAAAGCGGCCTGATCCACCACCCCGAGGCGGCGCAGCAAATGCTCAGCGCGCTCTCGGACCTCGGCTGCTCGCTGGCGATCGACGACTTCGGCACCGGCTACAGCTCGTTCAGCCACCTGCATCGCTTTCCGCTGAACACCCTGAAGATCGACAAGTCCTTCATCTGGTCGATCGACCGCAAGGGACGGGCGCAGCGCCTGATCAAGGCGCTGGTGCACCTGGCGAAGGACCTGGAAATGGACGTGGTCGCCGAGGGCGTGGAGACGGCGCACCACGCCGAGGCGCTGCGTCGCCTCGGCTGCGGCTACCTGCAAGGCTTCTACTACGGGAAGCCGGCGCGGGTGCCGGAAGAGTGAAGGCGGCGGCGCCCCCTCCGGCGGCGGGTCAGAATCCGGCGGCGGGTCAGAACGCGGCCCAGTCGGGCTTCTCGGGCGTCAAGCGAGCCTCCCCGGCCTCGAACGGCGTGTCCTCGGCGCCGTCGAGCTGGTCGAGCTTGAGCAGCGCCAGGCCGAGCCCGTCCACCGTGGAGCGCAGCGTGCCCGCCGTCTTGCCGGCGCGCCGGATTTCCGTGCCGGGCGCGGGCGTGGGACCCTCGATGCGTACGGGCATCAGGCGCTTCTTCGCCAGGCCCCGGTACTTCATGCGCGCCGTCAGCTCCTGGCCGAGAAAGCAGCCCTTCTCCCACGAGATGCCGTGCAGCTCGTCGAAGCCGCTTTCCATCAGCGTGGCGCGCTCGACCTCCAGATCGCGGCTGCCATCGGGCACGCCCAGCGCGATGCGTGCCCGGTCGTAGTCGGCCAGCTCGCCGAAGGCGAATCCGGCGGCCGAGAGCGTGGCCCGCAGGCTCGCGCGCGGCAGGATGGCGCGCGCGCCGAGCTGACCCAGGCGCGGGTCCACGAAGACAACGCCATCGCCCAGGGGCCGGGCGTAGCCCTCCAGCGCCGGCAGGTCGAGCGCGCCCAGCGCCCGCTCGCCCAGCAGCGCCGCCACCGCCAGCTCGTCGCCGCGGTCGCCCAGTTCCGCCCGCGCGCGCAGCTTGTAGATCTTCAGCCGCTTGGCCAGGTGCTCGCGGCGCTCCGCCTCGCAGTCCAGCCAGAGCGTGCCGTCGGGCGCCTCGGCGACGAAGAACTCGTGCAGGAACTTGCCCTGCGGCGTCAGGAAGGCGGTCCAGACGGCGCGCTCGGCGGTGACCTTGGCGACGTCGTTGCTGGTCACGCCCTGCAGGAAGCCGCGGGCGTCCGGGCCGGACACCTGCAGCACGCCGCGGCCGTCCAGCGGGATGGCGAAAGGCTGGGTCATGCGTTCGTTCCGTCGGGCCGATCACTGCGCCGGTTTGGCGCGTGTCACGATTCCATACCTGGGAAAATCCGGCGGTTTTGGCAAGACGGTACACAAGGCGGCCGCAGTTCGCTATGCAGGAGCGTCGACCGCGGAGGGAACACGGGACGGGCGCCATGCGCGTGATGCAGTTGCTCGCCGGCGCGCCGCGGGGCGGGGCGGAAACCTTCTTCGTCAGCCTGGCCTGTGCGCTGCACCGGGCCGGGGTGGAGCAGCGGGCGGTCATCCGCGCCCATCCCGACCGCGTGGCCGCGCTGCGCGTCTGCGGGCTGGAGCCGCTGGAGCTGCCTTTCGGCCAGTGGTTCGACCTCACCACCGGCGCGGCGCTGCGGCGCGAGGTCGAGCGCTTCCGGCCGGACATCGCGCTGGCCTACATGAACCGGGCGGCCTCCTGGATGCCCGACGGCCCGCATCTGAAGCTGGCGCGCATCGGCGGCTACTACAATATCAAGTACTATCGCCGCTGCGACCATCTGCTGTGCATCACCGAGGACATCCGCGGCCACATGATCGAGCAGGGCTGGCCGGCATCGAAGGCGCACTATATGCCGAACTTCGCGCTGGTCGACGACCGGCCGGCCGAGGACCGCGCCGCCCTGGACACCCCGCCCGATGCGCCGGTGGTGCTGGTGCCCAGCCGCCTGCATCCGGCCAAGGGGCTGGACACCATGCTGCACGCCCTGGCGCGCCTGCCGGGCGTCCATCTCTGGCTGGCCGGGGAGGGGCCGGCGCACGGCAAGCTGGCCCACCTGGCGCGCGAGCTGGGCGTCGACGGGCGGGTGCGCTTCCTGGGCTGGTGGGCGGAGAAGGGCGGGCTGTTCCGCGCCGCCGACATCGTGGCCTTCCCGTCGCGCTACGAGCCCTTCGGCACCGTCAGCCTGGAGGCCTGGGCCTACGAACGGCCGCTGGTCGCCGCCGACGCCGCCGGTCCCGCCGGGCTGGTGCGGCCGGAGGAGGACGCGCTGCTGGTGCCGCGCGACGATCCGGCGGCGCTGGCGGCGGCGATCCGCCAGGTGATCGAGGACCCGGCGCGGGCCCGGCGCCTGGTCGCCGCGGGCAAGGCCCGCTACGAGGCCGAGTTCACCGAGGCGGCCTGCGTGCGCCGCTACCTGACCCTGTTCGACACGCTGCTGGCCGAACACCGGCCGGCAAAGGCGAAGGAGTCCGCATGACCGAAACCTACGACCTGGTCGTCACCGGCGGCACGGTGATGACCCCCGGCGGCGCGCGCGGCTGCGACGTGGCCGTGCGCGACGGCCGCATCGCCGGCCTGGGCCGCTTCGAGCCTGGACAGGCGGGCGAGACGCTGGACGCCGGCGGCCTGACCGTGCTGCCCGGCGTCATCGACAGCCAGGTCCACTTCCGCGAGCCGGGCCTGGAGCACAAGGAGGACCTGGAGAGCGGCACCCGCGCCGCCGCGCTGGGCGGGGTCACCGCCGTCTTCGAGATGCCGAACACCAAGCCGCCCACCACCGACGCGGCGGCGCTGCGGGACAAGCTGGCGCGCGCCCGGGGCCGGGCCTGGGTGGACCACGCCTTCTTCGTCGGCGGCACCGAGGACAACGCCGCGCGGGTGGGCGAGCTGGAGCGCCTGCCCGGCTGCGCCGGCATCAAGGTGTTCATGGGCTCCTCCACCGGCAGCCTGCTGCTGGAGGACGACGACGCGCTCGCGGTGCTGGCGCGGCACGCGCGGCGCCGCTTTTCCGTGCATGCCGAGGACGAGGAACGCCTGCGCCAGCGCCTCGAACTGGTGCGCGACGGCGGCGACGTGCGCCGGCACCCCGAGTGGCGCGACGTCGAGGCGGCGGTGCTGGCCACCACGCGGATCGTCAGGCTGTGCCGCCGCCATGGCGCGCGGGTGCAGGTGCTGCACGTCTCCACCGCCGAGGAGATGCCGATCCTGGCGCAATACAAGGACGTGGCGAGCGTGGAGGTGACGCCGCAGCACCTGACCCTGGCGGCGCCCGAGTGCTACGAGACGCACGGCAGCCACGCGCAGATGAACCCGCCGATCCGCGAGGCGCGCCACCGCGAGGCCCTGTGGCGTGCCCTGGACCAGGGCATCGTCGATGTCGTCGGCTCCGACCACGCGCCCCACACGGCCGAGGAGAAGACGCGCGCCCATCCGGGCTCGCCCTCGGGCATTCCCGGCGTGCAGACGCTGCTGCCCTTGATGCTGGACCACGTGGCGCAGGGGCGGCTCGGCCTGGAGCGCCTGGTCGACCTGACGGCGCACGGGCCGCAGCGGGTCTTCGGCATCGCCAACAAGGGGCGGATCGCCGTGGGCTACGACGCCGACCTGACGCTGGTGGACCTGAAGGCCCGGCGCGAGATCACCCTGGACTGGCTGGCCTCCAAGGCCGGCTGGTCGCCCTTCGTCGGGCGCAGGGTGCAGGGCTGGCCGGTGGCGACGGTGATCCGCGGCCGTCCGGTCATGCGCGACGGCGAGCTGCTGGGCGATCCGGCGGGCGCGCCGGTGCGCTTCCTGGAGGCCTTGCCGGGCGAGGGGGAGGAGTCCTGATGGCGGCGGACGAGGTGAAGCGCATCACCCTGGCGCTGCAGGGCGGCGGCGCGCACGGCGCCTACACCTGGGGCGTCCTGGACCGCCTGCTGGCCGACGACCGCCTCGCCATCGAGGCGATCAGCGGCACCTCCGCCGGCGCCATGAACGCTACGGTCCTGGCCGAGGGACTGATGGCCGACGGCCGCGAGGGCGCGCGGCGGGCGCTCGCGCACTTCTGGGCGAAGGTCTCGGAGGTCGGCCGCTTCGGCCCCTTCATGCGCACGCCCTTCGACGCCTGGATGAACCACTGGAACCTGGAGTACGCGCCGGGCTACGTCCTGTTCGACGCGATCAGCCGCTATCTCTCGCCCTATCAGTTCAACCCGCTGAACTACAATCCGCTGCTGGACATCCTGGAGCGGCACGTGGACTTCGACCGCGTGCGCCACTGCGACGCGGTGAAGCTGTTCATCGCCGCCACCAACGTGCGCAGCGGCAAGATCCGGGTGTTCGAGAACGGCGAGCTGACGCCGAAGGCGGTCATGGCCTCGGCGGCGCTGCCGCACGTCTACCAGGCGGTGGAGCTCGACGGCGAGGCCTACTGGGACGGCGGCTACATGGGCAACCCGGCGCTCTACCCGCTGATCTACAACTGCGAGTCGCGGGATGTCCTGATCGTCCAGATCAATCCCATCGAGCGCGCCGAGACGCCCACCACCACGCCGGAGATCCTGGACCGCCTGAACGAGATCACGTTCAATTCCACGCTGATGCGCGAGATGCGGGCGATCCACTTCGTCGGCAAGCTGCTGGCCGAGCACCAGCTCGATCCCGAGCGCTACAAGCGCATGCTGATCCACCGCGTCGACGTGCCGGCGGAGATGAAGAAACTCACCATCTCGTCCAAGTACAACGCCGAGTGGGAGTTCCTTTGCTACCTCCACGACCTGGGCCGCGCCCAGGCCGAGCGCTGGCTGACCGCGCATTTCGACGACCTGGGCGAGCGCACGACGGTCGACATCGAGGGCGACTATCTGTGAGCAAAGCGGCGTCCTCGCCCGCCCGGATGCGGCACGCTGAAGCGTGCCCTACAGGCCGCCGTCGCCGTAGGCTTCAGCCTGCCGCATGCCGGCAAGCCTACCCCACCCGCCGCCGGAACAGCCAGGTCGCGACCGTCATGGCGAGGCCGGCGATGAGCGCCATCGGCCAGAGCTGCGCCAGCACGAGGTCGGCCGGCAGGTCCTGGAGGAAGATGCCGCGCAGGATGACCAGCATGTAGCGCAGCGGGTCGGCGTAGGTGATGACCTGGATGAACGCCGGCATGTTGGCGATCGGCGTGGCGAAGCCCGACAGGATCACCGCCGGCATCAGGAACAGGAAGCTGCCGACGATGGCCTGCTGCTGCGTGCGCGCGTAGGCGGAGATCATCAGCCCCACCCCGGTCGCGGCCAGCAGGAAGAGCGCCAGGCTGGCGAACAGCAGCGGCAGCGAGCCGCGCAGCGGCACCTCGAACCAGGCGACCGCGATGGCGACGATCAGCACGCCCTCCAGAAAGCCGATCAGGAAGGCGGGCAGCGTCTTGCCGATCAGGATTTCCCAGGGCCGCAGCGGGGTCACCATCAGCCGCTCGAAGGTGCCCAGCTCGCGCTCGCGCGCCACGCTCAGCCCGGCCACCACGACGGTCACCACCAGCGTCAGCGTGCCGACCAGGCCGGGGACGATGAACCACTGGCTGTCGAGCTGCGGGTTGAACCAGGCCCGGCTGACCAGCGTCGCGGGCGGCCCGTCCAGGCCGTTGGCGGCGGCGACCTCGCGGGCGTAGTCGGTCACGATCCCGCCGGCGTAGCCCAGCAGCACCAGCGCGGTGTTGGAGCGGCGGCCGTCGACGATGAGCTGCACCTGCGCGGTGCGTTCCGGCGCCTTGAGGTCGGCGGCGAAGGTGGGGCCGAGGCGCAGCACGGCGACCGCTTCCTGGCCGTCGATCGTGGGCGCGATCTGCCGCGAGTGGGTCAGCAGCTTGACCGGCCGGAAGCCGGCGGAGGCGGTGAAGCGGGCGATCAGCTCGCGCGACTCGGCGCTGCGGTCGTCGTTCAGGATGGCCAGCGCCGCCTCCTCGACCTCGAAGGTGGCGGCGTAGGCGAAGAGGAAAAGCTGGAACAGCGGCGGGCCGATCAGCACGATGCGGCTGCGCGGGTCGCGCAGCACCGCCAGCAGCTCCTTGATGACCAGGGCGCGCAGCCGGGCGTGCATGCCGCTCACTCCAGGCTCTTGCGGGTGCGCAGCGCCGAGCCGCCCAGGAGCACGACGGCGAACAGCGCCAGGGCCAGCAGGTTGGGCCAGATCACCGGCCACACGTCGCCGGCCAGGTAGAGCGTCTGCAGGATGCTGACGAAGTAGCGCGCCGGCACGATGTAGGTCACCGCCTGCACCCAGTGCGGCATGGCGGCGATGTCGAAGATGAAGCCCGAGAGCATGATGGCCGGCAGCATGGTGATCATGATCGCCGCCTGCGCCGCCACGAACTGGTTGCGCGCCAGCGAGGAGATGACCAGCCCCATGCCCAGCGCGGTCACCATGAACACCGCCGCGCTGAGCCCCAGCACCCAGAGCGAGCCGCGCAGCGGCACCTCGAAGAGGTGCACCGCCATCACCACCGACAGCGCCATGCCCCCCATCCCCAGCACGAAGTAGGGCACCAGCTTGCCCAGCAGGATGTCGCGGGGACGCGCCGGGGTGGCGAACAGCGCCTCCATCGTCCCGCGCTCCCACTCCCGCGCGACCACCAGGGCCGTCAGCAGGGCGCCGATCAGCGTCATGATGATCGCGACCAGACCCGGGACGATGAAGTTCCGGCTGTCCACGGCCGGGTTGTACCAGACCCGCTGCTCGACCGAGATGCCGGTCCGGGCCGTCGCCGGGTCCTCCGCCGCCCGCTGGGCCAGCCAGGTCTGCCAGGCGCCGCGCAGATAGCCCTGCAGGATGCGCCCCCTGTTGGCGTTGGTCCCGTCCACGATGACCTGGATCGGCGCCGCGCCGTGGCCCTGTAGCCGGCTGGCGAAGTCCGCGCGCAGCACCACGATGCCGTCCACCCGGCCGGCCAGCATCGCCCGCTCGGCGATTGGGCGGGCGTGAACGACGTCCGGCTTGAAGTACTTGGAGTTGAGCAGCGTGGCGAGGAAGTCGTTGGCTTCCGGCGTCGGCTCCTCCAGCACCACCGCCAGCGGCACCTCGCGCGCGTCCAGCGATACGCCGTAGCCGAAGAGAAACAGCAGCACCACCGGCAGGACGAAGGCGATGGCGATCGAGGAGGGGTCGCGCAGCACCTCCAGCGTCTCCTTGCGCACCAGGCCGCGCACGCGCTGCCAGCCAACCAGGCTTTCGCGCCAGCTCATGCCGGGGCGGCCTCCGCGTCCTCGGCCGACTGGCCGGCGATCAGGTTGATGAAGGCGTCCTCCAGGCTGGCGTCGGGACCGCCGGCGTGGGCGCGCTTGATCTCGTCCGGTGCGCCGGTGGCGATGACGCGGCTCTGGTGCATGATCGCCAGGCGGTCGCAGTACTCCGCCTCGTCCAGCAGGTGCGAGGTGACAAGGACCGTCACCCCGCCTTCCGCCAGGGCGTTGATGCGTTCCCAGAACTCCCGCCGCGTGAGGGGGTCGACGCCCGAGGTCGGCTCGTCGAGGAAGAGGATTTCCGGCTCGTGCAGCAGGGCGCAGGCGAGGCCCAGCCGCTGCTTGAACCCCAGGGGCAGGGCGCGGGCCGAGGTGGGGGCATGGGGGCCGAGGCCGAAGCTCTCCAGCGCCTGGCCGATGGCCGCGCGCGCCCGCTGTCCGGCGAGGCCGTAGACGCCGGCGAAGAAGCGCAGGTTCTGCGCCACCGAGAGATCGCCGTAGAGCGAGAAGCTCTGGCTCATGTAGCCGATGCGGCCGCGCGCCTCGGCCCGCGCATGCGCCAGGTCGAAGCCGGCGACCCGCGCCTCGCCCGAGGTGGCGGGCAGCAGGCCGCAGAGCATCCGGAAGGTGGTGGACTTGCCCGCGCCGTTGGGACCCAGCAGGCCGAAGATCTCTCCCGCCGGAACGCGGAAGGTGACGCCCTCCACGGCCGTGAAGTCGCCGAAGCGCTTGGTCAGCCCCCGTGTCTCGATGGCGGGGCCGTCGGCGCGGGCTGCGGCGGCGGCCTCGGCGCGCTGTGGGGCCGGCCACGTTTCGGCGTCCGCCTCGGCGCCCTGCGCGCGCAGCCGGGCCATCACGGCGTCCTCGAAGCTGGGCGGCACGGCCTCGGCCGGGCCGGTGGCGCCGACAGACCGGGCCTCGGGCGGCCGGGCCTCGGGCGCCAGGACGAGGCGCAGGCCGCTGCCACGAACCTGCGCGTCGAGCACGCCGGGCGCCCGCGCCGCCCGCGCCTGCACGTGCCGCCGGCCCTGGTCCGGCAGCGGCATGCGATAGCAGCGCCCGCGCATTTCCGCCAGGAAGTCGCCGGGCGGCCCCTCGGCGATCAGTTTTCCGGCGTCCAGCATCCAGACGCGGTCGCAGTTCCCGGCCTCGTCGAGGTAGGCCGTGGACCACAGCACCGTCATGCCCTCGGCCGTCAGGCCGCGCACGATCTCCCACAGCTCGCGCCGCGAGAGCGGATCGACGCCCACCCCCGGCTCGTCCAGCAGCAGCACCTCCGGCGGCGCCACCAGCATGCAGGCCAGGCCCAGCTTCTGCTTCATGCCGCCGGACAGCCGGCCGGCCAGCCGCCCGGTGAAGGGCGCCAGGCCGGTAAAGTCCAGCAGCCGCGCCGTGCGCTGGCGGCGTTCGCCCGCCGCCAGGGCGTGCAGGTCGGCGTAGAGGCGCAGGTTCTCGGCCACGCTCAGGTCCTCGTAGAGCCCGAACTGCTGCGGCATGTAGCCCAGCCGGCCCGGCACCGGCGGGCCGTCGGTCGGCGCGGTCCAGATGGTCCCCGCGCTTGGCCGGAGCAGCCCCGCCAGCAGCCGCAGCAGCGTCGTCTTGCCGGCGCCGTCCGGCCCGACGATGCCGGTGACCTGGCCCGTCAGCGCGCGGGCCGTGATGCCGGAGAGGGCGTCCACCCGCGCGCCCTTGAAGCGCTTGTCGAGCCCCTCCAGCGCGATCGCCGGCCGGCTCATGTCGCGCCGCTTGTCGCGTCCGGCGGTTGCAAGGTCACGGTCACGGGCATGCCCTGGCGCAGGCTGTCGTCCGGGTTCTGAACGATCACCCGCACGCGGTAGACGAGGTCGGTGCGCAGCTCCGGCGTCTGCACCGTCTTCGGCGTGAACTCCGCGGTCGGGGAGACGAAGCCGACCTGGCCGGCGTACACCTTGTCCGGCGCGCTGTCCGTGGTGAGCGAGACGGCCATGCCGGGCACGACCCTGCCGAGGTTCGGCTCGTCGACGTACGTGCGCACGCGTACGGGGTCGCGCACGGCCAGGGTCAGCACCGGCGAGGTCGGCCCCACCGTCGCGCCGACCTCGCGGATGCGGGTGAGGATGGTCCCGCCGGCCGGTGCGAACAGCTCGGTGTTCGCCAGCCGCTCCCGGGCGAGGGCCAGCGTCGCGCGGTTGAAGTCGCGCTGGGCGCGGGCGGCGGCGATGCGCTCCTGTCGCGGCCCTTGCCGGGCGAGGGCCAGTTCGGCGCGCTGCTGCGCCAGGACCGCCTTGGCCTCCTCGTAGGCGCGCTGGGCCTCGTCGTAGGCCGCCTCGGAGACGTTGTCGTTCTCCAGCAGGCGCCGGCGGCGCGCCAGCGTCGCCCTGGCGTCGGCGACCCGCGCTTCATACCGGCGCACGGCGGCCTCGGCCTGGTCGATCTCCTCGGGCCGGCTGCCGGCCTCCAGTTCGGCGAGCCGCGCCTCGCTCTCCGCGAGCCGCGCCTCGGCGGCGGTCACGGCGTGCTCGTAAATCGCGCTGTCCAGGCGCGCCAGAAGCTCGCCCTCGCCGACCCGGTCGCCTTCCTCGACCGGGATGTCCGCGATCTTGCCCTCGGCGTTGAAGGCCAGATCCACCTGGCGGATGTCGACGTTGCCGTACAGGCGCAGCGGCCCGTCCGTGTTCGCTTGCTCGTACGTCCGCCAGGCCCAGACGCCGCCGCCGCCGATCCCGGCCACGCCCAGGACGATCAGGAGGATGCGCAAGGCCTTCATGCCGAGTCGATCGCCCAGGCTGTCATAGGGGCCAGACCCAGAGGATCATCGGCACCGCAATGGCGACGATCAAGACGTCGAGCGGCAGGCCCATGCGCCAGTAGTCGCCGAAGCGATAGCCGCCGGGGCCCATGACCAGGAGATTCGACTGGTGGCCGATCGGCGTGAGGTAGGTGGAGGAACAGGCGATCGCGACGCCCATCAGGAAGGGGTCGATGCTGGCTCCCAGCCCCTCCGCGATCGACACCCCGATCGGCGCCATCAGCACCGCCGTGGCCGCGTTGTTCATGATGTCGGAGAGCAGCATGGTCACGACCATGAGCAGGGTCAGGATGCTCCAGGCCGGCAGGGAGTTGGACAGCGACAGGATCGGGTCCGAGATGACGTTGGTGCCGCCGGTCATCTCCAGCGCCTGTCCCACCGGCAGCATGGCGCCCAGCAGGACGATGATCGGCCATTCCACCGCGTCGTAGATCTCGCGCGGGGAGATCTCGCCCAGCAGCACCTGCAGCAGCACGGCCAGCATGAACGCGAGGTGCACGGGCAGCACGCCGAACGCGACCAGGGCGATGGCGCCGGCGAAGATCAGCGGCGCGGTCGCGCTGGCCGTGCGCCGGCCCAGCCGCAGCTCGCGCTCGGCCAGGGGCAAACAGCCCAGTGCGGTGAAGGCGTCCGGCATGGCGTCGCGCTCGCCTTGCAGCAGCAGCACGTCGCCGGCGACGAAGCGCACCTGGCCCAGGCGCTCGGTGATCGGCTGGCCCTGGCGCGCCACGCCCAGGAGGTTCAGGCCATAGCGCGTGTGCAGGCGCAGGCTGCGCGCCGTGCGCCCCTCCAGGCGCGAGCCGGGGGTGACCACCACCTCGACCAGGCCGACGCGCTCGCTGCGCAGGTTCTCGGCCGACATCTCGGCCTCGCCCACCATGTCGAGGCCGGCCTGCTTGACCAGGCGCTGCAGCGCCGAGGTATCCGCCTCGACGATCAGGATGTCGCCGGCCTGCAGGCGCAGATAGCCCGAGGGCGCCAGCATGCGGTCCTTGCGCCGCACCAGCGCCACCACCGCCACGTCGCCCTGGGCCAGGGTCTCCAGCTCCACCAGCCGGCGGCCGACGTAGGACGAGCCCTCCGGCAGGCGCACCTCGGTGATGTAGTCCTCGAGCTGGAACAGGGACCTGCCCTCGGTCTCGCCCTGCCGCTCGGTGGGCAGCAGCCGCCAGCCGACCAGCGCCACGAAGAGCACGCCCGCCGCGGCGACGGCCAGCCCGACCGGCGTGAAGTCGAACATGCCGAAGCTCTCGCTATCGGCGGTGCCGCGATAGCTGGCGACGATGATGTTCGGCGGCGTGCCGATCAGCGTGATCAGGCCGCCCAGCAGCGAGGCGAAGGAGAGCGGCATCAGGATCTGGCTGGGCGGCCGCCGCGCGGCGTGCGAGGACTGTAGCGCCACCGGCAGGATCAGCGCCATGGCGCCGACGTTGTTCATGAAGGCCGAGCAGGCGGCGGTCAGGCTGCTCAGCGCCATGACGTGCGAGGTGGGCCGTGTCGTCGCCGGCCGCAGGGCGCGGGTGATCCACTCGATCAGGCCGGAGTTGTGCAGGCTGCGCGAGAGGATCAGCACCGCCGCCACGGTGATCACGGCCGGATGGCCGAAGCCGTCGAAGGCGCGCTCCACCGGCACGATGTCCAGCAGGACCGCCGCCAGCAGCGCTCCCACCGCGACCACGTCGTAGCGCCACCGGCCCCAGGCGAAGAGGACCAGCGCCGCGACGAGGATCGCGAACAGGAGCATCTGATCGGTGGTCATGCGGCTTCGACCCGTGTCATCCGCTGGCTGTACGACAGACGCGCCCTTGTAAGGTCTCCCTCGAACCGTGTCGATAGCGCCTTCGACCTTAGCATGACCGCCGCGGCTTGTGCTGCGTCGAGATTGTCGCTGCATTGCAGCATCGCGCCCGAGGCGCGTTGACGCGCTGCAACATGCCCACTACGATCCATTCCACTTTGAGTCCGTCCTCTCAAAGGAGCAGTCAATGAGCCATGCGACGCCGCCGGCCCGAAAGCCGGCCGATCCGCGGTTTTCCTCCGGTCCCTGCGCCAAGCGCCCCGGCTGGCGCCTGTCCGGTCTGGAAGGCGCCTTTCTCGGCCGCTCGCACCGCGCGCGGGAAGGCAAGGGGCGGCTGAACGAGGTCATCACGCGCAGCCGCGAACTGCTGGGGATTCCCGAGGACTACCGACTCGCCATCGTGCCCGCCTCGGACACCGGCGCCTTCGAGATGGCGATGTGGTCGCTGCTGGGCGCGCGCGGGGTCGACCTGCTGGCCTGGGAGAGCTTCGGCAAGGGCTGGGTGACCGACGTCGTCAAGCAGCTCAAGCTGGCCGACGTGCGCACCTTCGAGGCCGACTACGGCGCGCTGCCGAACCTCTCGGAGGTCGACACCGACCGCGACGTGGTGTTCACCTGGAACGGCACCACCTCGGGCGTGCGCGTCCCCCATGGCGACTGGATCGAGCCCGACCGCCAGGGCCTGACGCTCTGCGACGCGACCTCGGCGGTGTTCGCCATGGAGATCCCCTGGGAGAAGATCGACGTCGCCACCTGGTCCTGGCAGAAGGTGCTGGGCGGCGAGGCGCAGCACGGCATGCTGGCGCTCTCCCCGCGCGCGGTCGCGCGGCTGGAGAGCCATACGCCGCCCTGGCCGCTGCCCAAGATCTTCCGCCTGACCAAGGGCGGCATGTTGAACGAGGACATCTTCCAGGGCGCGACGATCAACACGCCGTCGATGCTGTGTGTCGAGGACCATCTGGACGCGCTCAAGTGGGCCGAGTCGATCGGCGGCCTGCCCGAGCTGAAGCGCCGGGCCGAGGCCAACCTTGCCATCATCGCCGAATGGGTGGCGCAACGCGACTGGGTGGACTTTCTCGCAAGCGACTCCGAAACGCGTTCCTGCACCTCGATCTGCCTGAAGATCGTCGACCCCTGGTTCGCCGGCCTGGACGACGCGGGCCGCGCCGCCGCCGCCAAGGAGATCGTGAAGCTGCTGGAGGAGCAGGGCGCCGGCTATGACCTGGGAAGCTACCGCGACGCCCCGGCCGGCCTGCGCATCTGGGGCGGGGCCACGGTCGAGAGGGCCGACATCGAGGCCTTGCTGCCCTGGCTCGACTGGGCCTTCGCTTCGGTGAAGGCCGAGCGCGCGGCGGCCTGAGCGCGCGCCGTCGATATCGTCGCGCGCGCCGCGTGCCGCGCCTGACCTGGAAGGAAGGAAAACGCCCATGCCCAAGGTTCTGATTGCCGACAAGCTGAGTCCCCGCGCGGCCGAGGTGTTCCGCCAGCGCGGCGTCGAGGCCGATGTGGCGGTCGGCCTGACCCCCGAGGAACTGAAGGAAAAAGTGGCCGGATACGACGGCCTGGCGGTGCGCTCCGCCACCAAGGTCACCGCCGATGTCCTGGCCGCCGCCGAGGGCCTGAAGGTCGTCGGCCGCGCCGGCGTCGGCGTCGACAACATCGACCTGGACGCGGCCACCCAGCGCGGCGTCGTGGTCATGAACACCCCCGGCGGCAACGCCATCACCACCGCCGAGCACGCCGTCTCCATGATGCTCTCGCTGGCCCGGCGCATCCCGGCGGCGGACGCCTCCACCAAGGCCGGCAAGTGGGAGAAGTCGAAGTTCACCGGCGTCGAGGTCACCAACAAGGTGCTGGGCGTCGTCGGCTGCGGCAATATCGGCGCCATCGTCGCCGACCGGGCGCGCGGGCTGAAGATGCGGGTGATGGTCTACGATCCCTACCTCTCGCCCGAGCGCGCCCGCGATCTGGGCGTGCGCAAGGTGGACAGCCTGGACGAGCTCTACGTCCACGCCGACTTCATCACGCTGCACGTGCCGCTGACCGAGCAGACCGAGGGCATGATCGACGCCGAGGCGCTGGCGAAGATGAAGCCGGGCGCGCGCCTCATCAACTGCGCGCGCGGCGGCCTGGTGGTCGAGGCGGACCTGAAGAAGGCGATCGAGGACGGCCAGATCGCCGGCGCCGCCATCGACGTCTTCGCCGAGGAGCCGGCCCGCGCCAACCCGCTGTTCGAGCTGGAGGAGACCGTCTGCACCCCGCACCTCGGCGCCTCCACCAGCGAGGCGCAGGAGAAGGTGGCCGTGCAGATCGCCGAGCAGATGGCCGACTACCTGACCACCGGCGCCATCTCCAACGCGCTCAACATGCCGGCCCTGACCGCCGAGGAAAGCGAGAAGCTGGGCCCCTACATGAAGCTGGCCGAACAGCTCGGCTCCTTCGCCGGCCAGCTCACCGAGAGCGGGCTGAGGGGCATCACCCTGGAGTACGAGGGCCACGTCGCGGAGCTGAACTGCCGGCCGCTGACCCACATCGCGCTGGCCTCGCTGCTCAAGCCGATGCTGGACATGGTGAACATGGTCAACGCCCCGGTGATCGCCCGCGAGCGCGACATCGAGGTGACCGAAACCTCGCACGAGCGCCCGCACGACTACCATACGTTGATCCGCCTGACGGTGGAGACCGAGCGCCAGACGCGCAGCGTGGCCGGGACGCTGTTCGGCGGCGACAAGCCGCGCCTGGTGGAGATCAAGGGCATCCCGATCGAGGCCGAGCTGGGCCCGCACATGCTCTACATCACCAACGAGGACAAGCCGGGCCTGATCGGCAACCTGGGCAAGACGCTGGGCGATGCCGGGGTGAACATCGCCACCTTCCACCTGGGCCGCAGCGCGCCGGGCTCCGACGCCATCGCGCTGATCGAGATCGACGGCGAGATCCCCGCCAAGGTGCTGGAGCAGGTGCGCGCCCTGCCGCTGATCAAGCAGGCCAAGCCGCTGCGGTTCTGAGGCTGCCGCGCGGGCGGCGCCCGTGAAGCCGCTTGCGTTGGCGCGGGGCTTGCCGCCGGTCGTTCTCGCGCGAACGCCCCCACCCCATCCCTCCCCCACAAGTGGGGGAGGGGGCCTCAGCGCGTCTGCATCAGGCTGACACAGGCCCGCCTCCGTCATCACGGGCGTGCGCCCGTGTCTACATCGCGAACCGCGGTTTTCCGGGCTTCACGCCGGGTGATGTTGACGCATGCAGACGTTTGCAGACAGGCGGGCCCTTCGCGGATGCCAAGATCCTGCACGCTGTCCCACAATGTCCAAGAGCAGGGGAAATCCTAACACAACGCACAGAACAAAACAAGATCGTCGACGCGCGACATGCGCGGTCGGCCGGCGACGTGTCTCGACCTTCACGGGCGGCGCTCAGCCGGGCAGGAAGCCGTCGGCCAGGGGGTCGTCGGCTTCCGCCGTGAAGATGGCGGTGCCGGTGTAGTGGGCGCGGCCGGCCACGTCCACGGTCACCGCCGGATACGGGCCGCAGCGCGCGTCCTCGGCGATGGCCGCCTCGAAGACCGCGCCCGCGAGGCCGGCGAAGCGGCGGCGCTCGCCGGGCGCGACGTCCTTGCGGCGATGGGCGACGGCCATCTGGGCGGTGACGCCGCTGCCGCAGGGGCTGCGGTCGACCTGGCGGCCGGCGAAGACGGTGACGTTGCGGCTGGGCGCCGCCCGGCCGTCGCCGCCGTCGGTCAGGATGGTGCCATAGAGGAAGGCCAGGTCCGGGTCCTCGGGATGGTCGAGCGGCACCTGCGCCGCAACGGCGGCGGCGATCTCCGCCCCGGCGTCGACGACGGCGCGCAGCGGTGTCGTGTCCAGATCCAGGCCCAGCGTGGCGGCCGGCAGGATGGCGTAGAAGGCGCCGCCGTAGCCGATGTCGAGGGTCACCGGGCCCCAGGTCTCGCTCGCCACGGTCCGCGCCGGCGCGGCGGCGAAGGCCGGCACGCTGCGGAAGCGCACGCGGCCGGGCTTGCCGTCGGCCACCTCGACCCAGGCGCGCACCAGGCCGCAGGGACACTGGATGCGCACCTCGGTCTCGGGCTCGCGGACCGGGACGAGACCCTTGTCGACGGCATGGCGGCCCAGCGCTATGACGCCGTGGCCGCACATCGTCGAATAGCCCTCGGTGTGGCAGAACAGCACCGCCAGGTCCGCCTCGGGATGGTCCGGCGCCACGGGAATGGCGCCGTACATGCCGGCATGCCCGCGCGGCTCGAACATCAGGCGGCGGCGCAGGTGGTCGAGGTGCGCGCGGGCGTGACGGCGCTTGTCCAGGATCGTCGCGCCGGGAATGTCGGGATAGCCCGACTCGACGATGCGCAGCGGCTCGCCGCCGGTGTGCATCTCGCAGGTGCGGATTTCGGACTCCTCCAGCATGGCCCACGATCCTGCCCCACCCCGCCGCCCCGGCCAAGTCCCCGGTGGCGGGCGTTGCCGGCCTTCGCGGAACGCGGGCGGCCTGAGCGCCTCAAACATTAGGCGGCAACGATTTGAGTAGGAAACGCGCAATCGCCGGTCGGGAGCTTGCTCCCGACCGGAACGTTTTCGCCTCAGGCGGTGAAAAAACGTTCGGGGCGCAGGCAAGCCCGCGCCCCGCAAGGTAGTGCCGATCGCGATCCATATGAGATTCTTCAGCCACCGGAATCACTTAAAGACTCTTGCATAGCGTCCTGATTCTGCTATAATTTTGAACATGGACGGAACATATTACCTCAACGGCGGGTATAAGCCGAAGCTCAAGCGGTTTGCCGATCTTGATGGCCCGGATTTCTTTCCCACGCCGGCATGGGCAACTTATGCGCTTATTGATAATGAGAAGTTTCAAGACGATATCTGGGAGTGCGCCTGTGGCGATGGCGCGATGTCTGTTGTGTTGAGCGAAACAGAGCAAAATATTATTAGTTCAGATCTTTATGATCGAGGATATGGAGAATCTGGACACGATTTTTTATCGTCGTGGCGGCGTGCGCCGAATATTATTACGAACCCACCATATAATTCCGCAGAAAGCTTTATTCACGCCGGACTTGAAAGAGCAGAGCGAAAATTTGCTCTTCTGTTGCGTCTGGCTTTTTTAGAAGGAGCGAATCGCCAACGTACAATTTTTGACAAGGCACCTCCTTCGCGGGTTTGGGTCTTTAGTGAAAGGATCACTTTTTATCCCTCTGGCGCAACGCGCAAAGGCTCAGGCACCACTGCATACGCTTGGTTTGTATGGGACAAGGATGCGCCGAACGCGACAGAGCTAAAGTGGTTTCGTCCTGGCTACAAAAGCAAATTTCGCTAATATCCCTTCGACTTTAGATATCTACGTCCATCGTCAGTTATTTTATAGCCAACCCTTGGAACATGTATCAAGTATCCAATATTTATATAGTTGCCTGTTATATTATAATGTGATTTTATATTTCGCACAATTTGGTGCCACATTGACTCACCTTTTCGTGTCTGTGACGGTCTCCAATCAACATTATTCAATGTCACCACTCTCGGAATTTCTTGATACAACCGTTTGAATGTCGCTATTCCTTTGGGGTGGGCGTTGGCAATTTGTAGAACGCCAAATGCAATATCATTTTCGCTTGTGCCGTTCATGACTAAGCTCCACCACTGATGATGGTAGAGTATTACCTTAAATCCTTATCACTTGCAAGGCGTGTGGCGAAATTCTAAGGCTTGTCACCAACCCAGCGGGGCCGGCGCGCACAACGAAACAGGGCACCCGCCTATGAGCGGATGCCCCGTACCACACGCGGGCGAGAAGCGGTTAGGTCTTGGCGCCGCCGAGGTTGCCCAGGTTGCCGAAGCGCTTGTTGAACTTGGCCATCTGGCCGCCGGTGCTGGAAACCCGGTGCACGCCGGTCCAGGCCGAGTGCGTCTTCGGGTCGATCTCCAGGCGCAGGCTGTCGCCCGGTTTGCCATAGGTGGACCGGGTCTTGAACTCGGTGCCGTCGGTCAGCACGACGGTGATCTCGTGATAGTCCGGGTGGATGTCCTTTTTCATGGCGCCGATCCGTTGCTTGAGGCTTGGCGCGGGTTATAGGCAAAGCGGCATCGCGACGCAAGGGCCGGCGCTTGTTCGCGCGCGCCCCGTACGCTAGGTGTCGCGCAGTGCGTGACGGCGGGCCGCCGCGAAGCCCGACCCGAGGAGAGAGCCGAGCCCATGATGCGGGAGAAGTCGTCCGCGGAGAGCCGCACCCCGGCGGAGCGTCCGACCAGCCGGGACCTGCGCGCCCTGCGCCACCTCTGGCGCTACGTCCGGCCGTACCGGGCGCGGGTGGCCGGCGCGCTGGCGGCGCTGATGGTGGCGGCGGGGACCGTGCTGGCGCTTGGCTTCGGCCTGCGCATGCTGGTGGACCAGGGCTTCGCGCGGGGCAACGCGGCGCTGCTGGACCAGGCGGTGCTGGCGCTGTTCGCCGTGGTGGCGGTGATGGCCGGGGCCAGCTTCGCCCGCTATTTCCTGGTTTCCTGGCTCGGCGAGCGCGTCGTCGCCGACGTGCGCCGCGACGTTTTTTCGCACGTGATCACACTCTCCCCCGGCTTCTTCGAAACCACGCGCACCGGCGAGGTGCTGTCGCGGTTGACCACCGACACCACGCTGCTGCAGGTCGTGGTCGGCACCTCGGCCCCGATCGCGCTGCGCAACCTGCTGATGGTGGTGGGCGGCACGGCGCTGCTGATCGTCACCTCGCCGGCGCTGACCGGGCTGGTGTTCCTGGTGGTGCCGCTGGTGCTGCTGCCCATCATCGTGTTCGGCCGGCGGGTGCGGCGCCTCAGCCGCGCCAGTCAGGACCGGGTCGCCGACGTCGGCGTCTACGTCGACGAATCGCTGTCCAACATCCGCACCGTGCAGGCCTTCACCCACGAGGCCATCGACCGCCGCCGCTTCCGCGACCGGGTCGAGGACGCCTTCGCGGTGGCGATCGACCGCACGAAGGCGCGCGCGGCGCTGAGCGCCATGGTCATACTGCTGGTGTTCGGCGCCATCTCGGTCGTGCTCTGGTTCGGCGGCCACCAGGTGCTGGCCGGCGAGATCACCGCCGGGCAGCTCTCCGCCTTCGTGTTCTACGCCGTCGTGGTGGCCGGCTCGGTGGGCGCGCTGTCGGAGGTCATCGGCGATCTGCAGCGCGCCGCCGGCGCCACCGAGCGGCTGATCGACCTGCTGGGCACCACGCCGGAGATCGCCGCGCCGGCACAGCCCACGCCGCTGCCCAGCCCGCCGCGCGGCGCCGCCGCCTTCGAGCAGGTGGTGTTCCACTATCCCTCGCGCCCCGAGACGGCGGCGCTGGAGGGCTTCGGCCTGGACGTGAAGCCGGGCGAGAAGGTGGCCCTGGTGGGTCCCTCGGGCGCCGGCAAGACGACGGTGTTCCAGCTTCTGCTGCGCTTCTACGACCCGGCGGCGGGGGCGGTGCGGCTGGACGGCGTGGACCTGCGCGACGCCGACCCGCGGGCGCTGCGCGCGCGCATCGGCCTGGTGCCGCAGGAGCCGGTCATCTTCTCCGCCGACGCCTGGGAGAACATCCGCTACGGCCGCCCGGAGGCCAGCGACGGGGAGGTGCGGGCCGCCGCGAAGGCGGCGCACGCCGACAGCTTCCTGGAGGAGCTGCCGGAGGGCTTCGCCACCTTCCTGGGCGAGCGCGGGGTCCGGCTGTCCGGCGGCCAGCGCCAGCGCGTCGCCATCGCCCGCGCGATCCTGAAGGACCCGGCGATCCTGCTGCTGGACGAGGCCACCTCCTCGCTGGACGCCGAGAGCGAGAAGATGGTGCAGCAGGCCCTGGACCGCCTGATGCAGGGACGCACCACGCTGATCATCGCCCACCGCCTGGCCACGGTGCTGAAGGCCGACCGCATCGTGGTGATGGACCGGGGCCGCGTGGTCGAGACTGGCACCCACCGCGAGCTGCTGGCCCGCGACGGCCTCTACGCGCGCCTCGCCGCCCTCCAGTTCGACGCCGCGCAGGAAGCCCTCGGCCCCGAGGCCAGGGCCTCGCGCCTGGCCGCGCAGTAGGCCGGCGCCTATCGCCGGAACAGCGCCGCCAGCTCGACGTGGCCGGTCCAGGGGAACTGGTCGATCGGCCGCACCTCCAGCAGGGTGTAGCCGCCGTCCGCCAGCGTTCGGGCGTCGCGGGCGAAGGTGTTGGGATTGCAGGACACGGCCGCCACCGCGGGCACCCGGCTCTCGGCCAGCGACTCCGCCAGCCCCTTCGCCCCGGCGCGCGGCGGGTCGAACACCACGGCGGCGAAGGCGTCCAGTTCGTCGGGCGCGGGCGGGTCCTTCGCCAGGTCGCGGACCTCGGCGGTGACCCGGCCGGCCAGATCGTGCCGTCGCGCCGCGCGCCACAGCGCGGCCATGGCGACCTCGCTGCCCTCGACCGCGTGCACCGGTCCCCGCCGCGCCAGCGGAAAGGTGAAGGTGCCGCAGCCGGCGTAGCAGTCCGCCACCGGCCCCGCCACCTCGCCCAGCCAGTCGGCGACGGCGGCGAGGAGGGCCGCCCCGCCGGCGACGGTGGGCTGCACGAAGCCGCCCGGCGGCGGCTCCACCCCGACCTCGCCGAAGGTCAGCAGCGGCGCCCGGCGGACGGCGAGGGGCTCCGGCTCGACGTCGCCCGTTGCCGCCGGCGCCCAGCTTACCCGCGCCAGATCCTGGTGCCGGGCCAGGACCGCCAGCGCCTCGCGGCCGGCCAGCCCCGGCGGCTGGCGCGAGGCGAGCAGCAGGTCGACGCCGCTCTCGCTGTCCAGCAGCGCCACCTCGGCGGTCTCCTTCTCCGCCAGCACGGGCGCGAGGGCGTCGCGCAGCGGCGGCAGCAGGTCGAGCAGGCGCGGCGTCAAAACGGCGCAGTCGCGGATGTCCTCGATCGTGTGGCTCTCCCGCCCGTGGAAGCCGAGGCGCACCTGCTTGCCGTGACGGCGGGCGGCGAGCGCGGCGCGGCGGCGGCTCTTCGCCGGCACCGCCCGCAGCGCGCCGACCGGCGGCTCGGCGAAGCCGCGGCGGCGCAGCGCGTGCACCACCTGGCCGCGCTTCCAATCCCGATAGGAAGCCTCGGCGAGGTGCTGCACGGTGCAGCCGCCGCAGGGGCCGAAGTGCGGGCAGGGCGGCTCGACGCGCTCGGGCGACTCGGCCAGCAGCTCCAGCAGCTCCGCCTTGTAGCCGGCGGCAATCCCGGCCAGCAGGCGCACCCGCACCCGCTCGCCCGGCAGCGCGAAGGGGACGAAGACCGGCTTGTCCAGCCCGCTCGTCGCCGGCTCGGCCACGCCGTCGCCGCGCCCGCCCAGGTGGTCGATCGCGATGTCCAGTTGCCGGCCGCCGCCGCGCCGGGCCCTGCGCCGCATGGCACCTCCTTTCGCTGACGGCGGGCATGTAGACCGGACGGGCGCGTCAGGCAACGCCGAAAGCCGGCGCGACGCGCGGTCGCCAGAACGTCCCTGGTCAAGCGGGGCCAATCGCGCTAGCCCTAGGGCGTCGCCCAACACGGATCGGATGGCACGATGCGATTCCTGCGCGTCTTTTTTCGCTTCATCTGGCGGTTTTTCGTCACGGTCCTCGCGGTGCTCGGCATCGTCGTGGTGGTCGCGGTCGTGGCCGTCGGCTTCGGCTGGCAGCGCATCGCGGAATTGCGCGCCCCGGCGGAGACGATTCCCGAGACCGCGGTGCTGACGCTGGACCTGACGGACGGCGTCTCGGAGCTGCGCTCGGACAACCCTCTGGCGCGGGCCTCCGGGCCCTCGGGCGTGGTGCTGCACGAGGCGGTGGACGCGCTGCACGCGGCGGCCGGGGACGACCGCGTGAAGGCCCTGGCGGTGCGCCTGGGCCATGGCGGCGTGGGATTCGCGCAGGCGCAGGACCTGCACGCCGCCGTGCGGCACTTCCGCGGCAGCGGCAAGCCGGCCTACGCCTTTGCCGAGACCATCTCCAGCGGCATGGGCGGCGCCGGCGGCAGCACGGTCCACGCCTACCTGACCAGCGCCTTCGACCAGGTGTGGATGCAGCCCTCCGGCGACTATGGGCTGACCGGCTTCCGCATCGAGAGCCCGTTCCTCCGCGACCTGCTGGACGAACTTGGAATCAAGCCGCGCGTCGGTCAGCGAGAGGCCTACAAGGGCGTGGCGAACCAGCTCACCGACACCCGCCTGCCGGCGCCGCAGCGCGAGAACCTGCAGCGCCTGCTCGATTCCTGGCTGGCGCAGGTGGTGGCCGCCGTATCCGAGGGCCGGGGCCTGCCGGCGGCCGAGCTGCGCCGGCTGGTCGACAGCGCGCCGCTGTCGGCCGAGGACGCCCTGGAGGCCGGACTGGTCGACAGGCTGGGCTACCGGGCCGAGATGCAGGCGGCGGTCAAGGACCTGGCCGGAGCCGGCGCGAAGCCGATCGACGCCGCCGCCTACGCGGCGCTGCGCGAGGACGACCTGCCCGAGGACGCGCCGCGGGTCGCCGTGGTGTACGGGGTGGGCGCGGTCAGCCTGGCCGACAGCGAGTACGATCCCATCTTCGGCGACGTCGTGATGGGCTCGGACACCGTGGCGCCCGCGATCCGGGCGGCGCTGGAGGATGAGGACGTCGACGCCATCGTCTTCCGGGTCGACAGTCCCGGCGGCAGCTACGTCGCCTCCGACGCCATCTGGCACGCGGTGCAGGCCGCGCGCGAGGCGGAGAAGCCGATCGTGGTCTCGATGGGCGACATCGCCGCCTCCGGCGGCTACTTCGTCGCGGCGCCGGCCAACCGCATCGTGGCGCAGCCCGGCACGCTCACCGGCTCGATCGGCGTGGTGACCGGCAAGGTCGTGCTGACCGGCCTGTGGGACAAGCTGCACGTCACCATCGACGGCGTGCAGGCCGGCGAGCGCGCCGATTTCTGGAGCCCGAACAGCGACTTCAGCGAGGCGGAGTGGCAGGCGCTCCAGCAGTCCCTGGACGAGAGCTACGCCGACTTCCGCGCCAAGGTGGCGGCGGGACGGGGGCTGAGCGCCGGACAGGTGCGCGAGGCCGCCCAGGGCAAGGTGTTCAGCGGCGCCGACGCGCGGGCGATGGGGCTGGTCGACACCCTGGGCGGCTTCCGGAAGGCCGTCGCGGTGGCCAAGGAACTGGCCGGCATCGCGCCGGAGACCCAGGTGCGGCGGGTGGTCTTCCCCGAGCCCACCGACCCCCTCCGCGAGTTCCTGGGCAAGGCCCTGCGCGGCGAGATCGAGAGCCCGGCGGCCCGCACCCTTGCGGAGTTGACCCGCACGCTGCGCCCGGTCGTCGACCTCGTGGAGGTGCTGGAAGGTACGTCGGGCGGCCGGCGCCTGGAGGCGCCCGCCGTCGTGCGGGACGCGGCCTCCTCGGCGCCGCGCTGACCCGCCGGGCACGATTTCCGTGGCGGGACGCGATCTCCAAATCGCGTGCGTGAGTTCCTTCGAGCTGGTTTAGGACCAGTCCGTCTCGCGGCGGTAGGGCAGCGCCGGCGCATCGTCCACTCCGTGCATGTCGTCGTAGATGCTGCCCTGGTCCAGACGGTCGGCCAGATCGGCGTAGATGCCGAGGATGATCCGGTCGACCGTTCCGCCATCTTCCGAACAGGGGCACAGCAGCCGATGCAGCCGGCGGACCGTCGCGTTCTTGAAAGGCTGGGAAATCACGTCGTACTGCGGCGCCTTCTCGCGCAGGCACACCTCGAAGGGACCGAGGATGGCCGCGCGGGCATGAGGCGGGACGACCTCGTCGAGGTGCTTGCCGGTGAAGTCGGCGCCGTCGTAGTCCACGATCGCGACGCCCGCCAGCCGGACGAGAAAGCGCGGTTGCCCCGGCGTCACCTCGATGATGCCGATGTGGCCCATCCAGGGCCGGAACTCCTCGGCCAGAAACGCGCTGCGTCGCGGCAAGCGGCCACCCTCGCGGCGGGACTCCCAGAACGCGAGGAGCTGATCAAGTCGCTCATGCTTTTCCATACTGGTGTCAGACTCCAAGCGATCCAGCTTTCTCAAGGTAACCGTTCCCCCCAGACCCTATTCCTGCTTCTCGAATGGAATAATATTTAGGTTAAAAATATAGTATATGATAATGAAACGTAAATCAATGAGCGATATGTCTTTGACGGTTGTATCTCGTGTATTATGAAATTAATTCGACGTAGTTTTCAAAACTCAAAGACCGCGGGGTTCGCCTCGAAGTCGTCGAGAGCCGCGGCCAGCAGAAACTCCTTGTTGCCTTCCGGACCGGCGATGGGGCTCTCGCCAACGCCCAGCACCCGCCAGCCCGCCCGCGCGTCCACCCAGTCCCGGATGCGCTCGCGGACCTCGGCGTGCAGGGCCGGGTCGCGGACCACGCCGCCCTTGCCGACGTGGCCCTTGCCCACCTCGAACTGCGGCTTGATCAGGGCGATCAGCCGCGCGCCGGGCCGGGCCAAGGCCATCGGCGCCGGCAGGATGGTTTCAAGGCCGATGAAGCTGGCGTCGCAGACGAGCAGATCGACGGGCTCGGGGACCTGCCGGCGGGTCAGGTGGCGGGCGTTGGTGCGTTCCAGCACGACCACGTGCGGGTCCTGGCGCAGCTTCCAGGCGAGCTGCCCGTGGCCGACGTCGACCGCATACACCTTCGCCGCGCCGTGCTGCAGCAGCACGTCGGTGAAACCGCCGGTGGAGGCGCCGATGTCCAGGCAGATGCAGCCCGAGGGGTCGACTTCGAAGACTTCCAGCGCATGCGCCAGCTTCAGCCCGCCGCGGCTGACCCAGGGGTGGTCCTGGCCCTTCACCGTCAGCGGCGCGTCCTCGGGAAGCTGCTGCCCCGGCTTGTCGAGCCGGCGGCTGTCCGAGTGCACCCGGCCGGCCATCACCAGCGCCTGCGCCCGGGCCCGGCTCTCCGCCAGGCCGCGGTCGACCAGAAGCTGGTCCAGCCGGCGCTTGCCCGCCTTGCCGCTGCGTTCAGGTGAGGTCATGCAAGCCTCGCCATCATCGATTATATTCGCTTCATGAACGGATGGCCGCGCCGCTGCCCTGCGACGCCGGTCCTTCATTGTGCGGTCGGGAGCACCTCGGTATGGGCGAAGCGCAGAGCCGGCCCCTTTACGAACGGGATTTCTACCTCTGGACCCAAGACCAGGCCAAGCGGCTGCGCGCGTTGAGGGGGCACAACCGTTTGGACGTCGAGCATCTGGCGGAGGAGGTGGAGGACTTGGGACGCAGCGAACTCAACAAGGTGTTCCATCACCTTGTCCAGCTTGTCGCCCATCTCCTCGAATACGCTCGCGTGGACCGCCACGATCCGCATCGGCACTGGCGAAGCGAAATCCGCAACCATCAGCGACAGGCGCGCAAAGCCTTCACGCCAGGCATGCGGCAACACCTGGATGCCGATGAGATATGGGCTGAAGCCGTGTGCCTCGCCAACGACAAGCTGACGGACTTCGGCGATCCGACTTTGCCGCCCTCCATCCCTCGCGCGTTCGACCTGACCGACCTGCTGGCCGAGGCTTTTGACATCGACGCGGCGCGGGAGACCTGCCGACGGGCCATCGCCGCGGCGGAAAAAGGGTAAGGCAGGCTTCAGCCTCCCAGAACGCCGTCATGGCACGCTGAAGCGTGCGTCTACGAGGCTGCCAGGGCCGGCCTGGTCACGACCGCCGCTCGATGACGAAGCGGGCGGTCTTGCGCAGGAGGTCGGCGCGGTCGTCGAAGCCGTCCAGGTGGCGGACGGCGGACTGCACCAGCTCCTCGGCCAGGGCGCGGGCCTTGTTCTTGCCGAGCAGGCTGACGAAGGTCGCCTTTGCCGCCTCGGCGTCCTGGCCGGTCGGCTTGCCCAGCTCGGCGGCGTCGCCCTCGGCGTCCAGCAGATCGTCGGCCACCTGGAACGCCAGGCCGAGGTCGCCGGCATAGCCTTTGAGCGCCAGGCGCGCGCCGGCCTCCGCCTTGCCGAGGATGGCGCCCGCCTGGCAGCCGAAGTCGATCAGCGCGCCGGTCTTCAGGCGCTGCAGGTCGCTGATGCCATCGAAGTCCAGGTCGTTGCGCTCCTCGGAGATGTCGATCATCTGGCCGCCGACCATGCCGTTGGCGCCGGCCGCCGCCGCCAGGCCCTGGACGAGTTCCGCGCGCACCTCGGCGTCCTTGTGCGTGTCCGGGTGCGCCAGCACCGCGAAGGCCTCGGTCAGCAGCCCGTCGCCGGCCAGGATGGCCGTGGCCTCGTCGAACTTCTTGTGAACCGTGGGCTGGCCGCGGCGCAGGTCGCTGTCGTCCATCGCCGGCAGGTCATCGTGCACCAGGGAATAGCAGTGCACCAACTCCAGCGCCGCGGCGACGCGCAGCGCGCGCGGGTCGCGCACGTCGAACAGCCGCGCGCTGGCCACGACGAGGAAGGGGCGCAGGCGCTTGCCGCCGGCCAGACAGGCATAGCGCATCGCCTCGATGACGCGCCCCCGCGGTCCGGCCGTCGCGGGCAGCAGCTCGTCGAGCTGCCGGCTGACGGCCGCCGCCGTGTTCTTCATCGCTTCCTGCAATTCGGTCACGGGGATCGCCTATTCGACGTCAAGGGGTTCCGTGGTCGCCTGACCGTTCTGGTCGACGCGGATCTTCTCGATCTTGGCCTCGGCTTCGCGCAGCTTGCGCTCGCAGTGCGTTTTCAGCCGGGCGCCGCGCTCGTAGGCCTTGATCGCCTCGTCGAGCTGCCCCTCGCCCTTCTCCAGGCGCTCGACGATCTGCCGCAGCTCGGCCAGCGCCTCCTCGAAGGTCATCTTCTCGACATCGGACGGCGCATCGGCCGCCTCTTGCTCGGACATGGCATTCTCTCCCTTGCCCCGGCGCGCGCCACTCTAGGCGCGTCGGCGGCGTGCGGCAAGCGTCCCGCGTTTATGTCGATGCAAGTAGGGCGCGAACATGTGCCGCCGCGCTCGTCGCCATGGACTCCAGCTCATAACCGCCCTCCAGCACCGAGACGACCTTGCCGCCGTTGGCGCTGCGCGCGACCTTGATGATCTCGGTCGTCGCCCAGTCGTAGTCGTCCTCGTGGAATCGAAGAGACGCAAGGGGGTCTTTCTCGTGTGCGTCGAATCCGGCGGAGATCAGGATGAGATCCGGCTGGAACTTCGCAAGCTGCGGCAGCACGACGTCGCTGAACGCGCGGCGGAACTCCACCGAGCCGGCCATCGGGGCCAGGGGCACGTTCACGATATTGTTATTCACACCGCGCTCGTTCGGGTGGCCCGTGCCCGGATAGAGCGGCATCTGGTGGGTCGAGGCCAGCCAGAGGTCCGGGTCGTCCCAGAAGATGTCCTGCGTCCCGTTGCCGTGGTGGACGTCGAAATCGACCACGGCAATGCGGTGCAGGCGATGCTTGTCGCGGGCGTGCAGGGCGCCGATGGCGACGTTGTTGAACAGGCAGAAGCCCATGGCGCGGGCGCGCTCGGCGTGGTGGCCCGGCGGGCGCACGGCGCAGAAGGCGTTGTCGCAGGCGCCGGTCACCACGGCGTCCACCGCGTCGCAGACGGCGCCCGCGGCGCGCAGGGCCGCCTCCTTCGAGCCGGCGGAGACGGCGGTGTCGGCATCGAGGCTCGCCATCCCCTCCGGCGGGATCGCGGCGAAGATCCGGTCGATATAGCCGCGGGGATGCGCCAGCTCGATCCGGTCGATGTCGGCCAGCGGCGCCTCGTGGCGGTCCAGGGCGGCGAACTCCCCGGCCTCCAGCGCCGTGAGGACCGCCTTCAGCCGCGCCGGGTGCTCGGGATGCATGCGGCCCGGATCGTGCCCGAAGCAGTCCATGTGGGTATAAAGACGGGTCGTCATCGCACGTCCTCCCCCGGCTGGCGCTGTCGGCGGGCTGTGCGGCGTCCGGGCGCTGCTATGCGGCAGCGGTAGAGCTCCCGCACGCCAAAAGGGGTTTCGCCATCTGCCAGCAGAATTATAATCAGTTTTGCACATTCTTGGCGGGAGCCATCCCGCACCTATATTGACGTGCCATGGAAAGCGGGTCATTTCAACGCTCCGTCCGGAGTTCCGACAAGCAACAGGAGGCCTTTCTGACCCTGACCCGAGGCATATCGCCGCGCTTGTTCCGGCTGGTGCTGGGCTTGCTGAGCGTGGTGGCTCTCCTGGCCCCGGCTGTCGTTCAGGCCCAGACCAGCGGCCCGGCCAGCGTCCACGTGGACCCGGTGCGCAAGGTGCCGCTGGCGCAGACGGCGCCGGTGCTGGGCAGCCTGGTCGCCATGCGGCGGGGCGAGGTGGCCGCGCGGGTGGGCGCTCCGGTCGAGTCCTTCGTCGTGGATGTCGGCGACCGGGTTGCGCGGGGCGACCCCATCGTGCTGCTGGACGACGAGATGCTGGCGGCCCGGGCCGACCAGGCGCAGGGCGCGCTGGCGGAGGCGCGGGCGCGGCTGCAGACCCGCCGGGAACGGCTTGCGCTGGCCGAGCTGCGGCTGTCGCGGCTGGAACGGCTGCGGTCCTCGGCGGCCTTCAGCCAGGCGGACTTCGAGGACCAGCGCCAGGAGGTCGCCATCGCCCGCGCGGAAATCGCTTCGGCCCAGGCGGAGGTCGCGACGGCGGAGGCCGATCTGCGCGTCGCCCGCATCGACCTGGAACGCGCGGAGGTCGCGGCCCCCTACGCCGGCGTGATTACCGAACGGCTGGTCGAGGCCGGCGCCTACGTCGATCCAGGCACGGCCCTCGTCCGCATGGTCGCCGACAAGGAACTGGAGGTGGCGGTGGACGTGCCTTTCCGCCGGCTGACCGGCTTCGCTCCCGGAGATCGGGTTGACATCGAGCTGGAGGACGGCACGCGCCACACCGCCCTTGTCCGCGCCATCCTGCCGCAGGAGGACGAGCGCACCCGCACGCGCACCGTGCGCCTGGTGCCCAGCTTCGGCGAGACCCGCGCGCCGCTGGCCAGCGGCCAGAGCGTCAGCGTCGCCATCCCGCTGGGCGATTCCCAGGAGGTGCTGAGCGTGCACAAGGACGCCGTGCTGCGCCAGGGCGGCAGCGCCAGCGTCTTCGTCTTCAAGGACGGCAAGGCGGAGGTGCGGCCGGTCCAGCTCGGCCGCGAGATCGGCAGCCGCTTCGAGGTCGTCGAGGGCCTGAAGGCCGGCGACCTGGCCGTGGTGCGCGGCAACGAGCGGCTGCAGCCGGGGGACGCCCTGCGCATCGAAAAGCGCCTCGGCCCCGACGCCACCGCGGCGGATCAAGGCCGCGACCGGGCGGAGGCGGCGGACGATGGGTCGCCCCGCCGGCGGCAGCAGGGGATGGTCGTCGAATGAACCTGATCCGTCTCTCCATCGAACGGCCGGTCGCCGTTCTCGCCGTCGTGCTGATGGTGGTGCTGTTCGGCTACGTGGCGCTGCAGCGCATCCCCATTCAGCTCGCGCCGGACGTGCGCCAGCCGGTGATCACGGTGACGACGATCTGGCCGGGCGCCGCCCCGGCGGAGGTGGAGCGCGAGATCCTGACCCGGCAGGAGGATGTCATCAAGGGCATCCAGGGGCTGGAGAAGCTGACCGGCACGGCGGAGACGGGGCGCTCGCAGCTCGAGCTGGAGTTCAGCATCGATACCGGCATGGACCGGGCCCTGCTCATGGTCGCCAACCGGCTGGACCGGGTGAGCGACTATCCCGACGGGGTGGACGAGCCCACGCTCGACACCTCCGGCGCCGACGACAGCCCGATCGCCTGGTTCGTCTACACGCGCCTGGAGGGCAACGAGCGGCCGCTGCACGAGTACGGCGACTTCGTCGAGGACGTTGTCAAGGAGCGCCTGGAACGCGTGCCGGGGGTCGGCCGCATCAACGTCTTCGGCGGCAGCGAGCGCCAGCTCGAGGTGATCATCGCGCCGGAGAAGCTGTCCCGCTACAACCTGACGGTGGGCGAGGTCGTCGCGACGCTGCGCGACGCCAACATCTCGGTCTCCGCCGGCGACGTGACCGAGGGCAAGCGTCGCTACGTGGTCCGCGCCGAAGGCGAGCTGGACAACGTGCAGGCGGTCGAACAGGTGGTGCTGCGCGCCGCCGCGTCGGGGGCGGACGGGGGCATGGGCCGCCTCACGGTCGCCGACATGGCCGAGGTGCGCTTCGGCTACAAGGAGCCCACCGCGCGCATCCGCTTCAACGGCGAGCCGGCGCTGGCCATGAACGCCGTGCGCGAGACCGGGGCCAACGTCATCGAGACGATGCGCGGCCTGCGGGAAGAGCTGACGCGGCTGAACCGTACGGCCATCCCGGACGTCGGGTTGACGGTGCAGCAGGTCTACGACGAGACGGTCTACATCAACTCCGCCATCGACCTGGTGAACCAGAACATCTACATCGGCGGCGCCTTCGCGGCGATCATCCTGCTGCTTTTCCTGCGTTCCGTCCGGGCGACCCTGGTGGTGTCGCTGGCCATCCCCGTCTCCATCATCGGGGCCTTCGTCGCCATGTCGGCGCTGGGCCGGTCGATCAACGTGATCTCGCTGGCCGGCCTGGCGTTCGCCATCGGCATGGTGGTCGATTCCGCCATTGTCGTGCTGGAGAACATCTACCGCCTGCGCGAGGCGGGCAAGCCGGTGCGCGAGGCCGCCTACGAGGGCGCGCGCCAGGTCTGGGGCGCGGTGCTGGTCTCCGCCCTGACCACGGTGATGGTCTTCGTCCCGATCCTCACGATGGAACTGGAGGTCGGCCAGCTCTTCCGCGACATCGCGGTGGCGATCTCCACGGCCGTGACGCTGGCGCTGGTGGTGGCGGTGACGCTGATCCCGGCGCTGTCGCGCTACCTCCTGGGCTTCGGCGGCAAGGCGGCTTTCGAGGAGTCGGCGACCTCGGCGCGGATTCCCGGCGTCGACCACTTCGCCAGGCTGGCGGTGGGCACGATCATGGGCTTTCAGCGCATGCTGGTGCGCAGCCGGGCGCTGTCGGCCGGCGTGGTGGCGGCGGTGACCGTGGTCGCCGGGCTGTCCGCCTGGGTCCTGTTGCCCAGGCTGGAGTACCTGCCGGAAGGGAACCGCAACCTCGTGCTGGGGGTGATCCTGCCGCCGCCCGGCTACAACCTGGAGACCACCTTCGATATCGCCCGCCAGATCGAGGAGGACGTGAAGCACCTCTGGGCCTCGGTCTCCGGACCCGAGGCGGAGCCCGGCGGGCCGCCGAAGATCCAGCGCTTCTTCTTCGTGGCGCGGCGGGGCACGACCTTCGTCGGCGCGGCGGCGGTGCAGGAGCAGCGGGTGGCCGAGCTGATCCCCATCCTGCGCGAGCCGGTGTTCCAGGAGCCCGGTACCTTCGGCTTCATCAACCAGCCGTCCATCTTCGGCCGCGGCATCGGCGGCGGGCGCAAGATCGACCTGGACATCACCGGACCCAGCCTGGCGGACAACCTCGCCGTGGCGCGGCGCGCGGCCGGGCGCATCGGCCAGGTACTGCCGTTCGACCAGGGCCACCAGCTTCGGCCCAACCCGGGGCTGGAGCTGGGCTCGCCCGAGGTGCGGGTGATTCCCGACCGGGTGCGGCTGAACGACGCCGGCCTGACGGCCCGCGAGCTCTCGGCCAGCGTGCAGGCCTTCAACGACGACAACGGCTACCTTGTCGAGGAGGTGACCGTCGGCACCAAGCGCTTGGACCTCATGCTGCGCGGGCCGGTGGACAACGTGATGCAGACCCAGGGGATCGGCAACCTGCCTGTCCTCACGCCGGGTGGCCAGATCCTGCCCGTCGAGTCCCTGGCGACGGTGCAGCACACCGCCGGTCCAACCGAGATCCGCCACCGCGAGCGCGAGCGCGCGGTCACCCTGGAGGTTCGCCCGGCGCCGCAGCTTCCCCTGGAGGCGGCGATGGAGACGCTGCGCAACGAGGTCATCGCGCCCATCAAGCGCGAGGGCGTGCCCGAGGGCGTGCGCCTGGGAATCTCCGGCACCGCCGACAAGCTCACCGAGACCTGGCAGGCCATGGTCTGGGATCTGGCGCTGGCCATGGTCATCGTCTTCCTGGTGATGGCGATCCTGTTCGAGAGCTTCATCTATCCGCTGATCATGATGCTGTCGGTGCCGGTGGCGGCGGCCGGCGGCATCGGCGGGCTGGCGGCGCTCAACGTCTTCACCTATCAGCCGCTGGACATGCTGACGCTGCTGGGCTTCGTCATCCTGATCGGCATCGTGGTGAACAACGCCATCCTGCTGGTCCACCAGACGCTGCACCACATCCGCGACCTCGGCGAGGACCCGGCGGCGGCGATCGTGGTGGCCACGCGCAACCGCATCCGGCCGATCTTCATGTCCACGCTGACCTCGGTGTTCGGCATGCTGCCGCTGGTGCTGTTCCCCGGCGCGGGCTCGGAGCTGTACCGCGGCCTCGGCTCGGTCGTGGTGGGCGGGCTGTCGCTGTCGGCCGTGCTGACGCTGCTGATCGTGCCGCCGATGATGACGCTGCTGCTGGAGCCGATGGAGCGCCGCGCCCAACAGCGCGCCGCCGGCGCGAAACAGGTCGGCGAGGGGACGGGCCAGGCCGTGCCGGCGCCCGGGGAATAGGCGCCGCCGCGCCGGGGCCGGTCAGGCGTTCTTGCGGATGCGGAAGTGGAAGACGCCGTCGCGCTCCTCGCTGGCGAGCAGCTCGTGCCCGGTCGTTTCGCAGAATGCCTGGAAGTCCTGCACGGCGCCGGGGTCCGTGGCCTCGATCTCCAGGACCTCGCCCTCGGGCACCTGCTTCATCGCCTTGCGCGCCCGCAGCACCGGCAGCGGACACTTCATGCCCTTGGCGTCAAGGCGGTGTGTCGCGCTCATCGAAGGGCTCGACTCCCGTGGCGGTGTTGGGGGTGCGTCGCGCCGGGACTGTAGCAAGGCAGCGGCGCGGGTCAACGCGATAGGCTTGACCGTACCGTGTTTATCGGTATTGCTCCCCGCATGACGTACACGCGTATCGAGGATGCCGCGCGCGACGCCGGCGCGCTCCTCAGGGCGATGAGCAACGAGCGGCGCCTGCTGATCCTCTGCCATCTGGCCGAGGGCGAGCGTTCGGTCGGCCAGCTCTGCGATCTGATCGGCATCAGCCAGTCCGCGCTGTCCCAGCACCTGGCGAAGCTGCGCCACGACGACCTGGTGACGACACGCCGCGAGGCCCAGACGATCTATTATGCCCTCAAGGGGGAGGCCGCGCGCCGCGTGCTGGAAACCCTGCATGACCTTTTCTGCGGCGACATCGCCGAGCCGCCTTCGGGCGCCGGGAACCGCCTCGACGATGAAGTGGCCTGAGCGCGCCGGAGCGGCTGCGATGGCCGCACGGCTCACCATCCAACCCGGAGGAGGGATTTCATGGTTCGACTGCTTGCGCTTGCTCTCGTCCTTGCCTGCGCGGCTCTCGCGGCGCCGGCCCAGGCCGGCCCCGACGGGCTCATCATGAAGCGCAGCCAGCATTCCGTGGGCGAGACCCTGGATCGCCTGGAAACCGCCCTGAAGGCGAAGGGGCTCACCATTTTCGCCCGCGTCGACCATGCCGCGGGGGCGGCGAAGGCCGATCTGGACCTGCCGCCCACGCAGCTCCTGATCTTCGGCAATCCCAGGCTGGGCACGCCGCTGATGCAGTCGAACCGCACGGTCGCCATCGACCTGCCGCAGAAGGCGCTGGCCTTCGAGGACGCGGAGGGCCAGGTCTGGCTGGCCTACAACGACCCCGAACACCTCGCGGCGCGCCACGACATCACCGACCGCCAGGCGATCCGCGACAAGATCGCCAAGGCGCTCGACGCCTTCACCGACAAGGCCACGCAGTAGGCCGACCTCATCCCGGCGGGCGGCGCAGCGCGGCGACCAGCAGCGCCGCCCAGCCGAGGATGAAGGCCGTGCCGCCGACCGGCACCACCGGCATCACGAACCGCCAGTCCGCCAGCGCCGCCAGATAGAGCCCGCCGCAAAACAGCAGGGTCCCGGCGGCGAAGGCCCAGCCCGCGACAAGGACCAGCGGCCTCGGCCGACTTTCGACCATCCAGGCCACGGCCAGCAGCGCCAGGGCGTGCGCCATCTGGTAGCGCGCGCCCGTCTCGATCCAGCCCAGTCGCTCCGCGGGCAGAACGCCGTCCAGCGCGTGCGCCGCGAACGCGCCCAGCGCCACCGACAGGGCGCCGTTCAGCGCCCCGATCGCCAGAAAGCTCCGCACGTGGTGATCCTCTCGAAGGTTTCGCAAGACTCGAAGCTCCGTGGGTTCATCAATGGGAGTGGGCAAGACGGTCGAAAGAGTGTCGCGCAAACATCCGTTAAATTGTCATCGTCGATCCGTTTCAAAAGTTTGGGGCAAACGCCGACATTTTTGCGTTTACAAAGGGTCCACGAGTTCGCTAAAAAATACAAAGACCGGTGGTTGATGAATCCGGCCAAGAACGTCTCCGCCGGCGAAACGATGCTAAATGAGAGAGCGTAAAACATGAAACCAAACCCTGTGGATGTGCACGTGGGACAGCGGCTTCGCCAGCGGCGCGTGCTGGTGGGGCTCAGTCAGGAAAAGCTGGCACGCATGGTGGGTATCACCTTCCAGCAGGTGCAGAAGTACGAGCGCGGCGCCAACCGCATCGTGGCCAGTCGCCTCTATCAGCTTGCGCAGGTGCTGGACGTGCCCATCAGCTATTTCTTCGACGACCTGAACGCCCAGACCGCCAACGACGTCGGCACGCCCTCGGTGGCCAGCAGCGACGCCGATGTGCTGGGGCACGACGTCATGGCCGAGCGCGAGACCCTCGACCTGGTCCGCACGTACTACAGCATCGACAACGAGCAGATCCGCCGCCGCGCGTTCGACCTGCTCCGCGCGCTGAGCAAGCAGCGGGCGGGGGGCGACAGCGAGCCGGAAGCCGAGCTGCATAAGGCTGGCTAGGCGGCCCGGCCCTGGCGCCGAGGACCGCTGGAGGCTTTGCCGAAAGCACCTTCCACCCTACAATCCAGGGTTGGGAGGTGCTTTTACGCGCATGACCGAATTCCTGTCCGCGTCCCGGGCGTCCGGGCTGATCGAGGCCGATGCCGCCGCGATGATGGCCTGTCTGGAACGAATCCGGACAGAGGACGCGGCGGCGGTTCCGGTGCTCGGCGCTGCCGGCCGGCGCCGGCTGCGGGAGGCCACCGCCGATCTGGCTTTCCGTCCCGCCAGGCCTGTGGTCGGTGAGGGCGAGAAGGCCGTGACCCAGGACTTCGAGATTTGCGACGACGTGCCGCGTGACGGTCCCTACGGGCGCTGCGCGGCGGCTCTTTCCGGGCTTGTGAACGCCGCCCTGGAAAACATGGCGCGGCCGCCCTTTTCCGCCATCGACTTCAACGATCTGGTGGTGCAGCGCTACCAGCCGGTTCCGTGTGGAATTTCGCCCCACCGCGACCACATCCGCTACGTCAACCTGATCGGCATACTTGTGATCGACGGCGCCGGCGACTTCTTCGTCTGCGACGACCGCCAGGGCCGCAACGCCCGGTGCATCGACGCCCAAGAGGGCGACCTTCTGCTGATGCGCGGCCCCGGCTTCGACGACAGCCGGCATCGCCCCTTCCACATGCTGGGGCAGGTGACCCGCGAGCGCCTGATCCTGGGCGTGCGCCAGGACGCGCGGGTCGCGGCGGTTTCGGCGTAAGCCCCTTTCGCCGCGCGGTCGTTCGGTGCTAATCGACGGCGCCGCCTGTCCAATCCCCGGGACCGACCGTCGGATGCGCACGAAAGACTTCGATTTCGACCTCCCCAGATCCTTCGTCGCGCAGCACCCGGTGCGCCCGCGCGACGCCGCGCGACTGCTGGAGGTCCGGCCGGATGCGCTGCACGACCGCCACGTTCGCGACCTGCCGGAGCTGCTGCGGCCCGGCGACGTGGCGGTGTTCAACGACACCCGCGTGATCCCGGCGCGGCTGTTCGGCCGGCGTGGGGCGGCGCGCGTCGAGGTGACGCTGCACAAGCCGGACGGCGCCGACGGCACGATCTGGCGCACCTTCGCCCGGCCGGCCAAGCGCCTGCGCCCCGGTGAGACCGTCACCTTCGGCGAGGAGCTGAGCGCCGAGGTCGTCGAAAAGGGCGAGGGCGGCGAGGTGGTGCTGCGCTTCGACCGCGGCGGACCCGACCTCCTGGCGACCCTGGAGCGCGTGGGCGCCATGCCGCTGCCGCCCTACATCGAGCGCCCCGAGGGGCCGGAAGACCGGGACCGCGACGACTATCAGACCGTCTTCGCCCGGCGGCCCGGCGCGGTCGCCGCGCCCACGGCCGGCCTGCACTTCACCGAGCGACTGCTCGACGCGCTGGACGCGCGGGGCGTCAAGCGCGTCACCGTGACGCTGCACGTGGGGGCCGGCACCTTCCTGCCGGTGAAGGCCGAGGACCCGGCCGAGCACCCCATGCACAGCGAGGCCGGGGAGATCGCGCCGGCCACGGCCGAGGCGATCAACGCCGCGCGCGCGGCGGGCGGACGGGTGGTCGCCGTCGGCACCACGGCGCTGCGCCTGCTGGAGACCGCCGCCGACGAGGGCGGCGTGCTGCATCCCTTCCGCGGCGAGAGCGACATCTTCATCCTGCCCGGCTATCGCTTCCGCATCGTCGACCTGCTGTTCACCAACTTCCACCTGCCGCGATCCACGCTGTTCATGCTGGTCTGCGCCATCGCCGGGACGGAACGAATGCAGGCCGCCTATGCCCATGCCAAGGCGGCGGGCTATCGCTTCTATTCCTACGGCGACGCCTGCCTGCTGCACCGGACGGACGGCGCATGACCGCCCCCGCCTTCGGCTTCGAGGTCCTGGCAAGCGACGGCGCGGCGCGGCGGGGCCGGCTGACGACCGCGCATGGCACGGTGGAAACCCCGGCCTTCATGCCGGTCGGCACGGCGGCCACGGTGAAGGCCATGCGCCCGGCCGAGGTGCGGGCGACCGGCGCCGAGATCATCCTGGGCAACACCTACCACCTGATGCTGCGGCCGGGGGCGGAGCTGATCGCCGAGCTGGGCGGGCTGCACCGCTTCATGGCCTGGCCCGGCCCGATCCTGACCGACAGCGGCGGCTTCCAGGTCATGTCGCTGGCCAAGCTGCGCAAGCTCGACGAGCGCGGGGTGGTGTTCAAATCCCACATCGACGGCAGCGAGCACGAGCTGACCCCCGAACGCGCGGTGGAGATCCAGGACCTGCTGGACGCCGACATCGCGATGCAGCTCGACGAGTGCCCGCCCGCCGGCCTGCCCCGCGACAAGGTGGCGGAGTCCACGCGGCTGTCGCTGCGCTGGGCCGAGCGCTGCCGCGAGGCCTTTCGCGACCGCCCCGGCCATGCGCTGTTCGGCATCGTGCAGGGCGGGGTGTTCGACGACCTGCGCCGGGAGTCGGCATGGGCGCTGGCGGACCTGGACCTGCCGGGCCATGCCGTCGGCGGCCTGGCGGTGGGCGAGGGGCAGGCGGAGATGTTCCGCGTGCTGGAGGTGACCGTGCCAGCGCTGCCCGCGGGCAAGCCGCGCTACCTGATGGGCGTCGGCCGGCCGGAAGACATCGTGGGCGCGGTGCGGCGCGGCATCGACATGTTCGACTGCGTGCTGCCCACGCGCTCCGGCCGCACGGCGCAGGCCTTCACCGGCCGCGGCCCGGTCAACATCCGCAATGCCCGCCACCGCGCCGATCCGCGGCCGCTCGACGCCGACTGCGGCTGCCCGGTGTGCACGACCTTCTCGCGCGCCTACCTGCACCATCTGGTGCGGGCGGAGGAGATGCTGGGGCCCATGCTGCTGACCCAGCACAACCTGCATTACTACCAGGAGCTGATGGCGGAACTGCGCGCCGGCATCGCCGAGGGCACCCTGGACGGCCGCGCCGAGGCCCTTCAGGCTTCCTGGGCGGAGGGGGACGTTCCGCCGTTGTAGGCCACGCGGCGTCCCGTCCTACCTCTCCACCGCCCGCGCCAGCGCGGGATAGGCGGCGCCCAGGGTGAGGCCGCGGGCCGCCAGGAAGACCATGAGCGCCAGCCAGAGCCCGTGGTTGCCCAGCCAGGGCACCAGCACCCAGACCGCCAGCAGGTAGATCGCCAGCGAGGCCACCATGGCGTTGCGCATCGGCGTGGTGCGGGTGGCGCCGATGAAGATGCCGTCGAGCTGGAAGGCCCAGACGCTGACGAAGGGCGAGAGGATCATCCAGGGCAGATAGGTCAGCGCCGCCGCGCGCACCGTCTCGATACTGGTGAAGGCGGAGAGGATCAGCGGCCCCAGCCCCGCCAGGATCAGCGCGTAGACCGCCGCCAGCCCCAGCGCCCACAGGGTCGAGACCCGCACGGCGTCGCGCAGTGCCTGGCGGTCGCGGCGGCCGAAGGCGCTGCCCACCAGAATCTCGGCGGCGTGGGCGAAGCCGTCCAGGCCGAAGGACAGGAACTGCTGAAGCTGCATCAGGATGGCGTTGGCGGCCAGGCGGACCTCGCCCATCTCCGCGCCCTTGGCGGTGAAGTAGGCAAAGGCGGCGATCAGGCTCAGCGTGCGCAGGAAGATGTCGCGGTTCACCCGGAACAGCGCCGCGAGACGCGCGCGCTCGGCGATCCGCGCCCAGGACCAGCGCCCGCCCTCGCGCCGCAGGATGGCCGCGCAGAGCGCCAGGCCCAGCGCCGCCGCCAGCATCTCCGCCAGCACGCTGGCCAGCGCGACGCCCTCGACGGTCCAGCCCAGGCCCACCACGAACAGCAGGTCCAGCGCGATGTTCGCGCCGTTCAGCGTGACCTGGAGCAGCAGCGCCAGCCGCGCCCGCTGCGTGCCCAGCAGCCAGCCCAGTACCGCGTAGTTGACCAGCGCGAAGGGCGCGCTCCAGATCCGCACCGCGTAGTACCGCCGCGCCAGGGCCTCCACCTGGTCGCCGGCGTGCACCAGATGAAAGGCCAGCGCCTGGATCGGCCATTGCAGGGCGATCAGCAGCGCGCCCAGCCCGACCGCCAGCAGCAGCGGCCGGCCCAGCGTGGCGCGCAGCTCCGCCCGGTCGCCGGCCCCGAAGGCCTGCGCGGTGAACCCCGTGGTGCCCATGCGCAGGAAGCCGAAGCCCCAGTAGAGGAAGGAGAAGATCATCGCCCCCACGGCCACCGCGCCCACATAGGCGGCGTCGGGCAGATGCCCCATCACGCCGGTGTCGACGGCGCCCAGCAGCGGCGTCGAGAGGTTCGACAGGACGATGGGAAAGGCCAGCCGCCAGACGCGGCGGTGCCGGCCCGGCGGTTGCGTTGGAGTGTCGGGGGCGGTGGTCGTCGGCTCGGCATTCATGGCGGCGCAGGGTAGCGCCGGCGGCGCGGCAGGCAATGGCCGATCGCCGGCGGGCGCCGGACGCGCCTGGCGAGCCGCTCCGCAGCCCTTCGCAGGCTTGCGGCGTTATGTCATAGGCTGTAGTCGAATTGCCGAGGAGCCCCGATTCCTGGATCGATCGCGCGGCGCGAGGCGCCAAGGAGGTCGGCTTGAACGAGCACGGTCAGCTTCGCCGCGTGGCGGTGCGACATCCGCGCGCGCACTTCCGGGACCAGCGCTATCTCGACCGCAACTGGCAGGCCCAGGAGTTCCTGGCGGCGCCCGACTATGACCGCGCCGTGGCGGAATACGAGGGCTTTCTGGAGGTCCTGCGCGGCGCCGGCGCCGAGGTCCTGGAACTGCCCTTCGACGAGCGGCTGACCGCGCCGGCGATCTATGCGCGCGACGCCACGCTGGTCACGCCGCGCGGGCTGGTCGCCTGCCGCATGGCCCGGCCCTACCGCGCCGAGGAGCCCGCGCTGAACGCCGCCGCGCTGGGCGAGGCGGGCTATTCCCTGTTGGGCGAGATCGAGCCGCCGGGCTACCTGGAAGGCGGCGACATGGTCTGGTTCGACCGCCAGACCTGCGCCGTGGGCCAGGCCTACCGGACGAACAGCGAGGGCATCCGGCAGCTTCAGCAGCTTCTGGGCCCGGCCGTGCATGTCGAGCCGGTGCCACTGCCGCACTACCGCGGGCCGGAGATGTGCCTGCACCTGATGTCGCTGATCAGCCCGGTGGACGCCGATCTCGCGGTGGTCTACGCGCCGCTGATGCCGGTGCCCTTCCGCCGCTGGCTGAAGGACCGCGACGTGACCTTCGTCGAGGTGCCGGACGAGGAGTTCGAGCGCCAGGGCAGCAACGTGCTGGCGCTGGCCCCGCGCAAGGTGGTGATGGCGGAGGGCTGCCCGCTGACCCGCGAGCGTCTGGAGAAGGCCGGCTGCGAGGTGCTGACCTATCCGGGCGAGCACATCTCGGTCCGGGGCGTGGGCGGCCCCACCTGCCTGACGCGGCCCCTGGAGCGTTGTTAAGGGGGGTGCAGCGCGCGCCACATCGCGGGGCGTGGGCTTGCCCGCGCCCCTTACGTTTCCCAAAAACGTTCCGGTCGGGAGCAAGCTCCCGACCGGCAACCCGCCTTAACTTGCCGCCTATAGGCCAGGGACCCCGGCCGGCAATTCAGCCCGCCGGCCACGTCACGCAATCGCCCGCTTCGCCGCCTTTTTCGCCTTGTCGGCCACAGTCTTCGCGGCCTTGGCGTCGCCGTTGGCCTTCAGCCAGGCGGCGTAGTTCGCGGCGTAGTAGGTGTAGTCCTCCCGGCCCAGGGTGACGGCGGCGGCCTCGGGGTCCTCCAGCAGCGCCTTGTCGAGTTCCGCCCGCGCGCTGTCCGGTTGTTTCGGCCGCACGGCGAAGGCGGCCCTGGCGGCGCGACCGTCGAGGGCGACGGCCTCCCGCGCCGCGTCGATGCGCAGGACGCGGTAGTTGCGCTTGTCCGGCAAGGCCAGGCAGACGCGGGCGTGGATGGCGGCCCTGGACTCCGGCAGCCGGGCCAGCAGTTCGCGCCAGGCGTCGTTGCCCGCCTCCAGCACCCGCGAGCCGTCCAGCGCCATCACCCGCCCGGCGTCGTCGGTGAAGACGTCCTGGGCCACCAGCTCCGCCTCGAAGCCGGGCGGGGGCGTCACGCGCAGGCGCAGCGGGGCGGAGACGACGTCCTCGCCATGCAGCGCCAGCGCGACCTGCACGGTGTACAGCCCCGGCTCGGCCAGGGCCCAGCCGTCGCGGCCGGCGCCGACGAAGAGGCTTTCGGTCCAGCTTGCGCCCTTGTCGAGGACGGCGGTCTCGGCGCGGCTGCAATAGTGCGCGAAGGGCCGCCATTGCCGCGCCGGCTGGCCGTCGCGCTTGACGACGACGGTCATGTCCTCGCCGTGCCGCAGGACATCGGCCGGCACCAGCTTCGGGGCGTCCGAGACGTTGCTCAGCTTCAGCTCCAGGACCACCGGCTCCAGGAACTCGAAGACCGGCGGCGCCCGGTCGACCCGCAGCTCCAGGGCGAAGCCGGGCTCCGGGCTGACCGCGGCGCCAAGGAAACCGTGGTCGTCGTACCAGGCGGCGTGGCCCTGCTGCACGAAGCGCGCCGGCGCGTGGCGCAGGAACACCAGTTCCGGATCGGCGAAGCGGAAGGCGAAGTCGGCGAAGAAGGCGCGCTGGCCGCCCTCGACCTCCTGCGGGTAGTTCATGAAGCTGCGCGCCTCGGGGTTGGGGGCGAGACCGGTCCAGGGCGTGCCGCCGTGCTTCTGCCAGGAGTGCGCCAGGTTGAAGGCGTGCCCCATCTCGTGCACTGCCGCCCAGAAGGTCATGCGCCGTGTCCACGCGGCCGGTGCCGGGTCGCTTTCGGGCGGCTCGGCCAGGAAGCTGTCGGTGAAGACCGCCGAGCCCTGGCGCTCGTTCGGGCCGATCTTGTCGAACATCAGGCCGCCCAGGAAGGGACCCCAGTCGTGCCGCCGGGCGAAGAGGACCCAGAGCGCCCACTGCGGGGCGTCGGCGAAGCGCGACCAGTAGCTCTGCATCGCGTCGTGCATCTCGGCGTCGGACCAGGTGGAATCCGGGTCCGGCCCCTCGTGCGCGATTTCCGTCGCCGCCGCGTTGCGCCGGGCGTCGAAGCCGGCGCGGTGGAACACGGTCTCGATCGACAGCTCGCCGTCGGGCAACGTCGCCGGTCGGTTCGGGTGTGCGCCGGGGTCGTAGGCGACGACCGGCGTCACCCCGGCCTCGTGGTCGTATTCGAACTCGACCGGGCGGAAGTAGGCCGAGGCGTAGGGCAGCTCCCGCGTGCGCGCCGCGCCGCCGCCCGTGAAGGTCACCGTGGCCTTGCGCTGATGGGTGAAGAAGCTGGTGACCGCCTGGATCGTCACCTCGGACTGCGGCAGCATCGTGCTGTCGCCGTCCTTGTACCAGATCTCGCCGGTCCAGGCGTTGTGGCCGGCCGGGTTCAGGCGGGCGATCCAGTTCAGTCGTGCGCGGAAACCGTCCTGGATCGTCCCGCTGGCCGTCATCTGCGGGTACAGCCCGTCGACGTCCAGGCGCAGCTCCTCCCGCCGGTCGTCGCCGGGTCCTGGACCCTCGGCGTAGAGGCCGCTGGCCTGGAGCAGCCACGGCACCTCTGGTGGGAAGTGGCCGGGGTGGGGGACCGGCCGACCGGCCGTCGTCGCCCGCGTCGGTGCGTTGGCGGCACCCTGGCCGCGCGTGTCGTTCGCCTTCGGGTCGGACGGCATGGCGTCGCGGCTCGCGGTTTGTCTGAAGCGGCCATCTGGCGGCCGGCGCGGGCCTCTTGCCCGAAGCGCCGGAACAGTAACGCGCGCCGGCCGCCAAAGGCTCCCGGGTTTCCGTCCGGAACCTCGGAATCGCAGGGCACGCTTCAGCGTGCCAGGACCGCCCTTTGGCAGGCTCATACCGCTCGACGTTTGATTGGACTCGTCCTTCGACAAGCTCAGGACGAGGACCTCATGCTGAGCTTGTCGAAGCATGAGGCCATCCAAATGTACGGTTTCATTTGTCGAGCGGTATCATACCTGCCCCATGAGGGTTCCGGGCCGTCGCCTCCTATCGCCCGATGGCGTAGCCCTGCATGAAGCGGGGATTGGCGGCGGCCTTGATCTGGCCGTCCGGCTCGCGGCCGACGGCGGACAGCCGGCCCAGCGACCAGCCGTCCACCACCTCGACCTCATGGCCGCGCCGCTTCAGTTCGTCCGTCGTGGCCTGGGGGAAGCGGTCCTCCAGGGTCAGGCTGCCGGGACGGCAGGCGCGGGGATGGAAGGAGGCCGGCATGTGGTCGGTCTGGAACATCGGGGCGTCGATGGCCTCCTGCAGGTTCATCCCCTGGTGCAGGTGTCGCAGCAGGAAGGTGAGCGACCACTGGTCCTGGTAGTCGCCGCCGGGCGTGCCCCAGGCCAGAACCGGCTGGCCGTCCTTGAGCGCCAGATTCGCGGACAGCGTGGTGCGTGGACGCTTGCCCGGGGCGATGGTGTTGGGGTGGTCCTCCTCCAGCCAGAACATCTGCGCCCGCGTGTTCAGGCAGAAGCCCAGTTCCGGGATCACCGGCGAGGATTGCAGCCAGCCGCCCGAGGGCGTGGCGGAAACGATGTTGCCGTGGCGGTCCACGACGTCGAGATGGCAGGTATCGCCCGGCCCCGCGTCCTGGGGCGGGCCGTCCTGCACCGTCGGCTCGCCGCCGCCCAGCGCGGTCGCGGCCGGCTCGGCGGCGGCCGCGGTGCGCAAGAGGTCGTCCAGCGGCGCCCCGTGGCCGGGGATATCGCCCGGCCGCAGCTCGCGCGAGGCCGTCTCGCCCACCAGGGCGCGGCGCCTGGCCGCATAGTCCGCGGACAGCAGGGTGTCCATCGGCACCTGGACGAACGCGGGGTCGCCGTAGAAGGACTCGCGGTCGGCGAACGCCAGCTTGGCGCACTCCACCACGGTATGCACGAAATCGGGCCCGAGCGGGTCCATCGCGTCCAGGTCGAAGCCCTTCAGCAGCGCCAGTTGCTGCAGCAGCACCGGTCCCTGGCTCCAGACGCCGCCCTTGCAGACGGTCAACCCGGCATAGTCGCCGGTCGCCGGCGCCTCCTTGGTGGCCCGCCAGCGCGCCAGGTCGTCCTCGCTCAGCATGCCGGCGTGACGATGGCCGGTACTGTCCATGACCTCGCGGCTGCGGCAGAAGCGGGCGATGGCCTCGGCGACGAAGCCCTCGGCCCAGCAATGGCGCGCCGCCTCGATCTGGCCGTCGCGGCCGCGGCCGCGCCGTTCGGCCTCGTCGACGATGCGGTGGTAGGTCTGCGCCAGGCGCGGATTGCTGAACAGGCTGCCCGGCGCGGGCACGCCGTCGCCGGGCAGGTAGACGGCGGCGGAGCTGGTCCATTCATCGCGGAAGAGGTCGGCGACGTGGGCGATGGCGTGACTGATCCGCGGCACCAGGGGAAAGCCGCCGTTGGCGTAGCCGATCGCCGGTTCCAGCACCTCGCGCAGGGGCAGCGTGCCGTGGTCGCGCAGCAGCACCATCCAGGCGTCGAAAGCGCCTGGCACCACGCTGGCCAGCAGGCCGGTCCCCGGCACAAGGCTGAGTCCCAGGCCGCGGTACGCGGCAATGGTCGCCCGCTCCGGCGCCACGCCCTGGCCGCAGATGACGCTCGGCTGGCGCTCGCGGGAATCCCAGAGCAGGATCGGCACCTCGCCGCCGGGGCCGTTCAGGTGCGGTTCCACCACCTGCAGTACGAAGCCCGTGGCCACGGCGGCGTCGAAGGCGTTGCCGCCCTTTTCCAGGATCGCCATGCCGGCGGCCGATGCCAGCCAGTGCGTCGAGGCCACGGCGCCATGCGTGCCCCGGATCTCCGGGCGCGTGGTGAACGTCATCCCTGCCTCCCCGTCGTTTTATTGTGCGTTGCAAAATCGGCGCGGATGGTAAACGCCTTGAGCGCTTCCGGCAACCGGACGCGGTCAAGCGCGCACCGCGACCGGCGACGCCGCGACGGCGGAGGCGGGTCGCGGCGGTCAGCCGCCGGTGACGCTCATGTGGCGGGGGACGGAGGCCCGGTTGCGGCGGCGGTCGATGACGAAGTCGTGGCCCTTGGGCTTGCGCGTGATCGCCTCGCGGATGGCCTCGTGCAACATCGTGTCGTCGTCGCTGGCCCGCAGCGGCGTGCGCAAATCCGCCGAATCCTCCTGGCCCAGGCACATGAACAGCGTGCCGGTGCAGGTCAGGCGCACCCGGTTGCAGCTTTCGCAGAAATTGTGGGTGAGCGGCGTGATGAAGCCGATCCGCCCGCCGGTCTCCTCCGCCCGGACATAGCGCGCCGGTCCGCCGGTGTCGTCGGGCAGGTCCACCAGGGTGTAGCGCTGCTGAAGCTGCCCGCGCAGCATCGACAGGGGCAGGTACTGCTCCAGGCGGGTCTCGCCGACGTCGCCCATCGGCATCACCTCGATGAAGGTGATGTCCCAGCCTTCGCCGTGCGCCCAGTCGATCATGCGCTCGAACTCGTCGTCGTTCACGCCCTTCAGCGCCACGGCGTTGATCTTGACGCCCAGGCCGGCCCGCTTCGCGGCTTCGAGGCCCGCCATCACCTTGTCGTAGCGGCCCCAGCGGGTGATCGCCTTGAACTTCTCGGGGTCGAGGGTGTCCAGGGAGACGTTGACCCGCCGCACGCCGAGATCCACGAGCGGCTGTGCGTACTTGGCAAGCTGGCTGGCGTTCGTGGTCAGCGTCAGCTCGTCCAGCGCGCCGCAACCCAGGTGGCGGCTCAGACGCTCGATCAGCCACATGATGTTCCGCCGCACCAGCGGCTCGCCGCCGGTCAGCCGCAGCTTGCGCACGCCCAGGTCGACGAAGGCGCTGCACAGCCGGTCCAGCTCCTCCAGGCTCAAGACCTCCTTCTTGGGCAGGAAGGTCATGTCCTCGGCCATGCAGTACACACAGCGGAAATCGCAGCGGTCGGTCACCGAGACCCGCAGATAGGTGATCGCACGCCCGAAGGGGTCCACCAGCTCGCTCATCGCTCCTCCCCATCTTTCCGGCGGCAATATAGCACCGCCGCGCTCAGGTTTCATCCCCATCCTGATGAGGCCTTTATGTGGCCTTTGCCCGGCCAAGACCCAAGGCGTGCCGGTCGAGGGTTGCGCCACCATCCCTGGTTGCTTTATACAGTTAAGCGCAACTCATACGATGTTATGAGAGGGAGCGTCTTGGGTTCGGCAGATGAGGCTCGGAAATCCCGGATACGGGCGAGGGTAGGGGTTTCGGCGCCAGGCTGGAGCGCATACGACGGCAGGCGCACGCGCCGGCGGGCGCCGCGGTTCGTGGCGGCTGCGCAGCAACCCCCTTGGGAGGTGCGGCCATGAGTTCCCTCGTCAGCCGCAATGTCGTCGTGCGCGGCCACCGCACCAGCCTTCGCCTGGAGCGGGCGGTCTGGGACGCCCTGGACGAGATCGCCACCCGCGAGGGCGTGGGCATCGGCAAGATCTGCGAGCGGGCTGCAACGACTTGCCGGGAGCACACGCTGACCGCCAGCGTGCGTGTCTATGTCCTGAGCTATTTTCGTGAGGCCGCGACGCCGGAGGGTCATGCCGCCGCCGGGCACGGCACCGTGGAGCCGGGCGCGCCGGACCGGCCGGGCGATGGCGCGGCCCACGCGGGGCGCGCGGGCGTGAAGCGCTAACTGTCTCCGGGGTTCGGGTCCGGGCCGCCGTTCGGCCGGGGCGGGGCCGTCTTCACGCCGGTGCGAACCTCCTCGGTGCCCAGCGCCTCGGCGAGGCGGGCCTCCGCGCTGCCGGGACGCAGCGGCTGGGGCTGGCTGGCGTCGGGGCGCCAGGCGGTCAGGAAGATGATCTGGAAGGTCGCGGGGATGCCCCCCTCGTCGTCGCCGAAGGTCTCCTGGTAGATCTCGGCGGCGTGCAGCAGCGTCTCGCGCCGCGACCAGCCCTTGCGCCGCGCGCGGACGGCGTTGCTCTCCCCCATGCCGCGCAGATCGTCCATCAGCTTCAGGGCATTGGGATAGCGCACGGTGATCGTGTCCACGTCGCAGACGGGCAGGGCGAAGCCGACACGCTGCAGCAGGCCGGCGGCGTCCTGGATCTGGGCAAAGGGCGAGACGCGCGGGCCGGCGCCGCCCTCCAGCTCGCTCTCCGCCATCAGCAGCGACTGCCGCAGCTCGTAAAGCGTCTCGCCGCCCGGCAGCGCGGCGAGGAACAGCCCGTCGGGTTTCAGCGCGTGGTTGATCTGCAGCAACGCCCCCGGCAGGTCGTTGACCCAGTGCAGGCTCATCAGGCTGAGCACGAGGTCGAAGCTGCGCTCGCTGAACGGCAGCAGCTCCTCGTCCGCCACCAGGGTGGGGCGGTGGGCGAGGGGGCCGTCCGCATCGCGGGCGCGCCGTGCCATGTCTTCAGCGATGTCGGCCTGCACCAGCGTCTCGATGCCGCCGCGCCCGGCGAGCGTCGTCGCCAGCGTGCCGTCGTGGCAACCCAGGTCCAGCGCCAGCGGAAAGCTCCGCTTCACGTCGTCCAGCCGGTCGGCCAGCCGCTCGGCCACCTCGCGCAACAGGAAGTCGTAGTCGGCCAGCGTGGCGGCCACGCGCTCGCGGTGCCGCCGGACGGCAGCGCGGTCGAAGACGGCCTGGGTGTCGGCGGTGTCGGTCATGGCCTGGCTATATGGGATGGGCGGGGGGCGCGGCAATGGCGGGATTTCCCGGACCAGCCTGCTTTCGCGTGCATGAACGACTATCGTCTCGCGGCAGGGCTGTTGCACCTGCGGGAAGCGCTTGACAGAAATTCGCGTCATGCGTATACGCAGGTTCAGATCCAGCGGGCCTCCTCCATTATCCCATGAGGCCCACTATAGAGACGGCCCTGGAGAGACGGCCCTGGGCGGTGCCTCGCTCAGGGCCTTTCTTATCGCGGGACGCGGGCTCCCGTCCGCGCCCCGAACGTTTTCGCCCTCCCGCCGCCTGCAGGATGTTCGGGCCGCGGACAGGGGCCGCATCCCGCAACCGCGGTTGACACGAATTCAGGGGCGCTTCGGGCCGTGGCGGCAGGAAACCCGATAAAGCCAACAGCGCTCACCACCTTCCTCCTCAACGCCGTGCTGCCGCCGCGGTGTCTGGGCTGCGGGGCGAGCGTGGACCGGCCGGGGACGCTCTGCGCGGCCTGCTGGGAGCAGGTGGACTTCCTGGCGCCGCCGCTGTGCCGTCAGTGCGGCTTTCCCTTCGAGCTGGACCCAGGCCCCGAATCGCTCTGCGGCGCCTGCCACGCCCGGCCGCCGGCCTACGACCGGGGCCGCTCGGTCATGGCCTACGATGCCGGCAGCCGCGACCTGCTCCTGGCGTTCAAGCACGCCGACCGCACCGAGGCCGCGCCGGCCTTCGCCGCCTGGATGGCGCGCGCGGCGCCCGACCTCCTGGCCGAGGCCGAGGTCATCGTGCCGGTGCCGCTGCACCGCTGGCGGCTGCTGCGCCGGCGCTACAACCAGGCGGCGCTGCTGGCCAACGCGCTGGGCCGGCACAGCGGCACGCCGGTCGCGCCCGACGTGCTGGTCCGCCGCCGCAACACGCCCTCGCAAGGCAACAAGACCTCGGCCGCCCGGCGGCGCAACGTCGCCGGCGCCTTTGCCGTGCCGCCGCGCCGGGCGAGGCGGATCGAGGGCCGGCGCGTGCTGCTGGTCGACGACGTGCTGACCACGGGCGCGACGCTGGAGGGCTGCGCGCGCGTGCTGCGGCGCGCCGGCGCGGCCGGGGTGGACGCGCTGACCCTGGCGCGGGTGGTGCGCCCGAGGGCCGGGGCGGACAGATGAAACCGCGCCGTCGGCTTCCCATATGGCGATTGGAAAGGCGAGCCCTGCAAGACACCACGACAAGGAGTTCGGAATGGCCCAGGTGACGATGTACTCCAGCTTCCTCTGCGGCTTTTGCTACCGCGCCAAGCAGCTTCTCAAGCAGAAGGGGGTCGAGTGGGAGGAGATCGACGTGCTGACCCACCCCGGCCGCAAGAAGGAGATGATCGAGCGGGCCAACGGCAAGCGCACCGTGCCGCAGATTTTCATCAACGGCCACCACGTCGGCGGCTGCGACGAGCTCTATGCCCTGGAGCGCGAGGGGCGGCTCGACGCGATGCTGAAGGAAGCGGCGACATGACGACCTTCACGGCCGGCCTGGTCCAGCTCACCTCGCAGCGGGATTTCGCGCCGAACCTGGAGACGGCGGCCGAACTGATCCGCGCGGCGCGGGGGCAGGGCGCGCGCTTCGTCGTGACGCCGGAGAACACCGCGATCCTGGAGCCGGACCACGCCGCCCTGCGCGCCAAGGTGCCCGAGGAGGCGGACCACCCGGCGCTTCCGGTGTTCGCGGAACTGGCGCGGGACCTGGGCATCTGGCTGCTGCTGGGCTCGACGGCGGTGCGGGTCGAGGGCGGCGAGCGCCTGGCCAACCGCTCCTTCCTCTTCGGTCCGGACGGGCAGGTCAAGGCGCGCTACGACAAGATCCACATGTTCGACGTCAACGTGCCGGACGGCCAGACCTACCGCGAGTCGGCGACCTTCCGCCCCGGCGAGCGCGCCGTGCTGGCCGAGCTGCCCTGGGGCCGGGCAGGGTTGACGATCTGCTACGACCTGCGCTTCCCCGCGCTCTATCGGGCCCTGGCGCAGGCCGGTGCACGGATGCTGACGGTGCCCGCGGCCTTCACGCAGTTCACCGGGCAGGCGCACTGGCACGTGCTGCTGCGCGCCCGCGCCATCGAGACCGGCTGCTTCGTCCTCGCGCCCGCGCAGTGCGGGACGCACGCCGAGGGGCGAAAGACCTACGGCCACTCCCTGATCGTCGCGCCCTGGGGCGAGGTGCTGGCCGACGCCGGGGAGACTCCGGGCGTGGTGACGGCGGAGATCGACCTCGACAAGGTGGTGCAGGCGCGAGGGTGGGTCCCGTCGCTGCGGCACGACCGCGCCTTCGCCGCGCCGGAACAGCCGGCGGCGGCGTCACCCGCCTGAGTCCGCCTCGCGCTCGGCGCAGATGCGCTGGACGGCGGCCGGACGCGGCTCGGTCACGGTGATGTCCTCGTAGGCCCGCACCCGCAGCCGGCCGCGCACGGCCTCCAGCAGCTCGCCGGGGCGCAGCAGGAAGGCCGGGTTGCGGGGCTTGCCGAAGGCGGCGTTGTCCACCGAGAAGGTCTCGTAGATCAGCACGCCGCCGGGCGCGACCGCATCCACGATGTCGGGCAGGACCGGGCGATACAGGTAGTTGGTCACCACCACGCCCGCGAAGCGCCGCCCCGCCAGGGGGAAGGGCCGGCCGTCCTCCAGGTCCGCCAGGACCGCCTCCAGCCGCGGGTCGTCTTGCAGCTCGGCCAGACCCGAGAGGTCGCGGTCCACCGCCGCCACCGGGTGCCCGCGCGCCAGCAGGAAGGCGGTGTGGCGTCCCGACCCGCAGGCCAGGTCGAGCACCGCCCCGCCCGCCGGTATCCACGGGGCGAAACGTTCCACCCAGGGCGACGGCGCCTCACGGGTCATGAGCGGGTCCTGCACACGGACATCATGGTTAACGAACCCCGAATGCGGCAGACTTGAGGACGTGGCCTTTATGCCATGTTCGTTCGGGGGGATCATGGCCGAAAGCGCACCAAAGTATGAACTCGGCCTGGTGATGGCCGGGGCCGTGTCGGCCGGCGCCTACACCGCCGGGGTGGTCGACTTCCTGATCGAGGCGCTGGAGGCCTTCGCCGCCGCCAAGGACCGGGGCGATCCGGACTGTCCGACGCACGACGTGACCCTGCGCGTGCTGGCCGGCGCCTCGGCCGGCGGCATGACCTCGGGCATCCTGGCGGCGGCGCTGGGCGGCAGCTTCCAGCCCGTGCGCGACCCGGCGGACCCGGACGCGGCGAGCAACCCGCTGTTCCAGCCCTGGGTCAAGGCCATCGACATCGCGGCGCTGCTGGGCACGCGGGACCTGGCGGAGCGCGATTCCAGGGTGGTCTCGCTGCTCGACAGCACGCCGCTGGACGCCATCGCCGCGCGCGCCATCGAGGTCGCGCCGACCGGCCGCAAGCGTCCCTACGTGGCCGACCGGCTGGACCTGATTCTCGGCGTCGCCAATCTGCGCGGCGTGCCCTACAGCCTGTCCCTGGCCGGCGCGTCGCGGCACGGGCACGGCATGCTGGCGCACGAGGACGTCATGCACTTCGCCGTCAGCCACGACGCCGGCCGGCGCGAGGCGGCGGAGAAGGCGGGCATCCGGGCCCTCGATCCGGGCGACTACCGGACGGCCAACTGGCGCCTGCTGCGCGACGCCGCGCTGGCGACCGGCGCCTTTCCGGTGGGGCTGAGCCCGCGCGAGCTCCAGCGTCCCTACGGCGACTATGGCAAGTGGCAATGGCGCATTCCGCTGGCGCCGGACGATCCGGAGAACCCGGACGGCCGCTGCAACGGCTACCGCGCGATTCCGCCCAGCAACGCCGCCGAGGTGGGCGACGATTACGTCTACCGCTTCCTCTGCGTCGACGGCGGCGTGATGAACAACGAGCCCCTGGAGTACGCCCGCCGGGTCCTCGCCGGCCTGCGCGACGGCGGCGAGCCGGCGCCGGCCGGGGCGGAGCGCAATGCCCGCTCGCCGGCGAAGGCCAACCGCGGGGTCATTCTGATCGATCCCTTCCCCAACGTCGCCGCCTGGCACGACCCCTACGAGGTCGATCCGGCGCTGCCCAGCGTGGTGGCGCGGCTGTTCGGCGCGCTGAAGCAGCAGGCGCTGTTCAAGCCGGACGAACTGGTGCTGGCCGACCGGGAGGACATCTACAGCCGCTGGATGATCGCGCCGACTCGACGGGTCGAGGGAGAGCTGCAGGGCTTCCCGCTCGCCAGCGGCGGGCTAGGTCACTTCGGCGGCTTCCTCGACGAGCGTTTCCGCGCGCACGACTTCCAGCTTGGCCGGCGCAACTGCCAGCGGTTCCTGCGCGAGCACTTCGCCCTGCCGGAAAGGATCGACGGCGCCGACAACCCGAATCCGATCGTCAAGACGGGCTACGCCTGGGAAGCCGCGCGCAAGGGGCAGCGCATCACCGACTCCGACGGGACGAGCTACCTGCGCATCCTGCCGCTGATGGGCGAACCGGCGACCACGGACGTCCCGCCGCCCGCAGCGTGGCCGCAACTTGGCGCCGACGACCTCCAGCGCCTCGATGCCGGCATCCGCACGCGCGGTCTGGCGGTCTCGAAAGCCGCGATCCGCCAGATCGCCAGCTCCTGGCTGGGCCGCAAGGCGCTGGAGCTGGTCTGGCACAGCCAGCAGGAAAAGGTCTACGACGGCCTCATGCGGTGGATCGCCGGGGACCTCGCCCGGCGCGACCAGCTCACGCCCGACGGCCGCTCCATCTTCGCCGAGGCCGCCCGACCGACGGGCCACCGGGAGGCGCGGCCGCCCGGACGCTGAGGCGTCGTCGGGGGGGCGGAACCCCGCTCATGCCTCGGGACCGGGGCCGGATGCCGCCGCGTCCTCGTGCCGGCGATAGGGCGGGATGTCGGGACGGCCGAAGCCGAGATCCCAGGTCTCCACGGTGCAGATGTGGTCGCTCCAGGCGCGCTGGGCCGGCTCCAGGAGAGGATGCCGCCCGAAGTCCCGCTGGCCGGACACGGCGACCAGGGAAATGACGAAATCCCGCCTTTCCGAATAGTTTCGCAGCGGCAGGGCGATGAAGCGCGTCGGCGTGTGGGTGCCGTCGGCGTAGGTCTCCAGCGTGGTGACCAGCACGCCGGCGGGGTGGAACAGCAGTTCGTGAAATCGCGCCCGGAGGTAGGCCGCCGCCGGCGCGTCGACCAGCGCGAAGTAGTCCTTGCCCTTCGGGTCCTCGCCCAGGCGCTGCACCTCGGCGGTGCCCGAAAGGCGATAGATCAGGTGCTCGGGGCCGTGGAACTCCAGGAGATGGACATGGGGGAGCAATCCACGCAGGCGCATCGGATCGAAGGCGGCGCGCTCCGGCACCCGCAGCTCCGGCGCCCGAATCTCCCGCCAGAGGCCGACAAGGGTTTGAAGTTCGCGTTCGAGCGTGTGCGGCATCGACCCAAGGCCTCGATCGTCATGCGCCCCGACCGAGTCTAGCCGGGCGATCCGTCGTGATGACTCGGCCTCTTCTCCGCCAGCAGCATATAGTTCACGTCGACGTCGCGCGAGAGCGTCCAGCGGGCGCGCAGCGGATCGTAAGCGACTCCGATCACCTCGCGCACCCGCAGGCCTTCGGGGCGCAGCTCGGCGGCGACCTCCGAGGGGCGGACGAAGCGGCGCCAGTCGTGCGTGCCGCGCGGCAGCCAGCCCAGCACGTACTCCGCGCCGACCTTGGCCAGCAGCAGCGACTTGGCGGTGCGGTTAATGGTGGCCACCACGCAGACCCCGCCGGGCCGCACCAGTCGGCCGCAGGCCCCCAGGAAGCCGCGCAGGTCGGCGACATGCTCCACCACCTCCATCGCCAGCACGGCATCAAAGGGCGGCTCGGTTTCGGCCAGGGCCTCGACCGTGGTGCAACGGTAGTCGAGCGCCAGGCCCTGGCGCTCGGCGTGGGCCTGGGCGGCCTTGATCGTCTCGGCGCCGGCGTCCAGGCCGGTCACCTGCGCGCCCAGGCGGGCCAGCGGCTCCGTCAGCAGGCCGCCGCCGCAGCCCGCGTCCAGGATGCGCAGGTCTTCGAGCGGCGTCATGGTCGTCCGGGCATCCCGCCCGAAGTGCGCCGTCAGGCGCTCGCGCAGATAGGCGATGCGCGTGGGGTTGAGGGCGTGCAGCGGCTTCATCTCGCCCTCGGGGTCCCACCAGCGCTCCGCCATCGCGGCGAACTTGCCGATCTCGCGCGAATCGACGGTGGCGCCCGCCTCGGACTGCTCGCGTGACATGCCTCCCCGACCTCCTTGCTGTGCGCCGGAGACACCGGCTATGTTGCGCGGCGGCGCGCGAAAGAGTATGGATAATGCCACGCGGCCGGGCAAGCGGCCGTCCGGGATATCGCCGCGGCTTCGCGGGCCCCTTCCCGACAGTTTCCGCAATCAGGACCGCTGGCCAGGAGCGCGCATGGCCCGCATCGCGATGAAGTTTGGCGGCACCAGCGTCGCCAACGTGGACCGCATCAAGAAGGCCGCCGAGAAGGTGAAGGCGGAGGTCGACGCCGGCAACGAGGTGGGTGTCGTCGTCTCGGCCATGGCCGGGGTCACCAACGAGCTGGCGGGCTACGTGCAGGACACCGCGCGGCTGTTCGACCTGCGCGAGTACGACACCGTGGTCTCCGCCGGCGAGCAGGTCACCGTCGGCCTGATGGCGATCGCGCTGCAGGAGCTGGGCGTCCCGGCGCGGTCGTGGCTGGGCTGGCAGGTGCCGATCCGCACCGATGGCGCGCATGGCAGCGCCCGCATCCGGGAGATCGAGGGCGCGGAGATCATCCGTCGCATGGGTGAGGGTCAGGTGGCGGTCTTCGCCGGCTTCCAGGGCCTGGCGCCGGACAACCGCGTCGCCACGCTTGGCCGCGGTGGCTCGGATACCTCGGCGGTGGCCATCGCCGCCGCGCTGGGCGCCGACCGCTGCGACATCTACACCGACGTGGACGGGGTCTACACCACCGACCCCCGCGTCGTTGCGCGGGCGCACAAGCTCGATAAGATCACCTACGAGGAGATGCTGGAGATGGCCTCGCAGGGCGCCAAGGTCCTGCAGACCCGCGCGGTCGAGATGGCCATGAAGCACGGCGTGCGCGTGCAGGTGCGCTCCAGCTTCGAGGACCTTCCGGGCACACTGGTGGTAGACGAGGACGAGATCGTGGAACAGCAGGTCGTCAGCGGAATCGCCTACAGCCGCGACGAGGCCAAGATCACCCTGACCCGCGTGCCCGACAAGCCGGGGGCGGCGGCGGGCATCTTCGGCCCCCTCGCCGACGAGCACATCAACGTCGACATGATCGTGCAGAACGTCTCGCCGTCCGGCGGCGAGACCGACCTCACCTTTACCGTGACCAAGGCCGACTTCGACCGCGCCATGAAGGTGCTGGAGAGCCAGCGCGAGGCGCTGGGCTTTCAGGAGCTGCGGCCGGACAAGAACGTGGTCAAGGTCTCGGTCATCGGGGTCGGCATGCGCAGCCACGCCGGCATCGCCCAGGCCATGTTCCGGGCGCTGTCCGACAAGGGGATCAACATCCAGGTGATCTCCACCTCCGAGATCAAGGTCAGCGTCCTGATCGCCGAGGAGTACCTGGAGCTCGCCCTGCGCAGTCTGCACACCGCCTACGGTCTCGACGCCGAATAGGGGCGGTGCCCGCTCTCGGAGGGTGCCGAACGCCCATGACGGTTCAACAGGTGAGCGGCTGGACCGGTCCGCGCCGGCTCTTGCGGCTGCTGCGCGACATCATGAAGGGCGGCGGCACGGCGCAGGAGCGCCTGGACCGCATCGTCACGCTGATCGCGCAGGACATGGTCGCGGAGGTCTGCTCGGTCTATGTGCTGCGCGCCGGCGAGGTCCTGGAACTCTTCGCGACCAAGGGCCTGAAGCCCGAGGCGGTGCACCACACCCGCCTGCGCCTGGGCGAGGGCCTGGTGGGGCGCATCGCGCTCACCGCCCGCGCCCTGCGGCTGGCCGACGCCCAGCGCCACCCCGACTTCGCCTACCGCCCGGAGACCGGGGAGGAGATCTACCAGTCGCTGATGGGCGTGCCGATCCTGCGCGACGGCCGCGTGCTGGGCGTGCTGGTGGTGCAGAACGTCACGCCGCGCGACTACGCCGAGGAGGAGCTGGAGGCGCTGGAGACCGTCGCCATGCTGCTGGCGGAGCTGGTGGCCGGCGGCGAGCTGGTGGCCCCCACCGAGGCGCGCGTCGCCCAGACCGCAGCCCTGAACCCCGTGCGCCTGCGCGCCATCGTGCTCAACGAGGGCCTGGCGATGGGCCGGGTGGTGCCGCACCAGCGCGGCATCGTCATTCGCCAGACCGTTGCCGAGGACCCGCAGGCCGAACTGGACGGCCTCGATGCGGCGGTGCGCGAAATGCACGCCTCCCTGGACAGGCTGTTCCGCGACGCCTACGCCCACGGCCGGGGCAGCGAGCACGAGGAAGTGCTGGCCAGCTATCGCATGTTCGCGGAGGACCACGGCTGGCTGAACCGCATCCGCGAGGCCGTGCGCGGCGGCCTGACGGCGGCGGCGGCGGTGCAGAAGGTGCAGAACGACACCCGCGCGCGCATGAGCCAGGTCACGGATCCTTACCTGCGCGAGCGGCTGTCGGATCTGGACGACCTGACCAACCGCCTGTTGCACCATCTCTTGGGCGCGAAGGGCAGCGCCGAGACCGAGGAACTGCCCGACGACGTCATCCTGGTCGCCCGCAACCTGGGGCCGGCCGAGTTGCTGGACTACGACCGGGCCAAGCTGCGCGCGGTGGTGCTGGAGGAGGGCTCGGCCACGGCGCATGTGGCGATCGTGGCCCGCGCCCTGGACATTCCGGTGCTGGGGCGCTGCCGCGGGGTGCTGAAGGAGGCGCGACCGGGCGACGAGGCGCTGGTCGACGGCGACACCGGGCAGTTCCTGCTGCGTCCGGGCGAGGGGGTGAGCGAGAGCTTTGCCGAGAGCATGGCCCTGCGCGCCCGCCGCGCGGCGCTGTTCGCCGCCGACCGCGACCTGCCGCCGGTGAGCCGCGACGGCGTGCGCGTCAAGCTGATGATCAACGCCGGCCTGCTGGTCGACCTGCCGCAGCTCGAGGAGAGCGGCGCCGACGGCATCGGACTGTATCGCACAGAGGTGCCGTTCATGGTCCGTCGGGACTTCCCCGACGTCGGCGCCCAGACCCGTCTCTACGAGCGCGTGCTGGCGCACACCGGGGACAAGCCCGTGGTCTTCCGTACCCTCGACGTCGGCGGCGACAAGGTGCTGCCCTACTGGCGCGGCGGCGGCGACGACGAGAACCCGGCGATGGGCTGGCGCGGCCTGCGGGTCGGCCTGGACCGCCCGGCCATCCTGCGCCAGCAGCTTCGCGCCCTGATCCGGGCGGCGGCCGGTCGCGAGCTGCGCGTGATGTTCCCGATGGTCAGCGAGGTCGCGGAAGTGGCGGCGGCGCGCGAGCTGGTCGATCTGGAGCTGGCACGTCAGCGGGCCGCCGGCGGCACGCTTCCCGCCGCGCTGCGCGTGGGGGTGATGCTGGAGGTGCCGGCGCTGCTCTGGCAGCTTCCGCAGCTCTTCCGGCAGATCGACTTCCTGGCGCTGGGCAGCAACGATCTGATGCAGTTCCTCTTCGCCAGCGACCGCGGCAATCCGCGCCTGGCGCGGCGCTACGACCCGCTGTCGCCAGCGGTGGCGGCGGCGCTGGGCGACCTGGCCCGGCGCGCCCGGGCGGCCGGGGTCGAGGTCTCGGTCTGCGGCGAGATGGCGGGACATCCGCTGGAGGCCATGCTGCTGCTGGGCTGCGGCGTGCGCACGCTGTCGATGGCGCCGCGCGCGGTGCCGGCCGTGCGCTCCATGATCCGGACGCTGGAGCTTGCCGGAGTCGAAGACCTCTTGCGCCACCGGGCGGTCGGCGGCCATCATAGTCTGCGTGAGTGCCTGCGCGGCTTCGCGCTCGATCACGGCGTTGCCATCTAGAAACGCCCGCCAATGTCGCCATCGAGGGGTGTCGAACCGTTTGCGGCGGATGTCGATCGTCTGCTACAAGACCGTCTAAGCCCGAACTTTCCGGGTGGGCGCGGCAGTGAGGCGTTTCCGGCGCATGGCCGGACGACGTGGCGCGACCCGGCGGGCCGCTTCGGTCCACGACCGTTTTCCACGCTTCGACCGAGTTTGACGCGCGTGCCGTCACAGGCGCATTGCAACCACGACCAAGACAGCTTGCATGGCCGACGAAAACAGGCAGTGGCACGAAGGGTCCTGGGAAGCCGGCGGCGAGCCGCGACTCGCCGCCGGCGGCCAGGCGCCGCGGGATAGTGTCGGACGGGTACTGCGCCAGGCGCGTGAGCACCACGGCTATGACCTCCCCACGGTGGCGCAGATTCTGCGCATCCGGCTGGCCTATCTCGAGGCGATCGAGCGGGGCCGCTACGACGATCTGCCCGGCGCCACCTACGCCGTGGGCTTCGTGCGCAGCTACGCCAACTATCTGGACCTTGACGAGCAGGAAGTGGTCCGGCGCTTCAAGGACGAGGTCGCCGGCATCGACAGCGCCCAGGAGCTGCACTTCCCCAAGCCGGTGAACGAGGGCAAGGTGCCGGGCGGCGCGGTGCTGCTGGTGTCGCTGGTGCTGATCGCGGCGGCTTACGGCGGCTGGTACTACATGACCAGCCACGGCCGCTCGGTCTCCGATCTGGTGCCGGCGGTGCCGGATCGACTGAAGGAACTCGTCGGCGATGAAGAGCCGACATCGGTCGCGGAGGGCGAGGTCGAGGGCGCCGGGCCGGAGCTTGGGGCTCCGACCACCGGCGAGGCCGAGGTCGCGACGCGCGCTGCTCCGAGTCAGCCGGGCGCGGATCCGGAGACGGGGGAGGGGGGCGGGTCCTTGGACGCAGGGCGCGAGAGCGCGGCGTCCGCTGACGCTCCCCTGGATGCCCGCGGGGATGCGTCGGGCGGCGCGGGCGAACCGCGGGCATCGGCGACCGGGGACGCCCGGTCCGGCGGCGCGGCCACAGGACCGACCGAGGCGGCGACAGAAACCGAGGCGGACGAGGCGCTGCCGGCGGTGCCGCGGATCGAGGGCGAGGACGAACCCGCGCCCGCACCGGCGACATCCCAGGCCATGACGCGTGATCGCGGCGACGCGACCGAGGCGCAAGCGGCACCCGTGACCGAGCCAGCGGCGGATACCGGGGGGCCGGAGTCGGTGGCGACTGTCCCCGAGCCATCCACCGACACCGATCCGCCGACCGGGGCGGGGACGGCCGAGGCTGGCGGGGCGGGTGGCACACTCGCCGAGAGCGGCGAGGACGGTCCGCCGGCGATCCCGGAGATCGACGCCCCAGCCGCGGCGACCGAGTCGGGCGACGACATCGTGGCGGGGGCGTCGCCGCCGCAGGTGGCGGTGCTGGAGCAGGCCGAGCGCGTCTTTGGCGGCAACAACACGGATTCCCGCGTGCTGCTGCGGGCGCTGCAGGATAGCTGGGTGCAGGTGCGCGGGCCGGGCGACAGCCTGCTGTTGACCCGGGTGCTGCATGCCGGCGACGTCTATCGCGTCCCCAACGAGACGGGCCTCGTGCTGCACACGGGCAACGCCGGCGGCCTGGAGGTGCTGGTGGACGGGCGTTCCACCGGCTCGCTGGGCGACAGCGGCGAGGTCCGCCGCAACATCAGCCTCGACCCCGAGAGCCTGCGGTAGGCCGGGTTTGGCGGTCCCTGGATTTCGACATCCCGGGAGGCCGTGCTAAAAAGGCTCCGGCACGCTAAACTGAATTCTCAGGAGGAGGAACGGAGTCAATGGCGGATCCGGCGCGTCGTAACGAGGATGAGACCCTGGAGATTCTGCGTCGATTGGAGCCGGCGCTCGATCGGATGCAAGAGTCGGTGCGCCAGATCCAGATCGAGATCAAGGACCTCAATACACGCGTCAGCCGGCTGGAAGGGCAGGTGTCCGAGATGTCGGCCAAGACGCCCACGCTGATTCAGATCGTGACCGCCGTCCTGGCGGTGAACGCCGGGATCGTGGCCGTCGGCTTCGGCCTGGCAAGGGCGCTGGCCGGCTAGGCGCCGGGCGGTCGATCCGGCGTCGGCCGAGCTTTCGCCCGGTTTTCCGGATAGCTGGTCCCTGGTTTTCGACCTGCCCGGCGGCCATGTTACAAGGGTGTCATCTCACGGCGGTTGCTCGCGGAGCGCCGCTCGGTATAGGAGTTCGTGCGCAGCTGCGAAGACTGCGCCCCGTCATTCGGCAGAGAGCCACGTCATGAGTGTCCGCCCGTATCGCGACATCCACCGCCGGCCCTCGCGGCAGATCCGCGTCGGCGACGTCAAGGTCGGCGGTGACGCGCCCATCACCGTGCAGTCGATGACCAACACGGCCGTCGAGGACGTCAAGGGCACGATCGAGCAGATCCAGCGCCTGGAGGACGCCGGGGCCGACATCGTCCGCGTTTCCTGCCCCAGCGTGGAGTCGACCCAGGCGCTGCGGCAGATCGTGCGCGCGGTCAAGGTGCCGATCGTCGCCGACATCCACTTCCACTACAGGCGCGCCATCGAGGCGGCGGAGGCCGGCGCGGCCTGCCTGCGCATCAATCCCGGCAACATCGGCTCGCGCGAGCGCGTCAAGGAGGTGGTGAAGGCGGCGAAGGACCACGGCTGCTCGATGCGCATCGGCGTCAACGCCGGCTCGCTGGAGCGCCACCTGCTGGAGCGGTACGGCGAGCCCTGTCCCGAGGCGATGGTGGAGAGCGCGCAGGAGCATATGAAGATCCTGGAGGACGAGGATTTCCGGGAGTTCAAGATCTCCTGCAAGGCCTCCGACGTCTTCCTGGCCGTCGCCGCCTACATGCAGCTCGCGGAGGTCTGCGACTATCCGCTGCACCTGGGCATCACCGAGGCCGGCGGCCTGCGCAGCGGCACCATCAAGTCGGCCATCGGCCTGGGCAACCTGCTGTGGGCCGGCATCGGCGACACGATCCGCGTTTCGCTGTCCACCGACCCGGTGGAGGAGGTCAAGGTCGGCTTCGACATCCTGAAGTCGCTGGGCCTGCGTCATCGCGGCGTGAACGTCATCTCCTGCCCCTCCTGCGCGCGCCAGCAATTCGACGTCATCGAGACCGTGCGCGTGCTGGAGGAGCGGCTGGAGCACATCTCCACGCCGATGACGGTCTCGGTCATCGGCTGCGTGGTGAACGGTCCGGGCGAGGCGCTGATGACCGACGTCGGCTTCACCGGCGGCGGGCGCGGCACGCACCAGGTCTACATCGCCGGCCAGCCGCACCACCGCCTGAAGGACGAGGACATCGTGGATCACCTGGTCAGGCAGGTCGAGGCCAAGGCGGCCGAGATCGAGGCGAAGAAGGCCGCCGAGGAGGTCGCTGCCCAGGACCCACAGGAAGAAGCGGAGGCGCCCGCCCGTGCCTCCGCTTGACTCCGAGCCCGCCGGGAGCCGCCGCGTGAAGAACCTGCAGCCGGTCCGGGGCACCCGCGACATCCTGCCCGAGGGGATGCGCCGCCACCGCGCCGTCGTGGATACGGCCCGGCGCGTCGCGGCGCAGTACGGCTATCACGAGATGGCCACCCCGGTGTTCGAGTTCACCGACATCTTCCGCCGCACCCTGGGCGAGACCTCGGACGTGGTGACCAAGGAGATGTACACCTTCCCGGTGCGCGAGGAAGGCGACTCCGTCACCCTGCGCCCGGAGGCGACGGCGGGCGTGGCGCGCGCCTTCATCTCCAACGGCCTGCAGCAGCAGGTGCCGGTGAAGGTTTTCTACACCGGCCCGATGTTCCGCCACGAGCGCCCCCAGAAAGGCCGCCTGCGCCAGTTCCACCAGGTCGACATCGAGCTGCTGGGCGTCGCGCAGCCGCTGGGCGACGTCGAGATCATCGCGCTGGCGCAGCAGTTCCTGGCGGATATCGGGTTGTCGGACGCCATCACGCTGGAGCTGAACACCCTGGGCGATCTGGACAGCCGCAAGGCGTATCGCGCGGCGCTGGTGGACTACTTCAACGACTTCCGGGACCGGCTTTCGCAGGACAGCCGCGACCGGCTGCACCGCAACCCGCTGCGCATCCTGGACTCCAAGGACGAGAACGACCGGGCGATCGTCGCCGACGCGCCGCGCTTCGCCGACTACCTGAATGCCTACAGCCAGGACTTCTTCGCCCAGGTGCTCCAGGGCCTGGATGCCCTGGGCCTGGCGTACACGCTCAACGAACGCCTGGTGCGCGGCCTGGACTACTACACCCACACCTGCTTCGAGTTCACCACGACGGCGCTGGGCGCGCAGGGCACGGTGCTGGCGGGTGGCCGCTACGACGGGCTTATCGAGACCATGGGCGGCCCCTCGACGCCCGGCACCGGCTGGGCGGCGGGGGTGGAGCGCCTGGCGATGCTGCTGCGGCAGGACGTGGCGCCAGTGCGCCCCGTCGCGGTGGTGCCGGCCAGCGCGGCGCAGGAGGCCGCCGCGCTCAAGCTGACCCAGGAACTGCGCCACGCCGGCTTCACCGTGGAACTGGGCTACGGCGGCAACCTCGGCAAGCGGCTGAAGCGGGCCGACAAGGCGCACGCCCGCGTGGCCGTCATCCTCGGCGAGGAGGAACTGGCGGAGAGCGCCGCCACGCTGCGCGACCTGGACAGCGGCGCGCAGGAGCGGGTGGGTCTGGACGCGCTGCGCGAGCGCCTGGCGCGGTTCCAGTAGCCCGGAGCGCCGCCCCGTGGCCGCCGCGGAGTCCGTGGGCGCCTACCTCGTCGTGGGCCTGAGCCACCGTTCGGCGCCGCCGGAGGTGCGCGAGCGGCTGTTCGTCGAGGACATCGATCGCCACGCCCTGCTGGCCGACGCGCGCGCCGCCGGCTTCGGGCAGGCCGTGGTGATCGCCACCTGCGAACGGGTCGAGATCGCCACCGTCACCCACGACTTCGGCCATGCCGAGCTGACCGCCGGGCGCCTGCTGGCCGGCTGGGCGGCGATGGACTGCGAGACGGTCGGCGCCCAGCTTTCCATCGTGCGCGGGGTTTCGGCGCTGCGCCACCTCTTCGCCGTGGCGGCGGCGCTGGACAGCCAGGTGCTGGGCGAGCCGCACGTGCTGGGCCAGCTCAAGGCCAGCCACCGCGCGGCGAGCGAGGCCGGCATGGTGGGCCGCGAGCTGGAGGCCGCCCTTCAGGCTGGCTATGGCGTCGCGAAGCGGGTGCGCGCCGAGACCGCGCTGGCCGAGCAGCCGGTCTCCATCGCGACCGCGGCGCTGAAGGTGGCGCGCGAGGTGCTGGGCGACCTGCGCCGGGCGTCCGCGCTGCTGGTGGGCCTGGGCGAGATGGGCGAGCTGATGGCCGCGCAGCTTCGCGAGGCCGGCGTCGCGCGGCTGACCTTCGTCCATCCGACGCAGCGCCGGGCCGAGCTGGCGGCGCGTCGGGCCGGCGGCCATGCGCGCCCCTGGCCCGAGCTGGAAAGCGCGCTGGCCGAGGCGGACATCGTGGTCGCCAGCCTGGGCGAGGGCCGGTACACCATCGAGCAGGGCGCCATGCGCCGCGTCCTGAAACGCCGGCGCCAGCGTCCTATATTCGTCATGGACGCCGCCGTGCCCGGCGATGTGGACCCGGCGGTGCACGATCTGGAGCCGGCCTTCGTCTACGACCTGGGCGACCTGGAGCAGGTGGCGGCCGATGGCCGTGCCCGGCGCGAGGCGGCGGCGCTCGCCGCCTGGCGCATCGTCGACGAGGAACTCGACGCCTTTCAGCGCCAGCGCAGCGCGCGCGATGCGGTGCCGGCCATGACCGCGCTGCGCGACCACTTCGAGGCGGTGCGCGCGGACGTGTTGACGAGCGGCAAGCTCGACGCGGAGTCGGCCACGCGCCTGCTGGTGCGCCGGCTGCTGCACGAGCCGACGCAGGCGCTGCGCGACGCCGCCGCCGAGGACGAGGCCGAGCGCGCCGAACTCGAGCGCAGCCTGCGCCGCCTGTTCGGCATCGACCCGCGCGGCGGCGGTCAATCGACCGGCCGCGGCGGCAACGACGGAAGGGAAGGATAACCGAGGTGAGCTTGCAGGAGAGTCTCGACCGGGTGGTGGCCCGCTATGACGAGCTGCAGGCGCTCGTGGCCAGCCACGAGGCGCCGGGCTCGCAGGACTATACCGATAAGCTGAAGGAGATTTCCGAGCTTCAGCCGGTCGTCGACGACATCCAGGAGCTGAACGCGGCGCGCCGGGAGATGGAAGACGCGCGCGCCATGATGGCCGATGGCGAGAGCGAGCCGGAGATGCGCGAGCTGGCCGAGGAGGAGTACTACCGGCTGCGCGACAGGGTCGAAACCCTGGAGCAGGCCGTGAAGCGCCACCTCGTGCCCAGGGACAAGGACGACGAGCGCAACGCCATCCTGGAGGTGCGCGCCGGCACCGGCGGCGACGAGGCGGCGCTCTTCGCCGGCGAATTGTTCCGCATGTACCAGCGCTATGCCGCCGACCACGGCTGGGGCTTCGAGACGCTGAGCTATGCCGAGGGCGAGCATGGCGGCGCCAAGGAGGCACAGGCGCTCATCTCCGGGCGCGGCGCCTTCGCCCGCTTCAAGTACGAATCCGGCGTGCACCGCGTGCAGCGCGTGCCGGAGACGGAGTCGGGCGGACGCATCCACACCTCGGCGGCGACCGTCGCGGTGCTGCCGGAGGTGCGGGACGTCGACGTCGAGATCGAGGACAAGGACCTGCGCGTCGACACCTTCCGCTCCCAGGGCGCCGGCGGCCAGCACGTCAACACCACCGACAGCGCCGTGCGCATCACCCACCTGCCCACCGGCATCGTGGTCGGCTGCCAGGACGAGAAGTCGCAGCACAAGAACCGTGCCAAGGCCATGCAGGTGCTGCGCGCGCGGCTTTATGACGCGGAGCGCCAGCGCCAGGAGGCCGAGCGGGCGGCCAGCCGCAAGTCGCAGGTGGGCAGCGGCGACCGTTCGGAGCGCATCCGCACCTACAACTTCCCCCAGGGCCGGGTGACCGACCACCGCATCAACCTGACGCTGTATAAGCTGGACAAGGTGCTGACCGGCGAGGCCCTGGACGAGATCATCGATCCCCTGATCAGCGAGGATCAGGCGGCCAAGCTGGCGGAGCTGCAATGAACGCGCCGGTGCGGAAGACGGACCGGACGGTCGGGGCCGCGCTGGCGGATGCGACCGCACGGTTGCGCGCGGCCGGCGTGGACGGGCCGCGCAGGGACGCGCGGCTGCTGCTGGCGGCGCTGCTTGAAGAGGATGTGGGCGTCCTGCTGACCGCACCCGAGCGGCTGCTGGACCCGGCGACGGCCGAGCGCTTCGCGGCGATGGTCGAGGCCCGCGCGGCGCGCACGCCGGTCTCCCGCATCCTTGGCTGGCGGGAGTTCTGGAGCCTGCCGCTGCGCGTCAACGCCGCGACGCTGGACCCGCGCCCGGAGAGCGAGACCGTGGTCGAGGCGGTGCTGGCCCGCATTCCCGATCGCGCGGCGCCCTTGCGGATTCTCGACCTGGGGACGGGGGGCGGCTGCCTGCTGCTGGCGCTGCTGCACGAGCTGCCGGGCGCCTGGGGGCTCGGCGTGGACCGCTCCGCCGCCGCGCTGGCGACGGCGCGGGCCAATGCCGCCGACCTTGGCCTTGTCGAGCGTGCCGCTTTCGCCGCGAGTGACTGGACAAGGGCGCTCGCGGGCCGCTTTGATATCGTTGTGTGCAACCCGCCCTACGTGGTATCAAGCGATATCTCACGATTGGCGCCGGAAGTTGCCCGCCACGATCCGCCGAGCGCGCTCGATGGCGGCGACGACGGTTTGTCCGCCTATCGGTTGCTGGCCCCGGACGTGGTCCGGGTCCTGGCGCCAAGCGGTCTTGCCGCGGTGGAGGTCGGGGCGGGTCAGGACGCGGCGGTCGCGGCACTGTTCGCGGGCGCGGGTCTGGACTGCCGGGCCGTCGTGCCGGACCTCGCGGGGATTCCGCGTTGCGTTCTCGCCACGGTGGCGAAGAGCTTTCCCGCCGATGGCGAAAAAGCGGTTGGAAACTGGGCGTTTCCTGACTAATGTTCGCGTGCCGGAGCCCAAAGGCTCCCTGCGTCCCGGAACGGACGTCACGCGATCCCGAAACAAGCTGCGCCCGCATGGCCGGAGGATCGGCCATGGCGTTTGAGCGCGATGATCGGCTTTCCCTTTGAAGTAAGGAAGCTATGAGACAAGGTGCGAATGGACGGCGGACACGCGGCCGGTCGGGCGGTCGTAAGCAGGTTCCGCTGAAAATGCAGAACTTTGACAGCAACGGCCCGGACGTGCGCGTTCGCGGCAATGCGAATCAGGTCTACGAGAAGTATCTGGCTCTTGCGCGCGACGCGAACTCATCGGGCGACCGCGTGATGGCCGAAAGCTATTTCCAGCATGCGGAACATTATTACCGCATCATGAACGACAATACCGACCCGCCGGACCCGAATCGCGAGCGCCAGCGGCGACAGGACGATTCGGACGCTCAGGGCGAGCGCGCCGAGGCCGAGCCCCAGGGCGCGAACGGCGAGGCGCGGTCCGACCGCGCGCCGCGCGGCACCCGCCAGGAACGGCGCGAACGCCATGAGCAGGCCGAGCGCGACCAGGGTGGCGGGCGCAATCGGAGCCAGGACCAGGCCCAGGGCGAGGAAGCGGCCAGCGCGACCGGGCAGCACGAGGCGTCGGCGGAAGCCAGGGACTCGGCCCTGCGCCGGCCCGACGGCTATGGTCGGCTGCCCGAGGGCGAGGAGGCGAGCAACGACGCTGTTCCGGGCACCGGCCCGCAGCCGGATGTCGAGCCGCCAGCCGAAACGCCGCCGGCCCCGCGCAAGACCGCGTCCAGGCGCAAGCGGCGCGACGCCGGCGCGGGCCAGGGCGAGGCGGCCAGTGCCGAATCCTCAACGGCGGCCGAGACGGCGGTCCCGAGCGGGGACAGCGCGGACGGCGACAGCGCGGACGGCGCGGGCGAGCCGGCCGCCGGGAGCGAGGATGGCGGAGAGCGCAAGGCGACTGCGCGCACGCGCAGCCGACGCACGACCACCACGCGGCAAACGAGCGGTCGCAGCGGGACCTCGCGCAGCCGCGCCACGGGCGGGCGCACCCGGAAGACCGCGAAATCCGAGGACGGCGCGCAGGGCGAAACGTCCAGCGGCGATCAAGGGGCCTCGGAGGGTGAGGGCGAGTCCTCCTCAGGGTCCGGCAAGGGCGGTCAGGACGAGCCGGTCAGCGCCTGATACCAAGGGCGAGTGATGTTGCCTCGTCATCCCGGACGCGAAGCAGCACGCCAGTGCTGCTTCGCGTCCGGGATCTGGTCGCCGTGGGGCACGAGGTCCCGTGTTTGCACAGCACCACTGCGTGTCGCGGTGCGCACGGGTTGCACGCGGACGCGTGTCCTACCCGGCTGACTCCGCCGCGGCCCAGTCCTTCAGCTTGTGCAGAAAGGCCGTGCAGGCGTCCACCTGGGACAGCTCGATGTACTCGTCGGGCTGGTGGGCCTGGTCGATCGAGCCGGGGCCGATGACGACGGTGGAAAAGCCGTGCTGCTGGAAGATGCCGCCCTCGGTGCCGTAGGGGACGACGGCGCTGTCGTTCCGGCCGGTCAGCTCGCGCACCAGCGCTTCCGCCTGCGCGGCGCCGCCCTGCTCGGGGACCAGCGGCACCACGCCGCACAGCCGCTCGGTCACGATGTCGGCTTCCGGCGCCACCGCGCGCAGCGAGGGCAGCACCTCGTCGCGGGCGTAGGTCTCGAATTCCCGGACCAGCGCGTCGATATCCTCGCCGGGGATGGCGCGGAACTCCCAGCCGATTTCGCAGCGGCCGGGGATGATGTTCATGGCGCTGCCGCCTGCCAGAAAGCCCACCTGGAAGCTGGTGTAGGGCGGCTCGAACGCGCTGTCGGCCGGCGCGCGCGTTGCCGCCGCTTCGGCCATGCGGGCGATCCGGGCGACCAGCCGGCCCGCGGCGATGTTGGCGTTGGCGCCGCGCTGCGGCTGGCTGGAGTGGGCCTCGCGGCCGATGACCGTGGTGCGGAACTGGTTGACACCCTTGTGCGCGACCACCAGGCGCATCTCCGAGGGCTCGCCGACCAGCACGGCACGCGGCGGCGCGATGCCGCCGTTCGCCATCTCGGCGATCATGTCGCGGCAGCCGGTGCAGCCGACCTCCTCGTCGTAGGACAGGGCGAGGTGGATCGGCACCTTCAGCCCCGCCCGCGCGAACTCGGGCACCAGCGCCAGGACGATCGCCAGGAAACCCTTCATGTCGCTGGTGCCGCGGCCGTAGAGGCGGCCGTTCGCCTCGACCACGGTATAGGGGTCGTGGCGCCAGGTCTGGTGCGCCGTGGGCACGACGTCGGTGTGGCCGGAGAGCACCACGCCGCCGGGCACGTTGGGGCCGATGGTGGCGTAAAGGTTCGCCTTGGTTCCCTCGGCATTGGCGACGCGCGTGCTGGCGATGCCGTGGCCGTGCAGGTAGGCCTCGACGAACGCGATGAGCTCCAGGTTGGAGTTGGCGGACACGGTGTCGAAGGACACCAGCTTGGCGATCATCTGCTTGGGGCTGTAGGTCTCGGCGGTCACGTCGTCTCCTTCGCGAGTTGCGGATCATCCGCCGATGTCCGGCCCTCCTCCACGGCGTGGCAGCGCACCTCGCCGCCGTCTGTCTTAAGCGTGGCGGGCACCTCCCGGCGGCAGCGGTCGTTGGCCAGCGGGCAGCGCGGATGGAAGTGGCAGCCCGGCGGCGGCGCGATCGGACTCGGCACCTCGCCGCCCACCGGGGTGCGCTCGCGCCCGCTCATCTCCAGGTCCGGGATGGCGTCCAGCAGCATGCGCGTGTAGGGGTGGCGCGGCCGGACGAACAGCGTCCGGGCGTCGGCCCATTCCACCATGCGCCCCAGGTACATCACGCCCACATAATCCGAAATGTGGTAGACCACCGCCAGATCGTGGCTGATGAAGAGGTAGGTCAGGTTCAGCTCTCGCTGGAGGCGTTTCATCAGGTTCAGGATCTGCGCCTGCACCGAGACGTCGAGCGCGCTGGTCGGCTCGTCGCACACCAGGAAATCGGGCTCGCTGGCCAGCGCGCGGGCGATGGAGATGCGCTGACGCTGGCCGCCGGAGAACTCGTGCGGGAACTTCTCGCCGTCCTGCGCGGACAGCCCGACCAGCTCCAGCAGCTCGCCCACCCTGGCCGAGATGGCGCGATTGCCGCTGACCAGGCGGTGGTAGCGGATGGGCTCGGCGACGATGTCGCGCACCCGCCAGCGCGGGTTCAGGCTGGCGTAGGGGTCCTGGAAGATCATCGCCCACTTGCGGCGCAGCGGCGCCATCTCTTGCCGGGACTGCAGGGCGGCCAGATCGGTGCCCTCGAACAGCACCGCGCCCTCGGTCGGGCGGTACAGCCCGACGACCAGCCGCGCCACGGTCGACTTGCCGCAGCCGGACTCGCCCACCAGCGAGAAGGTCGCGCCGCGCGGAATTTCGAAGCTGACGCCGTCCACGGCCTTCAGGAACGCCTTGGATTCGCCCTGCAAAACACGGTTCAGGAAGGGCGGCGAGACGTCGAAGTGCTTGGTGAGGCCCTCGACCTCCAGCACCGGCGCGGCCGCCTCCCGGCCAACCTTTTCGGGCGCCGTGCTACTCATGGCCCGCGCCTCCTCGCTCCGCCGGGTCGAAGAGCCAGCAGGCCGCCCGCGCGCGGCCGGCCGGCATGAGATCGGGCCGCTCGCGCCGGCAGCGGTCGAAGACATGGGGGCAGCGCGGATGGAAGGCGCAGCCGTCCGGAATCTCGGTGAGCCGCGGCATGCTGCCCCTGATCTGCACCAGGTCGGTCTCGTTGCCGCCGATCTTCGGGATCGAGCCCATCAGGCCCTCGGTGTAGGGATGCTTGCCCTGCTTCACCACGTCCTGCACCGGCCCGATCTCGACGATCCGCCCGGCGTACATCACCGCCACGCGGTCGGCGACCTCGGCGATCACGCCCATGTCGTGGGTGATCAGCATGACCGAGGCGCCGTGGTCCCGGCACAGGCGCTTGAGCAGGCGGATGATCTGCGCCTGGATCGAGACGTCGAGCGCCGTGGTCGGCTCGTCGGCGATGATCAGCCGCGGGTTGGCGCAGAGCGCCAGGGCCAGCACCACGCGCTGGCGCATGCCGCCGGAGAAGTGGTGCGGGTACTGGTCGATGCGCCGCTCCGGCGCCGGGATGCCCACCTCCTGCAGCAGCTCGATGGCGCGCTCGCGGGCCTGGCGCTCGCTCAGGTCGGTGTGGACGCGGATGGTCTCGACCAGGTGGAAGCCGACGGTGTAGAGCGGGTTCAGCGAGGTCAGCGGGTCCTGGAAGACCATGCCGATCCTCGCCCCGCGCAGCCGGCGCATCTTCTCGTAGGGCAGGTTGTCGATGCGCTCGCCCTCCAGCCGGACCTCGCCGCCGGCGATGCGGCCCGGCGGCTCCAGCAGGCCGATCACGGCGGTGCCGGTCATCGACTTGCCGGCGCCGGACTCGCCGACCACGCCCAGCACCTCGCCCTCGGCGATGTCGAAGGAGATGTCGTCAACCGCCGTCAGCGTGCCCTTGCGGGTGGGGAACTGCACCGTGAGGTTCTTCACCTCCAGCACTGGCCGGTTCGCACGGCGCGCCAGGGTCTCCGCGCCGCGTGCGGGCTCGGCCGTGGATGTCGCGGTCGTGCTCGTGCTCATGGGGCTCCTAACGCAGCTTCGGATTCAGGGCGTCGCGCAGCCAGTCGCCCAGCAGGTTGACCGCCAGCACCAGGAGCGCCAGCGCGGCGCCGGGGAAGATCGTGATCCACCACTCGCCGGAGAACAGGAAGTCGTTGCCGACGCGGATCATCGTGCCCAGCGAGGGCTGGGTCGGCGGCAGCCCGACACCCAGGAAGCTCAGCGTCGCCTCGGTGATGATGGCCAGCGCCAGCGAGATCGTGGCGATCACCAGCACCGGGCCCATGACGTTGGGCAGCACGTGGCGGATGACGATCATCGCCGGACGGACGCCGATGACGCGCGCGGCCTGGACGTATTCCTTGTTCTTCTCCACCAGGCAGGAGCCGCGCACGGTGCGGGCGTACTGCACCCAGAACGACAGCCCGATCGCCAGGATGATGACGAAGAAGGCAATGTCGCCCTCGGCGGTGTTGCCCAGGACGCCGCGCGCCACGCCGTCGATCAGCAGCGCGATGAGGATGGCCGGGAAGGAAAGCTGCACCTCCGCCACCCGCATGATGAAGGCGTCCACCAGGCCGCCGGCGTAGCCCGCGATCAGCCCCAGGGTGACCCCCAGCACGGCGGCGAAGAGCACCGAGGCAAAGCCGACCAGCAGCGAGATGCGCGCGCCGTAGATGATGGTCGAGAGAATGTCCCGCCCCTGGTCGTCGGTGCCCAGCAGGAAGCGCGGGTCGCCGCCCTCCGCCCAGGCGGGGGGCAGGAAGGAATCCATCAGGCTGACCGAGCTGAGGTCGTAGGGGTTGTGCGGCGCCAGCAAGGGCGCGAACAGCGCGGCCAGGAAGTACACGGCGGTGACGGCGGCGGCCACCATCGTCACCTTCGATTGGCGGAAGGAATAGGCGATGTCGGAATCCCAGGCGCGGCGCAGGAAGTCGGCGCGCCCCAGGCCCGTTCCGCTGGTCACGACAGCCATCGGCTAGTGTCCCGTCGCGGTGGTCTTGTCGATCCGCAGGCGCGGATCGACGGCGTAGTAGAGCAGGTCGACGATCAGGTTGATCACGACGAAGAAGAAGGCGATCAGGATCAGGTACGCGGCCATGATCGGGATGTCGACGGTCTGGATCGCCTGCAGGAACATCAGCCCCATGCCCGGCCACTGAAAGACGGTCTCGGTGATGATGGCGAAGGCGATGATCGAGCCGAGCTGCAGGCCGGTGATCGTGATGACCGGAACCAGGGTGTTCTTCAACGCGTGGCCGAAGTGCACCGCCCGGTTCGGCAGCCCGCGCGCGCGGGCGAACTTGACGTAGTCGGTGCGCAGCACCTCCAGCATCTCCGAGCGGACCAGGCGCATGATCAGCGTCATCTGGAACAGGCCCAGCGTGATCGCCGGCATGATGATCGCCTGCCAGCCGCTGAGCGTCAGAAAGCCGGTGGTCCAGGGCCCCAGGTCGACCACTCCGCCGCGCCCGAAGGACGGCAGCCAGCCCAGCAACACCGAGAACAGAAAGATCATCAGGATGCCGATCAGGAAGGTCGGCAGCGAGATGCCGATCAGCGAGACCGTCAGGAACACCTTGGACAGCCAGGAATCGCGGTTCAACCCGGTGTAGACGCCCATCGGCACGCCCACCGCGAGCGCGAGCACCGCCGAGACGAAGGCCAGTTCCAGCGTCGCCGGCAGCCGCTCGGCGAGCAGCGCCGAGACCTCCTTCTTGTGCTGGTAGGAGATGCCGAAGTCGAATTGCGCCGCATTGGCGATGAAGTGCGCGAACTGCACCGGCACTGGCTCGTTCAGGCCCAGGCGCTCGCGAAGCTGCTCGCGCACTTCCGAGCTGGTCTCGACGCCGACCATCTGGTTCACCGGATCGCCGATGTAGCGGAACATCGAGAACGCGATCAGCGCGACGACCAGCATCACGACCACGGACTGCAGCAGACGGCGAACGACGAAGGCGATCATGATATCGGGAACCGCGACACAGCATGAGGGCAATCGTGGCCGAGCCATGCATGCCGGTCGGGGGCTTGCCCCCGACCGGAACGTTTCCCGGCCAGACGTCGAAACGGCCGGGGCGCGGGCAAGCCCGCGCCCCGCATTGTCGTGCCATCCTTCACACGCAGCCACGGCGCAATGCCGTCGTGTCGAAGCATGAACACGCTCACTCGTTTCAGTTCTTCGTCACCCGCCACAGCATGAACTGGTTGTCGGGGCGCTGCACGAGATCGATGTTGCCGCGCTTGCCCCAGGCCACGTACTGCTGATGCAGCGGGATATAGCCGCGATCCTCGTGGAGGAGGCGGAAGGCCTGCTCGATCAGGTCGTTGCGCTTTTCCGTGTCGGTCTCCACCAGGATCTGGTCCGCCAGCTCGTCGATCGACGGGTTGCAGTAGCCGCCATAGTTGAACTTCGCCTTGATCGGCGTCGCCTCGCGGTCAAGGCAGACGATCAGGTTGTTCAGCACGTTGTGGCTGTCCAGGCTGGAGGGCGTCCAGCCCAGCAGGTAGAAGCTGACGTCGTAGGCCAGCGCCTTGGCGAAGTACTGCGCCTTGGGCTGGGCGTTGAGGTCCACGTCGACACCCACCTTCGCCAGCATCGCCACGACGGCCTGGCAGATCGACTCGTCGTTGACGTAGCGGTTGTTCGGGCAATCCATGCCGACCTGGAAGCCGTCCGGATAACCCGCCTCCGCCAGAAGCTCCTTCGCCATCTCGGGATCATGTTCCAGCCGCTCGAACTCGTCGGCGCGCTCGAACAGGAAGGGCGAGATCATCAGCGCCGAGGGGTCGGCCTGGCCGCGCATGATCTTCTGCTTGATCGCCTGGATGTCGATGGCGCGGTAGAAGGCTTCGCGCACCCGCCGGTCCTTGAACGGGTTCTCGCCCTCGACGTCGGAGTACAGCAGTTCGTCACGCATCTGGTCCATGCCGAGGAAAATCGTGCGCAGCTCCGGCCCGGTCAGCGTCGAGGTATCGGGGTTGCTGTCGACCCGCCGCAGGTCCTGCACCGGGACCGGGTACATCATGTCGATCTCGCCCGAGAGCAGCGCCGCCACCCGCGTCGAATCCGAGCCGATCGGCGTGAAGACGATCCGATCCAGATTGTGCCGTGCGTCGCCCCACCAGTCCTCGTTGGGCACCAGCACGGTCTTCACGTCGGTTTCGCGGCTTTGCACCTTGAAGGGGCCGGTACCGTTGGCGTGGAACGCTGCGTAGTTCTCCTCGCCCGCGGCGACGTCGGAGGGCTCGGTGGCGTTGTGCTTCTCGGCCCATTCCTTGTCCAGGATGAAGAGGTCCTGCCACTCGTAGTGCAGGATGGGATTGGGCTGGGGTGTGGTAAAGTCGATGGTGTAGTCGTCCACCTTCTCCCACTCGGTGCCCTCTGGGATCTTCGACCCCATGTCGGAGCCTTCCTTCAGCGCGCGCTCGAAGGTGAAGATCACGTCGTCGGCAGTGAAGTCGTTGCCGTTGTGGAACTTTACGCCCTTGCGCAGGTGAAAGCGCCAGCGCGTCGGCTCCAGCAGTTCCCAGCTCTTGGCCAGCGCGGGCTGGATCTCCAGGTTCTCGTCGCGCTGGGTCAGCCCGTCGAAAATGTTGGCGTGAAAGCCGATGGTGAAGGTCTCGTTCAGGACCTGGGGGTCCAGCGACTGGGCGTCACCCTGGAACGCCCAGCGAAAGGTCTTGGCGTCCGCGCTGCCCGCGGCGCCGATCGCCAGCGCCGCCGTGACGGCCAGCACGCCCTGACGCATACGCATTGTTGCCTCCCTGTTTCGTGTCGATTCGTTCTGCCGCCCCGGCCCAGCCCGAGCGGGCGAGGCGGTCCGCGACCGCTCTCTCCCTGGCGGGCGCGCGCCCGCCGTCCGGCGCAATGGCCGTTGCGGAAAACCCAACCCTAGCCCGAGGGCGAAAAAAGAAACAAGCGGCCAGAAGGACATTCCGGAAAAAGGGACGCCACGCGCGGATTCGAGCGACACGAAACCGGCCGCCTTCAGTCCGCCGGCCGCGCCGTCGTCAGCGCCGACTCGCGCAGGGCCGAGAGCGTGGTGCGCGTGCTCACCATCTCGGGGTCGTAGCGCAGCTCGATCAGCGCCGGCCCGCCGGATTCGACGGCCGCCTCGAAGGCCGGCCGGAAATCCTCGGTTCGCGCGACCGTCGCGCCGAAGGCGCCGTGCGCGGCGGCCAGGGCGGCGTAGTCGGGGTTGGTCAGCGCCGTGCCGCTGATGCGGTCGGGAAAGCGCTTTTCCTGGTGCATGCGGATGGTGCCGTACATGTTGTTGTTGAACACCAGGAAGATGACGTTCGCCCGCTCCTGCACCGCCGTCGCCAGTTCCTGCCCGGTCATGCCGAAGCTGCCGTCCCCCACGCAGGACACCACGACGCGCTCCGGGTGCGCCAGCTTGGCGGCGATCGCCGCCGGCACGCTGTAGCCCATCGCACCGCTGGTGGGGCCAAGCAGGCGGCCGGGGCGACGGAAGCCGAGGAAGCGCTGCGGCCAGCCGCTGCAGTTGCCGGCATCCACGGTCACGATCGCGTCCTCGGGCAGCGTCTTGCGCAGGTGCCGCATGCACTCCCCCAGGTCGAGGTCGCCGACGGCCGCCGGGGGGATGTCGTGCCACTGCTCGAAATCGCGCCGTGCCTCGGCCGTCCAGCTTCGCCAGCCGCCCTCGACCGGCGCCAGCGCCTTCAAGGCCGCGGCGGCGGCCGGCGTGCCGGCGTTGATGGCCAGATCCGGACGATAGGTGCGGCCCAGCTCGTTGGCGTCGACATGGACGTGGATCAGCGTCTTGCCGGTCGCCGGCGCCGGGAACAGGCCGTAACCCTGGGTGGTGATCTCGCCAAGTCGCGCGCCGACGACGAGCAGCAGGTCCGCCGCGCGCAGCCGCTCCAGCGTCGCCGGCGCCGGGCCGGTGCCCAGGTCGCCGATGAACACCGGGCTGTCGGTCGGCACGATGTCCTGGCGGCGGAAGGAGCAGCAGGCAGCGAGCCCGTTGGCCTCCGCGAAGGCCGTGACGTCGGCGGCGGCGGCGTCGGTCCAGCCGCTGCCGCCGACCATCAGGACGGGCCGCTCGGCCGCGGCCAGCATTTCGCGCAGGCGGGCGAAGTCGGCGGGATCGGCGCCGGGGCGCACGGCCTCGGCGGCGGCCGGCGCGGGGACGGCCGCGCTCTCGCGCAGCATGTCCTCCGGCAGCGCCACGACCACCGGACCGGGCCGGCCGCTGGTGGCGATGTGGAAGGCGCGCTGCATGACCTCCGGCACGCGCTCGGCCTGGTCGATCTGCTCGACCCACTTGGCCAGCGGCGCGAAGAAGCGGCGGTAGTCCACTTCCTGGAAGGCCTCGCGCCCGGTCGTGCCGCGCGCCACCTGGCCGACCAGCAGGACCATCGGCGTGGAGTCCTGAAAGGCCGTGTGCACGCCGATGGACGCATGGCAGGCGCCGGGGCCGCGGGTGACCATGCATACCCCCGGCCGCCCGGTCAGCTTGCCGTGCGCCTCCGCCATGTTCGCGGCCGCGCCCTCGAAGCGCGTGGTGACGAAGTGGATGCCGGGCGCGTCGACCAGCGCGTCCAGCACCTCCAGATAGCTCTCCCCCGCCACGCCGAAGGCGCGCTCCACCCCGTTGGCGACCAGGCTGTCCACGACAAGCTGCCCGCCGCTGCGCAAGGCGCGTTCGCTCACGTTGCACTCCCCTTTTGTCTCGTGATTGGCCCGACCGCGACTATTCGGTGGCGAGTGTTCGCCCTCGGCCCAGGCTTGTCAACGCGGCGCGAGCGGCATTTTCCCTGGCGTTTTCATTTCCGAAAATCCACACTTCGGTGAATCCCTGTCGGAGGCCGGCCATGAACACGCCTTCCCACGCCGCCCCAGCCATGCAGTCCCGCCAGGACGAGATCGTCGCGCTTGTGCAGCGGCACGGCTTCGTGTCCATCGAGGCGCTGTCGCGGCACTTCGGCGTCACGCCGCAGACGGTGCGCCGCGACATCAACCAGCTTTGCGACCAGGGCCGGCTGCGGCGCTACCACGGCGGCGCGGGGCTGGCGTCCAGCGTGGAGAACCTGGCCTACCACGCGCGCCAGGTGCTGTGCCCCGAGGCCAAGACGGCGATTGCCCGCGCCTGCGCCGCGCAGGTCCCGGACGCCGCCTCGCTGTTCATCAACATCGGCACGACCACCGAGGCGGTGGCGCGCGCCTTGATGCGGCACCGCGACCTGCGCGTCGTGACCAACAATCTCAACGTGGCCACGGTGATGGCCGCCAACCCGGAATTCGAGGTGATCGTCGCCGGCGGCATCGTGCGCAGCCGCGACGGCGGCATCGTGGGCGAGGCGGCCACCGACCTGATCGGCCAGTTCAAGCTGGACTACGGCATCATCGGGATCTCCGGCATTGACGGGGGCGGCGCGCTGCTGGATTTCGACTACCGCGAGGTGCGCGTGGCGCAGGCGATCATCCGCAACTCTCGGCGGGTCTTCCTGGTCGCCGACCACACCAAGTTCGGCCGCCACGCCATGGTGCGCCTGGGCCATCTGACGCAGCTCGACGCCGTGTTCACCGACCGGCCGCCGCCCGCCGGGATCGCGGCGCTGCTGCGGGACCACGACATCGCCCTGCACGTCGCCCCGGCCGAGAGGGAGTCCGACCTGGGCGTGGCGCCGGCGTGACCGGCTCGATTTTCGTTTCCGCGCACGAGATCGCCGTTGATTTTCGCTTTTGAAAGCGGCAGTCTGGACGGAGCGATAACGAAAACACGCTGACGGGGAGGCGGATCGGCGTGGAGGAGACGACGGAACAGCAGGATCGCGCCGACCTCGTGGTCATCGGCGGCGGCATCAACGGCGCCGGCATCGCGCGCGACGCCGCCGGCCGCGGGCTGTCCGTCGTGCTCTGCGAGCAGGGGGATCTGGCGCAGGCGACCTCCGCCGCCAGCACCAAGCTGATCCACGGCGGCCTGCGCTATCTGGAACACTACGAATTCCGCCTGGTGCGCGAGGCGCTGATCGAGCGCGAGGTGCTGCTGGACCTCGCCCCGCACATCATCTGGCCGCTGACCTTCGTGCTGCCGCATGCGCGCGGCCTGCGGCCGGCCTGGATGGTGCGCCTGGGCCTCTTCCTTTACGACCACCTGGGTGGGCGCAAGCGCCTGCCGGCCTCGCGCGGGGTCGACCTGCGCCGAAGCCCGCTGGGCGCGCCGCTGCAGGACGACTACGCCAAGGGCTTCACCTACAGCGACTGCTGGGTGGAGGACAGCCGCCTGGTCGTGCTCAACGCCCTCGACGCCGCCGAGCGCGGCGCCACGATCCTGACCCGCCACCGCTGTGCCCGCGCCCACCGCGACGACGACGGCCTGTGGACCGTCGAGATGGCGCCGACGGCGGGGCAGGGTCCGACGCGCCAAGTGCGGGCGCGGGCCGTGGTGAACGCCGCCGGGCCCTGGGTCACCCGCGTGCTGACGCAGGTGGCCGGCGCCAACCGTCCCGCCGGCCTGCGCCTGGTCAAGGGCAGCCACCTCGTGGTGCCGCGGCTGTACGAAGGCGACCACGCCTACATCCTGCAGAACGACGACCGCCGCGTGGTCTTCGCCATCCCCTACGAGCGCGACTTCACCCTGCTTGGCACCACCGACAAGCTGTGGGAGCATGAGCCGGACTCGGTTGCCATCGACCCGGAAGAGCAGGACTACATCTGCCGCGCCGTGAACCGTTACTTCAAACATCAGGTCACGCCCGCGGACGCCGTCTGGAGCTATTCCGGCGTGCGGCCGCTGTACGACGACGCCAGCGAAAACGTCTCGGCCATCACCCGCGACTATGTCTTCGACATCGACGGCGACGCGGCCGAGGGCTCGGCGCCGATCCTCTCCGTCTTCGGCGGCAAGATCACGACCTACCGCAAGCTGGCCGAACACGCGCTGGAACGGCTGTTGCCGCGCCTGGGCGGGGAACCGGGCGGCAAGGCCGGGGCCGCGTGGACCGCCGGCGCGACGCTGCCCGGCGGGGACATCGCCGGCGCGGACTTCGAGGCTTTCTACACCGCGTGGCGGCACCGCCGGCCCTGGCTGCCGGAGGGGCTGGCGCGGCGCTACGCGCGCGCCTACGGCACGCGCGCCGATGTCCTGCTGGGCGACGCCGAGGGCATGTCGGACCTGGGCCAGCACCTGGGCGAGGACCTCTACGCCGCCGAGGTCGACTACCTCACCGCGCACGAGTGGGCGCGCACGGCCGAGGACATCCTGTGGCGTCGTTCCAAGCTGGGCCTACACCTGGCCGAAGTCACGCAGGAGCGTCTTGCCGCCTACCTGGATACGGGCGCGTCGGCCCGGGGAGCCGCGGCGCCATGACCCTGACCCTGGAAGGCGTCGGCAAGACGGTTCACGGCGAGACCCACGTCGCCGGCATGGACCTGACGCTGGAGCCGGGGCGGTTCTATGTCCTGCTGGGGCCGACGCTGGCCGGCAAGACCACGCTGATGCGGCTGATGGCCGGTCTGGACCGGCCGACCGCCGGACGGGTGCGGGTGGACGGGCAGGACGTGACCGGCGTGCCGGTGCGCAAGCGCAATGTGGCGATGGTCTATCAGCAGTTCGTGAACTACCCCTCCTTCACGGTATACGAGAACATTGCTTCGCCGCTGCGCCGCGCCGGCAAGCCCAAGGCCGAGATCGACGCCGCGGTGCGCGAGGCCGCCGCGGCGCTGAAGCTGGACAACCTGCTGGACCGCCTGCCCGGCCAGCTTTCCGGGGGGCAGCAGCAGCGCACCGCCCTGGCCCGCGCGCTGGTCAAGGAGGCGGACCTGCTGCTCCTCGACGAGCCGCTGGTCAACCTGGACTACAAGCTGCGCGAGGAGCTGCGGGTCGAGCTGCGGCAGATCTTCGCCCGCCGCCGGGCCATCGTGGTCTACGCCACGACCGAGCCAGCCGAGGCGCTGATGATGGGCGGCGACACCCTCGTGCTGCACGAGGGCCGGGTGCTGCAGCACGGCCCCACGCACCAGGTCTACCACCACCCGGCCTCGGCCACGGTGGGGCGCACCTTCTCCGACCCGCCGATGAACTTCGTCGCCGGCGAGGTCGCCGACGGCCGGGCGCGGCTGGGCGAGCGCATCGCGCTGCCGCTGAGCGGGCACCTGGCGCAACTCCGCCCCGGGCGCTACCAGTTCGGGGTGCGCGCCGGGCACCTGACGGTGGCGCGGCGGCACGACGACGACGTGGCCTTTGCCGCGCGCGTGGAGCTGGCCGAGATCTCCGGTTCCGAGACCTTCGTGCACGTGGACCTGGGCGGCGGCGCGAGCTGGGTGGTGCAGGAGGACGGCGTGCACAGCCTGGACCTGGGCGAGGAGATTGCGGCCTACATCGATCCGCGCCACGTCTACGCCTTCGACCTGGACGGTCGGCTGGTCGCCTCGCCCTCGCGCCAGCGCGGGCCGGCGGTCGCGGTCGAATAGGAGCGCGGTGATGGCACGCATCGAGCTGGACGGCATCGCGCACAGCTACATGGCCCAGCCGCGGGTCGAGGCGGACTGGGCCCTGCGCCGCCTGCGGCACGCCTGGGAGGACGGCGGCGCCTATGCCCTGCTCGGTCCCTCCGGCTGCGGCAAGACCACGCTGCTCAACGTCATTTCCGGCCTGCTTCAGCCCACCGAGGGGCGGGTGCTGTTCGACGGCGAGGATGTCACCGCGCTGCCGCCACAGCGGCGCAACATCGCCCAGGTGTTCCAGTTCCCGGTGATCTACGACACCATGACGGTGGCGGAGAACCTGGCCTTTCCGCTGAGGAACCGGCGGTACGACCGGGACTACATCGGCCGCCGGGTGCGCGAGGTCGCGGCCATGCTGGACCTGGAGAAGGACCTGCACCGGCGGGCCCGGGCGCTGACCGCCGACGCCAAGCAGAAGATCTCGCTGGGCCGCGGCCTGGTGCGCGCCGACGTGGCGGCCATCCTGTTCGACGAGCCGCTGACGGTGATCGACCCGCAGCTCAAGTGGCAGCTCCGCCGCAAGCTGAAGCAGATCCACGAGCAATCGAACGTCACCCTGGTCTATGTCACCCACGACCAGAACGAGGCGCTGACCTTCGCCGAGAAGGTGGTGGTCATGTACGAGGGCCAGGTGGTCCAGGTCGGCACGCCGCAGGAGCTGTTCGAGACGCCGCGCCATACCTTCGTCGGCTATTTCATCGGCTCGCCCGGCATGAACCTGTTGCCTTGCGCGCTGGACGGGCGGGAGGCCGTGGTCGACGGCGGGCGCATCGCGCTGGCGGAGGATGTCGCGCGGCGCGCCCACAACGCCGCGGGCGACCTGGAGATCGGCATCCGGCCGGAATTCCTGCGCTTCGACCCGCGCGGCGAGGCGGCGGGCCTGCCGGTGCGCGTCGAGGCGGTCGACGATCTGGGCAACTACCAGATCCTTTCGGTGCGCCTGGGCGAACGGGCGTTGAAGGTGAAGGTGCCGGAGGACAGCGCGCCGCCCGGCGAGGGGGGCACGCTGGTCTTTCCGCCGGAGTGGACGCGGCTTTACGCCGACGGCGAACTGCTGGGATAACGCGATGGACAAGTGGCCCGACAACAAGGCCTGGTTCCTGGTCCTGCCGGTGGCGGTGCTGGTGGCCTTTTCGGCGATCATTCCGCTGATGACGGTGGTGAACTACTCGGTGCAGGACATTCTGCAGCCGGGCATGGGCTTCTTCGTGGGCACCGAGTGGTTCGAGCGCATCCTGCACGACGAGCGGCTGCACGGGGCCCTCGGCCGGCAGTTCCTGTTCTCCGGCTCGGCGCTGCTGATCGAGATCCCGCTGGGCGTGGCGATCGCGCTGGCGCTGCCGACGCGCGGCTGGACGGTCTCGGCCTGCCTGGTGATCCTGGCCCTGCCGCTGCTGATCCCCTGGAACGTCGTCGGGACCATCTGGCAGATCTTCGCCCGCGGCGACATCGGCCTGGCCGGGGCGGCGATCAACGGCCTGGGCATCGCCTACAACTACACCGCCAGCGCCACCCATGCGTGGATCACCGTGCTGGTCATGGAGGTCTGGCACTGGACGCCGCTGGTGGCGCTGCTGGCCTATGCCGGGCTGCGCGCGATCCCCGAGGCCTACTACCAGGCCGCGCGCATCGACGGCGCCTCCGCCTGGGCGGTGTTCCGCCACATCCAGCTTCCCAAGATGCGCGGCGTGCTGACCATCGCGCTGCTGCTGCGCTTCATGGACAGCTTCATGATCTACACCGAGCCCTTCGTGCTGACCGGTGGCGGGCCGGGCAACGCCACGACCTTCCTGTCGCAGTTCCTGACGCGCCTGGCGGTGGGGCAGTTCGACCTGGGGCCGGCGGCCGCATTCTCGATCGTCTACTTCCTGATCATCCTGGTGTTCTGCTGGGTCTTCTACCAGGCGCTGGAAGGCATGGGGAAAGGCACGTCGTGATGCGGATGAAGAAGCGCCACCTCGCCCTGATCCTGTACTTCGTCTTCCTGCTGCTGCCGCTGTACTGGCTCGTCAACATGTCGCTGAAACCCAACGAGGAAATCCTCGGCGGGCTGACGCTTTGGCCGCGGAACCTGACCTTCGCCAACTATGTGGAGATTTTCACCAACGCGGACTGGTACAGCGGCTATCTGAACTCGATCGCGTACGTCTCGCTGAACACCGTGATCTCGCTGGCGGTGGCGCTGCCGGCGGCCTACGCGTTCTCGCGATACCGCTTCATCGGCGACAAGCACTTCTTCTTCTGGCTGCTGACCAACCGCATGGCGCCGCCGGCGGTCTTCCTGCTGCCGTTCTTCCAGCTCTATTCCACCTTCGGGCTGATCGACACCCACATCGCGGTCGCCCTGGCACACTGCCTGTTCAACGTGCCGCTGGCGGTGTGGATCCTGGAGGGCTTCATGCGCGGCGTGCCGCGGGAGATCGACGAGACCGCCTATATCGACGGCTACGGCTTCCCGCGCTTTTTCGTGACGGTGTTCCTGCCGCTGATCCGCGCGGGCATCGGGGTGACGGCGTTCTTCTGCTTCATGTTCTCCTGGGTCGAGCTGCTGCTGGCGCGCACGCTGACCACGGTCGAGGCCAAGCCGATCGCGGCGACGATGACCCGCACCGTCAGCGCCTCGGGCATCGACTGGGGGCTGCTGGCCGCCGCCGGCGTGCTGACCATCGTGCCCGGCGCGCTCGTGATCTGGTTCGTGCGCAACTACATGGCCAAGGGCTTCGCCCTGGGCCGGGTGTAAGGGAGCGGCGCGATGGACCTGACCTGGATGGCCTGGACGCCGGTGACGGCGGCGTTCTTCGTGACCATCGGCCTGCTGCTGGCCGGCATGACGGTGTGGGAGGTGCTGCGGCCCACGGTGCCGCGCAAGGGCTTCCTGCCGATCATGACCACGCGCGGCGACCGCTTCTTCGTCGGCCTGCTGTCGGGCGCCTGGCTGCACCTGGCCTGGCTGGGCCTGACGGAGCTGTCGCTGTGGTTCCCGCTGGCCGCGCTGGTCGTTTGGATGGGGGTGCTGCTGCGCTGGGGCTAGCGCGCGCAACCCGGCTCGCCCGAGGGGACGGCGGCCGCCCTTCACGCCGTTCCGCGCCGAGGGGAGGAAGGGCATTCGATGGGGAGGACCTCGATGCAAGGCAGACTGGGAGACATCGGCGGCCGCCGCGCGCGGCTGGTCACCGCCGGCCTGGTGGCGGCGGCGACGGCGCTGGCCGCCGGCGCGGCCGTGGCGCAGGATTTCGAAGAGCGCATGAAGATCGCGGAGAAATGGGTCGACGAGGAATTCCAGCCTTCGACGCTCACCAAAGACGAGCAGATGAAGGAGATGGAATGGTTCATCAAGGCCGCCGAGCCCTACCGCGGCATGGAGATCAACGTCGTCTCCGAGACCATCACCACCCACGCCTATGAATCGGAGACGCTGGCCAAGGCGTTCACCGAGATCACCGGGATCACGATCAACCACGACCTGATCCAGGAAGGCGACGTCATCGAGAAGCTGCAGACGCAGATGCAGTCGGGGCGCAACGTCTACGACGCCTACGTCAACGACAGCGACCTGATCGGGACGCACTTCCGATACGGCCAGGTGGTGCCGCTATCCGACTTCATGGAGGGCGAGGGCAAGGACGTGACGCTGCCCACGCTCGACGTCGACGACTTCATGGGCAAGTCCTTCACCACCGCGCCGGACGGCAAGCTCTACCAGCTTCCCGACCAGCAGTTCGCCAACCTCTACTGGTTCCGCTACGACTGGTTCCAGCGCGAGGACCTGCGCGAGCAGTTCAAGGAGATCTACGGCTACGAGCTGGGCGTGCCGGTGAACTGGTCGGCCTATCAGGACATCGCCGAGTTCTTCACCGAGCACGTGAAGGAGATCGACGGCCAGCGGGTCTACGGCCACATGGACTACGGCAAGAAGGACCCCTCGCTGGGCTGGCGCTTCACCGACGCCTGGCTGTCGATGGCCGGCGCCGGGGACAAGGGCATTCCCAACGGCCTGCCGGTGGACGAGTGGGGCATCCGCGTGGAGGACTGCCACCCGGTGGGCTCCAGCGTGACGCGCGGCGGCGCGGCGAACGGCCCGGCGGCGGTGTACGCGCTGAGCAAGTACATCGACTGGCTGGACAAGTACGCCCCGCCGGAGGCCTCGGGCATGACCTTCTCCGAGGCCGGGCCGGTGCCCGCGCAGGGCAACATCGCCCAGCAGATCTTCTGGTACACCGCCTTCACGGCCGACATGGCCAAGGAAGGCACCCCCGTGGTGAACGAGGACGGCACGCCGAAGTGGCGCATGGCGCCCTCGCCGCACGGGCCGTACTGGGAAGAGGGCATGAAGCTGGGCTACCAGGACGCCGGGTCCTGGACGCTGCTGAAGTCGACCCCGGCAAAGCGGCGCAAGGCGGCCTGGCTGTACGCCCAGTTCACGGTGTCCAAGACGGTGTCGCTGAAGAAGACGCACGTGGGTCTCACGCCGATCCGGGACAGCGACATCCGCCACGAGAGCTTCACCGAGCGCGCGCCCGAGCTGGGCGGCCTGGTGGAGTTCTATCGCTCGCCCGCCCGGGTGCAGTGGACGCCGACCGGCACCAATGTCCCCGACTATCCCAAGCTGGCGCAGCTCTGGTGGCAGAACGTAGCCGAGGCGGTCACCGGCGCCAGGACCCCGCAGGAAGCCATGGACGGCCTGGCCCAGCAGCAGGACCGCGTGCTGATGCGCCTGGAGCGGGCCGGGGTGCAGCCGACCTGCGGACCCAAGCTGAACGAGGAGCGCGACGCGCAGTACTGGCTGGACCAGCCGGGCGCGCCGAAGCCCAAGCTTTCCAACGAAAAGCCCCAGGGCCAGACCGTCAGCTACGACGAGTTGGTGAAGAGCTGGCAGGAAGCCGCTCAGTAGGGCGGGGCCTGCAAGGCCGATGCGTGATGCGGGGCGGGAGCTTGCTCCCGCCCCGCACGTTTCTCCGACGCCGGTGACGGAAACGTTCCGATCGGGGGCGACACGAAGTCGACGCCGAAGGCGTCCAGCCCCCGACCGGCGATCCGAGCCGGCCGAAAAGCCGCCTACTCCGCCGCCACCGGCACGGCCTCGCCGTTGATGACCAGGCTGCCGTCGCCGGCGGAGACCTTCACGGTGTCGCCGTCGTTGACGCGGCCCTCCAGCAGCATCTGCGCCAGCGGGTTCTGCAGCTCGCGCTGGATGACCCGCTTGAGCGGCCGGGCGCCGTAGACCGGGTCGTAGCCCACCTCGGCCAGCCAGCGCCGCGCCGAGTCGTCCAGATCCAGCACGATGTTGCGCTCGGCCAGCATCTTCCGCAGCCGCTCGGCCTGGATCTCCACGACGCCCGCCATCTGCTCGCGGGTCAGGCTGTGGAAAACCAGGAGCTCGTCCAGGCGGTTCAGGAACTCCGGCCGGAAGTGGCCGCGCACCACCTCCATCACCGCGTCGCGGATCTCCGGGCTGGCGGTGCCCTGCGCCGAGCGGGCGATGATGTCCGAGCCCAGGTTGGAGGTCATCACGATCACGGTGTTGCGGAAGTCCACCGTGCGCCCCTGGCCGTCGGTCAGCCGGCCGTCGTCCAGCATCTGCAAGAGGGTGTTGAAGACGTCCGGGTGCGCCTTTTCGATCTCGTCGAACAGGATCACCTGGTAGGGCCGGCGCCGCACCGCCTCGGTCAGGGCGCCGCCCTCCTCGTAGCCGACGTAGCCCGGCGGGGCGCCGATCATCCGGGCGACGGCGTGCTTCTCCATGTACTCCGACATGTCGAGGCGGATCATCGCCGTCTCGTCGTCGAACAGGAAGCGCGCCAGCGCCTTGGTCAGCTCGGTCTTGCCCACGCCCGTGGGGCCCAGGAACATGAAGGAGCCGATCGGCCGGTTGGGGTCCTGCAGGCCCGCGCGCGCCCGCCGCACGGCGTTGGAGACGGCCTGGATCGCCTCGTCCTGGCCGATCACCCACTTGTGCAGCTCGGATTCCATGCGCAGCAGCTTCTCGCGCTCGCCCTGGAGCATTCGTTCCACCGGGATGCCGGTCCAGCGCGAGACCACCGCGGCGATCTCGTTCTCGCCGACCTCTTCCTTCACCATGAGCGAAGGTTGCTGCGGCTCGCCGCCCTCGCCCTCGGCCTCGGCCGCCTCGGCGGCCTTCAGCTTGCGCTCCAGGTCGGGGATGACGCCGTACATCAGCTCGCCCGCGCGGTCGAGCTTGCCGGCCCGCTGCGCCTGCTCCAGCTCGTTGCGCGCCTGGTCGAGCTGCTCCTTCAGCTTCTGCGCGCCGGCCAGCTTTTCCTTCTCGGCCTGCCAGCGCCGGGTCAGCTCGTTGGAGCGCTCCTCCAGGTCGGCGATCTCCTTGCGGACCTTCTCCAGCCGCTCCCGGGAGGCCTTGTCGCTCTCCTTCTTCAGCGCGGCCTCCTCCATCTTGAGCTGGATGATCTTGCGGTCGAGCTCGTCCAGCTCCTCCGGCTTGGAGTCGACCTCCATGCGCACGCGGCTGGCGGCCTCGTCCACCAGGTCGATGGCCTTGTCCGGCAGGAAGCGGTCGGTGATGTAGCGGTGCGAGAGTTCGGCGGCGGCGACCATCGCGCTGTCGGAGATGCGCACGCCGTGGTGCAGCTCGTACTTTTCCTGAAGCCCACGCAGGATCGAGATGGTGTCCTCCACCGTCGGCTCGTCGATGTAAACCGGCTGAAAGCGCCGGGCGAGCGCGGCGTCCTTCTCGATATGCTTGCGGTACTCATCGAGCGTGGTCGCACCGACGCAGTGCAGATCGCCGCGCGCGAGCGCGGGTTTCAGCAGGTTCGACGCGTCCATCGCGCCGTCGGCCTTGCCCGCGCCGACGATGGTGTGCAACTCGTCGATGAACAGCACGATGCCGCGATCAGCCGCGGAGATTTCCTGCAGCACGGATTTGAGATCGGAA
>CAZLNO010000001.1:119568-125234 GCA_964561005.1 uncultured Rhodovibrionaceae bacterium | reverse complement strand
CTCATGCTTCGACAAGCTCATGCTTCGACAAGCTCAGCATGAGGGAAGTTTTTGCGCCGCTCACAGTCTTTACGCCTCATCCTGAGCTTGTCGAAGGAGAGGCGTCGCGCCGCGGGCGCGAAGAGATAGCTGGTACATCAGTCCTTCTTCGGCGAAGAGCCGGGACGTGGACACATCCTCCTTCGCACCAACAGGCGGCATGGCCGCCCGTGTGACAGTCGAGCCCCGCATGCTCTCGGTCCTGCCCGCCCGGACATTCAAGTGGATCATCACCGCCATCGCGGTGACGATGTCGGCGTTCCACCTTTACATCGCCTTCGTCGGCACGCCGGACGCCTACACCTTCCGCTCCACCCACCTCGGCTTCGCGCTGGTGCTGGCGTTCCTGATCCTGCCGGCGCGCGGCAAGGGCGAGATCGACCGGCCGAGTTGGCTGGACCTGGGGCTGGTGGCGCTGAGCCTGTTCGCGGCGGGCTATCCGATCCTGAACACCGACTACCTGTTCTCGCGGATGTACTACGTCGACGACCCGCTGCTCGTCGACTACGTCGCCGGCATCGCGATGGTCCTGCTGGTCATGGAAGGCACGCGACGGGCGACGGGCTGGGCGCTGACGATCACCGCCGCGGCCTTCCTGGCCTACGGCCTGACGCTCGGCAACCAGTCCGTCGCGATCATGCTGGACCAGCTCTATCTCACCACCGAGGGCATCTTCGGCATTCCGATCAGCGTCTCGGCGACCTACGTCTTCCTGTTCATCATGTTCGGCGCCTTCATCGAGCGCAGCGGGGCGGGCAAGCTGTTCATGGACTTCGCCCTGGCGCTGGCGGGGCACACCGCCGGCGGGCCGGCCAAGGTGGCGATCATCACCTCCGGCTTCTTCGGCACGGTCTCGGGCTCGGCGGTGGCCAACGTGATGACCACCGGCACCTACACCATCCCGCTGATGAAGCGCATCGGCTATCGCCCGGCCTTCGCTGGCGCGGTGGAGGCGGTGGCTTCCACAGGCGGGCAGATCATGCCGCCGGTCATGGGCGCGGCGGCCTTCGTCATGGCGGAGTTCCTGGGCACCAGCTACCTCAACGTCGCCGCCTTCGCCCTGATCCCGGCGCTGCTCTACTTCCTCGCGGTGTTCACGGCGGTGCACTTCGAGGCCAAGCGCATCGGCCTGAAGGGGCTGCCGAAGCCGGACCTGCCGCGCCTGAAGGACGTGCTGCGGGCGCGCGGCCACCTCTTCCTGCCGCTGCTGGTCCTGGTGGTGGTGCTGTTCAACGGCTACACGCCGTCCTACGCCGCGCTCTGCGGCATCGCCTCGGTGATCCCGGTGACCTGGCTGCATCCGGAGACCCGTGGCGTGTTCACGCCGAAGGTGATCCTGGAGGCGCTGGCCGGCGGCGCGCGCAATGCCGTGATGGTGGCGCTGGCCTGCGCGACGGCGGGCATCGTCGTCGGCACGATCACGCTGACGGGCCTGGGCATCACCTTCACCCAGTTCGTCCTGGCGGTGTCCAGCGAGACCCTGCTGCTGGCGCTGGTGCTGACGATGGTGGCGGGGATTATCCTGGGCATGGGCATGCCGACGACGCCCGCCTACATCGTCCAGACCTCGCTGCTGGTGCCGGCGCTGACCAAGCTGGGCGTGATGAACGAGGCGGCGCACCTCTTCGCGCTGTACTTCGCCGTGCTCTCGGCGATCACGCCGCCGGTGGCGCTGGCCGTCTTCGCCGCCAACGGGATCAGCCGCGCCGGCCTGTGGGAGAGCGGCCTGGCGGCGTTGAAGCTGGGGGCGACGGGCTACGTGATTCCCTTCTACTTCGTCTTCGCCCCGGCGCTGCTGATGATCGGGCAACCCGGGCACATCGCGATTTCGGTCGTCACCGGGATCATCGGCGTGGTCTGCCTGGCCGCGGCGCTGCATGCCTACCTGATGGGTCCGGCGCGGTGGTGGGAGCGCCTGCTGCTGATCGCCGCCGCCCTGGTCCTGATCAAGCCGGGACTGATGACCGACGCCGTGGGCGCGTCCCTGATCGGCCTGGTGCTGGTCGGCCAGGTCTTCTTCCCGCTGCGCCCGGCCGGCGCGCCGGCACCGGCCCACGAGCCGGGGGAGTAGCGGCAGCCGAAGCCCGCCGTTACCGCCCGCGCGTTTCGGGCACCTCGCTGGGCAGGGGCCGGCCGGCGAAGAAGGCCTTGAGGTTGTCGACCATGAGCTGGCCCATGGCGCCGCGCGTCTCGTGCGTGGCGCTGCCCAGGTGTGGCAGCAGCACCACCCACTCGGTCATCTGTTTCAGGGCCTCGGGCACGCGCGGCTCGTCCTCGAAGACGTCGAGCCCGGCCATGCCCAGCGCGCCGCTCTCCAGGCAGTCGACCAGCGCCGCCTCGTCGACCACGCTGCCGCGGGCGATGTTCACGAGCATGCCGTCCGGACCCAGCGCTTCCATCACCTCGCGGTCCACGAGGTGGCGCGTCTCCGCGCCGCCGGGGGTGACCACCATCAGGATGTCCACCGCCCGCGCCATCGCCACGAGGTCGTCGTAATACGGGTAGGGCACGTCCTTGCGCGTGCGGCCGTGATAGCTGACCCGTATCTTGTGCGCCTCGGCGCGCTCGGCGATGGCCTGGCCGATGCGGCCCAGGCCGAGGATGCCCATCTGCTTGCCCACGACCGTGCGGGACAGCGGCATCGCCCCCGAGCGCTCCCACTCGCCGGCGCGCAGGTAGCGGTCGCCCTTGGCGAGCTGCTTGGCCGTCATCACGGTGAGCGCGATGGCGGTGTCGGCCACCTCGTCGGTGAGCACGTCCGGCGTGTTGGTGACGGCGATGCCGTTCTCCGCGCAATAGGCGGTGTCCACGGTGTCGTAGCCGACGCCGAAGTTGGCGACGATGCGCAGCTTCGGGAACCGGCGCAGGAAGTCGCCATCGCAGCCCTTGCCGCCGGCGATGGCGCGCAGGCGCGGCGCCAGCTCGTCGACCAGCGCCTGGGGGTCCTCGGCGGTGTAGAGCTTGTGCAGCGTGAACTCACGCTCCAGCGTCTCGATGGTGCCGGCATAGAGCGGATTGACCAGCAGGACTTCGGGCTTCGCTTCGGGGGGTTTGTCCTCGGGCACGGGCGCCTCCAGGGTTCAGGGGGTGTGGATCGGCAGGTCGAGCTCGGCGCGGCGGCGCAGCCACGGGCTGGGCCGATAGCGGTCATCGCCAGTCAGGGCCTGCAGCCGCCGCATGATGTGCAGCACCGTGGTCGGGCCGAGATGGTCGCAGATCTCCAGCGGGCCGCGCGGATAGTTGAGGCCGAGCTTCATCGCCGTGTCGATCGCCTCGGGCTCGGCCAGCCCGATCTGCGCCATCTCGCAGCCCAGGTTGGCGATCATGGCCTGCATGCGCTGGCTGACGAAGCCGCAGGAGTCCGCGATGGCGGTCACCGCCCGGCCGCTCCCGGCGATCGCCGCCGCGACGCCGTCGCGCGCGGCCGCATCCGCCCCCGGCGGGGTCATCAGCGTCACCCGCGTATCAGTGTCGCACAGCAGGTCGAGCGCCACCAGCCGTCGCGGGTCGGCGCCGGTGCGCGCGGCCAGCGCGCTGGCGTCCTCCCCCACCGGCGCGGCGACGATCGGCGTGCGGCCATGATCCGCCGACAGCACCCGCAGCCCGATGTCGTCGAGGAAGCGGCGCAGGCGGTCGTCCGCCTCGGCCATCGCCACGGCGGCGGCCGGTTCCGCGTCGACCCGGAGGTCGGGGCTGTCCGCGTCCGTGCGCTTGCCTTCGGTGTCGTAGGCGAAGTGGCCCTGGCCGGTCTTGCGGCCGTGGCGGCCCGCCTCGTGGAGGGCGCGGTGCCCCGGCGTCGTGCGGAGGCGCGGATCGTACATATAGCCCTCGTGGACGATCCGGCTGACCGGGTAGTTGACGTCGATGCCGGTCAGGTCCATCAGCTCGCAGGGCCCCATGCGGTAGCCGCAGCCGTCGCGCATGACGGCGTCGATCTGCGCCGGGGTCGCGACGCGCTCGTGCAGGATGTGCAGGGCCTCGGTCGTATAGGCGCGGCCGCCCATGTTCACCAGGAAGCCCGGCGCGTCCTTCACCCGCACCGGCGTGCGGCCCAGGCGCTCGCCCAGCGTCATCAGGGCGTCGGCCACCTCCGGCCGGGTGTCCGGGCCGACGACCACCTCCACCAGCCGCATCAGCGGCACGGGGTTGAAGAAGTGCAGGCCGGCGACCCGGCCCTTGTGGCGGCACTGGCTGGCGATGGCGGCGATCGAGATGGAGGAGGTGTTGGAGGCGAGGATCGCGTCCGCGGCGACATGGCCCTCAAGCTCCGCGAAGACGTTGCGCTTGAGGTCGAGGTCCTCGAACACCGCCTCGACGACCGCCGCGCAGGGCCGCATCTCGGCCAGCGCCGGCACCAGGGTCAGGCGGCCCTCCATCGCGTCGACATCGGTGGCGTCCAGCCGGCCCTTCTCCACCAGGCGACGCAGCCGGGCGAACACCTTGTCGCGCCCGGCTTCCGCGGCGTCCGGCTTGGCATCGTACAGCCGCACCTGAAGCCCGCCTTGCAGCGCCACCTGGACGATGCCCTGGCCCATGGCGCCGGCGCCGACGACGCCGATGGTCGCGGTCTGCGCGTCGAAATCGGTCATGCGGTGAACTCCCCTCGTGGATCGGCGTGCGACGGCGCGCCGGAGGCCCGCTTGCCGGGCGGGGGAAGTTTGCAAAATGGTATTCCGCATGTCAAAATCCGGCGCACAACAATCGCCTTGAAGGGGAGGCCATGGAGCCCGTTCTCGTCGAGCGCCGCGACGACGGCGTCGCGGTGGTGCGTCTGAACCGCCCGGCGCAGCGCAACGCCCTCAATCTGGAGGTTCGCCGCCGGCTTGCCGAGATCTTCGGCGAGCTGGGCGCCGACGACGCGGTGCGCTGCGTCATCCTGACCGGCAACGAGGAGGCCTTTGCCGCCGGGGCGGACCTGAGCGAGATGGTCGAGGCCTCGGCCATTGAGATGGTCGCGCGCCACAGCGAGCGGCTGTGGAAGAAGGTCGCCGAGTGTCCCAAGCCGGTCATCGCCGCGATCAACGGCCACGCGCTGGGCGGCGGACTGGAGCTGGCGATGCACGCCGACATCCTGGTGGTGGGCGAGAACGCCAGCCTGGGCCAGCCGGAGGTGCGGGTCGGCATCATGCCGGGCGCCGGCGGCACCCAGCGCCTGACCCGCGCGGTCGGCAAGTTCCAGGCCATGCGCCTGTGCCTGACCGGTCGCCCCATCGACGGCCGGGAGGCCTTCCAGATCGGTCTGGCGAGCAAGGTCGTTCCCGACGCCGAGGTCTTCGCCGAGGCCGAGAAGATGGCCCGCGATATCGCCAAGCTGCCGCCGCTGGCCATCGAGCAGACCAAGGAGGTGCTGATCCAGGGCCAGGACGCCTCGCTGGAGGCGGCGATGAGCCTGGAGCGCAAGGCCATGCAGCTTCTCTTCGCCGGCGAGGACCAGAAGGAGGGCATGCGGGCCTTCCTGGAAAAGCGCAAGCCGACCTACAGCGGCCGGTGAGGCGGCCGGCGGGAGAAAACTTGCCGCCGTGGCCGCTCATGCTTGGCCGTCGGCCGACTTCGTGTTCGGAGGCCTCATGCTTCGACAAGCTCAGCATGAGGTGGTTGGGAGGAACAGCATGAGGTGGGTCGATAGG
>CAZLNO010000001.1:0-119468 GCA_964561005.1 uncultured Rhodovibrionaceae bacterium | reverse complement strand
CAGCATGAGGTGGGTCGATAGGCTCAACATGAGGTGGTTGGGAGGAACAGCAAGCATCCTCGTCCTGAGCCTGTCGAAGGACGAGGCCGCCCAGTCCGTTTAACGAGAACGCATGATGACACAGGGAGGTTGAAAGTCATGAAGGGACGAAGCATGCGCACCCCCACCCGCTGGCTGGCCGCCGCGGCCTTCGCGCTCGGGGCGGCATCGCCGGCGCTCGCCGCGGACTCGGAGATCGAGCTGCCGGGCACGATGGCGTGGACCGCGTATGGCGTGGGCTCCTCGGGCTACAGCCAGTCGGTCGCCATCGGCAAGGCGTTCAAGGAGAACCTGGGCGTGAACCTGCGGGTGCTGCCGGGCAAGAACGACATCTCCCGCATGGTGCCGCTGCGCGAGGGCAAGGTGCACGCCTCGGCCACCGGCCTGGCCAGCTACTTCAGCCAGGAGGGTGTCTTCGTCTTCGCCGCCCGCGACTGGGGGCCGCAGCCGGTACGCATCCTGCTCACCTCGATCGGCAACACCAACCTGACCATCGGCGTCGCCGGCGATATCGGCGTGGAGAGCATCGCCGACCTGAAGGGCAAGCGCGTGGCCTGGGTGCGCGGCGCCCCGGCGCTGAACTACAACGTCGAGGCCGTGCTGTGGTTCGCCGGGCTGACCTGGGACGACGTGGAGAAGGTGGAGTTCTCCGGCTTCGGCGCGTCCTGGGAAGGCATCGTCAACGATCAGGCCGACGGGGCCTGGGCCATCACCACCTCCGGACGGGCGGTGCAGCTCGAATCCTCGCCGCGCGGGCTGGTCTGGCCGCCGCTGCCGCACGATGACGAGGAGGGCTGGGCGCGCCTGGAAAGCAAGGCGCCCTACATGACCCAGCACATCGCCATCGAGGGCGCGGGGCTGTCCAAGGACAACCCGCACGAGGGCGGCACCTATCCCTACCCGATCCTGACCGTCTACGAGTCGCAGGACGACGACCTCGTCTACAACATGACCAAGGCGATGGTCGAACAGTACGACGCCTACAAGGACGGCGCGCCGGGCGCCAGCGGCTGGGCCATGGAGAACCAGGACTTCACCTGGGCGGTGCCCTATCACGAGGCGGCGGTCGCGTACTTCAAGGAGATCGGCGTCTGGTCGTCGCAGGCGCAGGCCCACAACGACCGCCTGATCGAGCGGCAGAAGGTGCTCGCCGAGGCCTGGGAAAGCTATACCGCCGACGCGCCCTCGGACGACGAGGCCTTCCAGGACGGCTGGATGAAGGCCCGCGCCCAGGCGCTGTCGGAGGCCGGCTTCGAGCCCGTCTTCAAGTAGGACCGTCCGCCGGAACATGACCGCGACGCCGGACGGGCACGCGGTGGCGGGACCGGCCCGTCATCGCGTGCCGCCGCGATTCTGGGCCGAGGTGGTCCGCGCGCTCTGCGTGGCGGCGGTGCTCGTCGCGATCAACCAGGTGTTCAACCTGGGGTTCCTCGTGGGCTTCGTCCTGCTGCAAAACCAGTATCTGGCGCTGCTGGCGGCGCTGCTCCTGCCGGTGGTGTTCCTGGTGTTTCCCGCCCGCGCGGCGGACATGCAACGCCTGCCCTGGTACGATCTGGCGCTCTTCGCCCTCGCCATGGCCGCCTGCGGCTACGTGGTCTGGAACGCGGAGCGGTCGATCAACGAGGGCTGGGAGTACTTCGCCCCCACCGGTGCCATCGTGGCCGGCTTCGGGCTCTGGGCGCTGCTGCTGGAGGCGGTGCGGCGGGCCGGCGGCAACGTGCTGGTCGTCGTCGTCCTGCTGTTCTCGCTCTATCCCACCGTCGCCGACATCGTGCCGGGGCCGATTTCCGGCTTCGCGCAGTCGATCGAGGACGTCGCCGCCTTCTACACATATTCGACCGAGGCGGCCTTCGGCATCCCGATGCGGGCCTTCGGCACGCTGGTGATCGGCTTCGTGCTGTTCGGGGTCAGCCTGCAGCACACCGGGGCCGGGCGCTTCTTCCTCGACCTGGCCTTCGCGCTGCTGGGCAACGTGCGCGGCGGCGCGGCCAAGGTGTCGATCTTCTCCAGCGGGCTGCTGGGCTCGATGAGCGGCAGCGTCATCACCAACGTGCTGACCACCGGCGCGATGACGGTGCCGACGATGATGCGCACCGGCTTCTCGGCCCGTTACGCCGCCGGCGTGGAGGCCTGCGCGTCCACCGGCGGCGTGCTGATGCCGCCGGTCATGGGCGCGACCGCCTTCGTCATGGCCTCCTTCCTGCAGATGCCCTACATCGAGGTGGCCATCGCCGCGGCCATCCCCTCCATCCTCTACTACCTGGGCCTGTTCCTGCAGGTCGACGCCTACGCGGCGATGCAGGGCCTGAAAGGCCTGCCGGCGAAGGAGCTGCCGGCGTTCTGGCCCACCTTCAAGCGGGGCTGGCACTACATCTTCAGCTTCGTCGTGCTGGTCTGGATGCTGCTGATGCTCAAGCAGGAGGCGCTGGCGCCGTTCTACGCCACCGCCGTGCTGTTGGTCGTGAACCAGGTGTTCGGCCAGCGCCTCGACCTCGCGGCGCTACGCCACCTCGTCTACGAGGCCGGCAAGGTGCTGGCGGAGCTGGTGGCGATCCTGGCCGGGGTGGGGCTGGTGATCGGGGCGCTGGTGGTGACCGGCCTGGCCGGCACGGTGGCGACGGACCTGGTGCACCTGGCGGGCGGGGCGCCGCTGCTGCTGCTGGTGATGGGCGCGGTGACCAGCTTCATCCTGGGCATGGGAATGACGGTCACCGCGGCCTACATCTTCCTGGCCGTCGTGCTGGCGCCGGCGCTGACGCAGGCGGGGCTGGACCCGCTGGGGGTGCACCTCTTCATCCTGTACTGGGGCATGCTGTCCTACATCACCCCGCCGGTGGCCCTGGGCGCCTTCGCGGCGGCGACGCTGGCCGGCTCCGACCCGATGCGCGCCGGCTTCTCGGCGATGAAGCTGGGCAGCATCATCTATGTCATTCCCTTTTTCTTCGTGCTGAACCCGGCGCTGATCCTGCACGGCTCGGTGGTGCAGGTGGTGACGGTCTGCCTCACCGCCGCGCTGGGGGTGACCCTGATTGCCGCGGCGAGCCAGGGCCATCTCCTGGGCTACGGCGCCCTGGAGCGCGGCGGCCGGGGCTGGGCCGGCCGCGGCCTGCTGGCGCTGGGCGGGCTGCTGTTCGCCTTTCCCGGCAGCCCGGAGCTGGGCCTGGGCCACTTCGAGACGGCCGGCGTCGCCGTCGGCCTGGCGCTGGCCGGCCTGGCGACCGACTTCGGCCTGCGCCGCCTGGCCCGCGCGGCGTAGCCTTTCCCGCCGGTCGGGGGCTCGGATCCGGCGGGGCGCGGGCTCCGTCCGCGCCCCCAATGTTTCAAAGGCCGTGAGTCACCAAAAACGTTCCGGTCGGGGCCAGAGACCCCGACCGGCGAATGGGCGATACTCGGTGCCGATAGGACAAGCCCCCGCCCGCGATCCGTGCCGCATTATGGGATTGCTCAGGGGCATGCCGGGCAATTCACCCCTCGGCGTCCTTGATCATGTTGCGGGCGATGACGAGCTGCTGGATCTGCGAGGTGCCTTCGTAGAGCCGGAACAGCCGCACGTCGCGGTAGAACCGCTCGACCCCGTAGTCGGCGATGTAGCCGGCGCCCCCGTGGATCTGCACCGCCCGGTCGGCCACGCGGCCCACCATCTCCGCGCAGTAGTACTTGCAGCAGGCGGCCTCCTGCGTGGTCGGCTCGCCGCGGTCCTTGCGCCGCGCGGCGTCCAGCACCATCGCCCAGCCGGCGTAGGCCTCGGTGCGACAGTCGGCCAGCAGGGCCTGCACGAGCTGGAAGTCGGCGATGCGGCTGCCGAACTGCTTGCGCTCCAGGGCGTAGGCCAGGCTGTCGGCGATCAGCCGCTCGGCCACGCCGCAGCACACCGCGGAGATGTGCAGCCGTCCGCGGTCCAGCACCTTCATCGCGGTCTTGAACCCCCGGCCCTCGACGCCGCCCAGCACCGCCTCGGCCGGCACGCGGCAGTCGCGGAAGACCACGTCGCAGGTGTGCGCGCCGCGCTGGCCCATCTTCTTGTCCAGCGGCCCCAGCTCGATGCCCGGCGTGGCGGCGTCGACCAAAAAGGCGGTGATGCCCCGCGCGCCGGGCTCGTCCGGGTCGGTGCGGGCCATCACGGTGAAAAGGCCGGCCTCGGGCGCGTTGGTGATGTAGCGCTTGGTGCCGTTGAGGACGTAGTGGTCGCCGTCCCGCGCGGCCCGCGTGCGCAGCGAGGCGGCGTCCGAGCCCGCGTCCGGCTCGGTCAGGCAGAAGGCGCCGATGATCTCGCCCGCGGCCAGCTTCGGCAGGTAGTGCCGCTTCTGCGCCTCGGTGCCGTCCATGACGATGCCCTGCGAGCCGATGCCGTTGTTGGTGCCCAGCAGCGAGCGGAAGGCCGGCGAGGTCTGGCCCAGCTCGAAGGCGATGCGGACCTCCTCCTCCATGTTCAGGCCCAGCCCGCCGTATTCCTCGGGAATCGACAGCCCGAACAGGCCCAGCTCGCGCATCTCGCCCACCAGGTCCGGGGGCACCTGGTCGGTTTCCGCCACCTCCGCCTCGCGCGGCACCAGGCGCTCGCGCACGAAGCGGCGCACGCCGGCCACTAGGTGGTCCAGGGTCTCGCTGTCCAGGGCCAAGGGCGCCCTCCCCAGATTCCGTTTTCCCATGTCCGCCACCGGCACTATAATTCTGCGAAAGCGAGTTCTGCAATGCGGAACTCCTCCGCCGGCGGGCGCAAAGCCCTGGGCGCTAGACGCGGGCTTTGCTTGCGGAACTCGGACGAGGCGGGTGAAGGTGCCGGCCGCACGAGGGCGACCGGACAAGCAAGGACGACGCATGGACCGACCGCGCGAGCAGTACCTTTCGCCGGACCAGGCCGAGGTCGAGGCCGAGGGACGCGAACGGCAGTTCGTGACCGCGCTGGCGCGCGGGCTGGAGGTGCTACGGGCGTTCCGGCAGAATGACGTGGCGCTGGGCAACCACGAGATCGCCGAGCGCACGGGGTTGCCCAAGCCCACGGTGTCGCGGTTGACCTACACGCTGTGCAAGCTGGGCTACCTGTCGTACGCGGAGCGCTTCAACAAGTACCAGCTCGGCACCGGTGTGCTGGCGCTGGGCTACACCCTGCTGGCCGGGATGGACATCCGGGAGCGGGCGCGACCGCTGATGCAGGCGCTGGCCGAGCACAGCAACGCCTCGGTGGCGCTGGGCAGCCGCGATCGCCTGGAGATGGTCTATGTCGAGTGCTGCCGCGGCCCCGGTGCCGTCACGCTGAGCCTCGACGTGGGCTCGCGCATCCCGATCGCCACCACCGCCATGGGCCGGGCGCTGCTGGCGGCCTTGCCGGCGGAGGAGCGTGACTACCTGCTGGAGCACGCCGTTCGCAAGCAGCCCGACGATGCCGCGCGCATCCGGGCTGGCGTGGCCCAGGCCGTCGAGGACGTTGCCGCGCGCGGCTTCTGCTTCTCGCTGGGCGACTGGCACCGCGATGTCCACGCGGTCGGCGTGCCCGTGGTGCTGCCGCACCGCTCGGCGGTGTTCGCGCTGAACTGCGGCGGTCCGTCGTTCATGCTGTCGCCGGAGCAGCTTGCCGAGGATATCGGGCCGCGCCTGGTCGCCCTCGCCCGCGGGCTGTCCTCGCCGGCGGGCGGATAAGCGACCCCGCGGTCGCCGCCCCCGCGGCACGCCTTGACCCGTTAGGGCCAAGCCACACTTGAGTGATAGCATGACCCGCCCGGCGCCCCTGGCGGGGTGCCGCGGGAGCTGGACGTGAGGACGGACCTTTGCGGATAACGCGTTTGAGGCGGCGCGCGGGATCGCTGGCGGCGGTGCTGACCGTCGCGCTGAGCCTGGCCGCGACAGGAACGGCGGCGGCGCAGTCGGGCGGCGTGCCGGTCACGGTGGCCGAGTCCGAGATGGCGTCGATCATCGACACCGTCCGTCTTTCGGGCACGGTAGCCTCGCCGCGGGTGGCGCGGGTCTCCACCTCGGTTGCCGGGCTGGTCGAGACCATCAACGTCGAACTCGGGGACGCCGTGGCGCAGGGCGATCCGCTGGTGGAGCTGGACCGTGCCCTGGCGGACCAGGACCTGAAGCAGGCCCAGGCCGCCACCGCCGAGGCCGAGGCGGAGCTGGCCGACGCCCGCCGGCGCATGCGCGTGGCCGAGCGCCTGCGCGAGCGCGGCAACATTCCGGAGACCGAGTACGACGCCCGCGCCGCGCAGGTCCAGATGGCCGAGGCCGTCGTTGCGCGCCGGCGGGCGGAGGAAGCCCACGCCGCCGAGCGCCTGCGCCGGCACCGCATCACCGCGCCCTTCGCCGGCGTCGTGGCGCACAAGGCCGCCGAGGCCGGGGAGTGGGTGGCGCCGGGCACGGCCGTGGTCGAACTGGTGGCCACGACGGGGCTGTTCGTCGACTTTCCGGTGCCGCAGAAGTACTATCCCGATCTGAAGCTGGGCACGCCGATCACGCTGCGTTTCGACGCCCTGCCGGACCGTCGCTTCGAGGCGCGGCGGGTGGCCCTGGTGCCGGTGAGCGACCCGACGGCGCGCACCTTCACCCTGCGCGTGCGGCCCGTGGGCGAGGATATTCCGCTCACCCCCGGCATGTCGGCGCGGGCGGAGCTGCACCTGGCCACCGGCGAGCGCGGTGTCGTGGTGTCGCGCGACGCCGTCGTGCGCTATCCCGACGGTCGCACCACCGTCTGGGTGGTGGAGGAAGGCGAGGACGGCCTCACCGTCGCCGAGCGCCAGGTCGCCCTCGGCCGCGCCTTCGCGGGCCGGGTGCATCTGCGCCGCGGCCTCGATGCCGGCGAGCGGGTGGTCGTGCGCGGCAATGAATCACTCAGGCCAGGGCAGCGCGTGCGCCTGACCGGGGATGGCAGTCAAGGCAGCTAGAGGGGCGGAACGCCACCCGATGTTCGATGCGATCGTCCGTCGCGGCATTCTCACCACCGTCATCGTGCTGATCGTCTGCGTGGTCGGCCTGGTGGCCGCCCTGCGCCTGCCGGTGCAGATGATCCCGGACCTCGACGTGCGCACCATCACGGTGCGCACCACCTGGCCGGGGGCGACGCCGCAGGACATCGAGAAGGAGATCCTGATCGAGCAGGAGGAGTACCTGCGCAGCATCCCCAGCCTCGACCGCCTCACCGCCACGGCCTCGACCGGCGAGGCGGAGATCGAGCTGGACTTCCCCTTCGACGTCGACATCACCGAGACCCTGATCCGGGTCAACAACGCGCTCAATCAGGTGCCCTCCTACCCGGAGAACGTGGACCAGCCGCGCGTCTATGCCAGCTCCTTCTCGTCCAACTCCTTCATGTACTTTCGCGTCGCGCCGCTGGAGGGCAACCCGCGCGGCCTGAACATGGACATGATGCGGGACTTCCTGGACGACCACGTGCGCACGCGGATGGAGAACGTGCCGGGGGTCTCGCGGGTATCGCTCTGGGGCGGGGCGGAGCGGCAGATCCAGGTGCTGCTCGACCCGGCCGCCCTGGCCGACCGCAACCTCTCCATCGTCGATGTCCGCGACGCCCTGCGCGAGCGCAACCGCGACGTCTCCGCCGGCGAGATCGAGAGCGGCAAGCGCCGCTACCTGCTGCGCACCGTCGGCCGCTTCGACGACCTCGCCGCCCTGGAGGACCTGGTCGTGGCCCGGCGGGGCGACGCCATCGTGCGGCTGTCCGACATCGCGGAGGTGCGCTTCGACCACTTCGAGCTGCGCCGCAAGGCCTTTCTCAACGGCGACCCGATCCTGGGCATGTCGGTGCGCCGCGAACCCGGCTCCAACGTCATCGACATCAAGTACGCGATGATCGAGGAAATGGAGGCGATCAACCGCGAGCTGCTCAACCCGGCGGGCATGCGGTTGATGCTGACGGCGGAGGATGCCGGCTACGTCGAGGACTCGATCCGCAACGTCTGGACCAACCTGGCCATCGGCGCGGCCCTGGCGACGTTGGTGATGTTCCTCTTCCTGCGTTCCGGCCGGGCGACGCTGGTCGGGGTACTGGGCATTCCGATCTGCACCATCGCCGCCTTCCTGGGCCTTTTGATCGCCGGGCGCACGATCAACGTGATTTCGCTCGCGGGCGTGGCCTTCGCCATCGGCATGACGCTGGACAACAGCATCGTGGTGTTGGAGAGCATCGACCTGGAACGCCGGCGCGGGCTGGACCGCTTCCGCGCCGCCGTCGCGGGGGTGCGCAGGGTCTGGCCGGCGGTGGTCGCCTCCACCTTCACCACCGTGCTGGTGTTCGTGCCGATCGTCTTCATCCAGGAAGAGGCGGGCCAGCTCTATTCCGACATCGCCATCGCCGTCTCGGCGTCGATCCTGATCTCCATGCTGGTGGCCATCACCATCGTGCCGACCGCCAGCGCCCGCATCGACTTTGGCCGGAGGGCGACAACCGGCCGGCGGGCGCGGGAGCCGCGGCTGGTCGGCGCGGTCGGCTGGCTGATCCAGGGCCGCCTGCGGCCGGCGCTCTGCGTGCTGGCGACGGTGGCGGCGAGCGCCTTCGTCATCTTCGTGCTCACCCCTCCGGCCGCCTACCTGCCGGAAGGCGAGGAGCCGAAGATCTTCGGCCGGATGTACGCGCCCCCCGGCTATAACCTGGAAACGATGCAGGAAGCCGGCCAGGACGTGGAGGACTACTTCCTGCCATTCGTCGGCGCCGACCCCGCCCGCTACGAACGCGGCGAGAGCCCGGTGCCGGCGGTGAAGTACTTCAACCTCTGGATATCCGCCGAGAGCGTCTTCGTGGTCGCCGAGACGGTGGACCCGCGGCGCGTGGGGGCGCTGATGGACGCCCTTTCGCGGAAGTTCGAGGACTACCCCGGCATGCGCGGCTTCGTCACGCGCGGCTCGATCATCACCAGCAACGACGGCGGCACCCGCAGCGTCAACCTGGACATCTCCGGGCCCGATCTGGCCCAGGTCTACGACGTGGCGCGCGCGTCCTATGACCGCGCCGGCGAGGTGTTCGACGATCCCCGCGTGCAGGCCAACCCCTCGACGCTGTCCCTGGCGCAGCCGCTGCTGGAGATCCGGCCCGACTGGGACCGCGCCGCCGAGCTGGGCCTGGACGCCGGCGACCTGGGGTTCACCGTGGCGGCGATGACCGACGGCGCCTATGTCGACGAGTTCTTCCGCAACGACGACAAGATCGACATCTACTTCTACAGCCAGGACGGGCTGGGCGCCCGCCTCGACGACCTGGGTCAGCTTCCGCTCTACACGCCGCAGGGCAGCGTCGTGCCCCTGAGCGCCGTCGTCCAGGTGGTGGAGACGGTGGACACCAGCAATATCCGGCGCGTCGACGGCCGGCGGACGGTGACCCTCAACATCATTCCGCCGGAGGGCGTGGCCCTGGAGACCGGGGTCGCCGTGGTGCGCGAGCAGCTCGTCGGCTATCTGCGCCGCACCGGCGAGATCCCGGCCGGCGTCAGCCTGGATATCTCCGGCGCCAGCGACCAGCTCCAGGACACGCAGGCGGCGCTGACCAGCAACTACATCGTGGCGGTGGCCATCGTTTACCTGCTGCTGGTCGCCATCTTCACCCACTGGGGTTATCCGCTGCTGATCATGACGACGATTCCGCTGGGCGTGGCCGGCGGCATCGTCGGGCTGCGGCTGATGAACCTCGTGGGCGCGCAGCTTCCGGCCGTCGGGCTGCCGGCGATCCATCAGCCCTTCGACATGATCTCCATGCTGGGCTTCCTGATCCTGATGGGTACCGTGGTGAACAACCCCATCCTGATCGTGCACCAGGCCATGTACAACGTCCGGACGGAGGCGATGGCCGCGCGCCGCGCCGTGCGGGAGGCCGTGGCGGCACGCCTGCGGCCGATCGCGATGTCGACCATCACCACGATCTGCGGCCTGGCGCCGCTGGTCCTGATCCCCGGCGCGGGGACTGAGCTTTACCGTGGCGTGGGCGTGATCGTGATGTTCGGCATCCTGGGCGCGGCCATCGTCTCTCTGACCTTCCTGCCGGCGCTGACCACGCTGGTGCTGAGCCTGCGCGAGCGCGAGGGTCGGCCCGCGACCGCCGCCGCGTCCGGCCGGCCGGCCCAGACGCCGGCGGAGTGAGCCGCACAGTCATACCGCCGCCAACCCCACCGACAGACCGCCGCAGACGTAGAGCGTCTGGCCGGTGATATAGCCCGCATCCTCGCTCAGGAAAAAGGCGCAGGCGGCGGCCACCTCGCGCGGTGTGCCCATGCGCCGCATGGGGACGGAGTCGACGATCTTCTGGCGCGCCGCGCTGCCTTTCGGCTGATTGGCGGCGAACATCTCGGTGTCGATCGGGCCGGGGGCGACGCAGTTCACGGTAATCCCGTCGGCCGCAAGTTCCAGCGCCCAGCTCCGCGTCATGCCGGCCAGCCCCGCCTTGGTCGTGGCGTAGACCGTGCGGCCCGGCTTGCCCAGCGCCGCGCGGCTGCCGATGTTGACGACACGGCCGAAGCCGCGGGCCCGCATGCCCGGCAGCACCGCCTGGGCGCATTGCATCTGGGCGCGCAGGTTGATGTCCACGGCGCGGTGCAACTCGTCCGCCGTCGCCTCTTCCAGACGCCCGGCGAAGGCCATGCCGGCGTTGTTCACCAGGTGGTCGAAGACGTAGTCCTGGGTCAGGCGGTCCAGCGCCGCCGCCGTGGCGGCCTCGTCGGCCAGATCCACCGCCACGAAGGTGCCGGGGAAGTCGCCGTCTGGCCGGCTGCGCGCGAGGCCCACGACGTGGTGGCCTTGTTCGGCCAGATAGTCGACGATGGCGCGGCCGATGCCGCGGCTGGCGCCGGTGACGAGGCTGGTGCGCTGGACCATGACCGCTTTCCGTTTGATCAATCCGTCGGGAACGATGGTCGCGCAGGATAGCGATGGCCGCTATATTGTGAAACTGTATTCTGCATGACGAAACAACCCGAACGGGGAGGCAACCTTGACGCAAACCGCGGCCAGCGCGCTGGTGGACACCCTCGCCGCGCACGGTGTGGACCGGGTGTTCTGCGTGCCGGGGGAGAGCTATCTGCCGGTGCTGGACGTCCTTTACGACCGGCGCGACATCGATACCGTCACCGCGCGCCACGAGAGCGGCGCCGGCTTCATGGCGGTCGCCGACGCCAAGCTGACGGGCCGGCCGGGCGTCGCCTTCGTCAGCCGCGGGCCGGGGGCCACCAACGCCAGCATCGCGCTGCATACCGCCGAGCAGGACGCCGCGCCGCTGGTCCTCTTCATCGGGCAGGTGCCGCGCGCCGCCCTGCCGCGCGGCGGCTTCCAGCAGGTCGACTATGCCAAGACCTTCGCCGACATCGCCAAGGCGGTGTGGCAGGTCACCGAGCCCGAGAGCCTGGCCGAGGTGACGGCGCGCGCCTTTCATGTCGCCGCCTCCGACACCCCCGCACCGGTGGTCGTGGTGCTGCCGGAGGACGTGCTGAAGCTGACGGTCTCCAACGGCGCGGCGGCGCCGATGCCGGTGGCGCGGACGCGCGCGGCCCCGTCGGATGTCGCCCGCGTCGCCGAGCGCGTGCGGGCGGCGGAGCGGCCGCTGCTGATCGCCGGTGGCCAGCTCGACGACGCGGCGGGGCGGCGAGCGTTGCGGGCCTGCGCCGAGGCCTGGGGGCTGCCGGTGGTGACCACCTTCAAGCATCAGGACCTGGTGGACAACGACAGCACCGTCTTCGCCGGCCACCTGGGTTTCAACATCCCGCGCGAGCAGCTTGCCCTGGTCTGCGAGGCCGATCTGGTGCTGGCCGTGGGCACGCGGCTGAACGACGTCAGCACCCAGGGCTACCGCTTCCCGCGCGCGCCCGAGCCGGAGCAGCCGCTGATCCACGTGTATCCCGACCCGGCGCGCATCGGCCGGGTGATTCGGACGGAGATCGGCCTGGCCTGCGATCCGGCGGCGTTTCTCGACGATCTGGCGACCAGTGCGCCATCCGGCATCGCCGAGCAGCGGACGGACTGGCTGGAGGGGTTGCATGGTTACGTTCGCCGAATGCGCGCGCCGGAGAACCACGCCCCCGACGACGGCGTGGACTTCGGCGCGGTGGTGGCCGCGCTGAGCCCGCGTCTCGCCGCGGACGCCGCCATCGTCACCGACGCCGGCAACTTTTCGAGCTGGCTGCACCGTCATCATGCCTTCAAGGCCAGCCAGCGTTTGCTGGGCGCGGTTTCGGGCGCGATGGGCCTGGGCGTGCCGGCGGCGGTGGCGACCGCGCTGCGCGAACCGGCGCGGCAAGCGGTCACGCTGGTGGGCGACGGCGGCTTCCTGATGACCGGCAACGAGCTCTCCGTCGCCGTGCAGCGCGGTCTTCCAGTGCGGATCTTCGTCTCCAACAACCGCAGCTACGGGACCATCCGCCTGCACCAGGAAAAGCAGTACCCCGGCCGCGTCAGCGCCACCGACCTCGCCAATCCCGACTTTGCCCGCCTGGCCGAGGCCTTCGGCGCGACGGGTCTGCGGCTGGCGCCGGGGGACGACGTGGACGGCGTGGTGGAGCAGGCGCTGGCGGCGCCGGGCCCGGTGGTGGTCGACGTTCACGCGAGCCTCAAGCGCATCTCTGCCAACGTGTCCCTGGATGACCTGGCCAGTCGCTAGTTGCGCCGCGCCGGATCGGATGCTGACCTGCGGAGGCCGGTTCTGACCGCCGCGCGCCGACTCCCGGCGAACCTGTGAAGGAGCGAAACGCCGCATGTTCTACGACACCGAAAGCAACGCCCACGGCCTGCCCCGCGACCCGTTCAAGGCGCTGGTCGTCCCGCGCCCGATCGGCTGGATCTCCACGCTGGACCGCCAGGGCCGCGCCAATCTGGCGCCCTACAGCTACTTCAACGCCTGCGGCACGCGCCCGCCGGTGGTGATGATCGGCGCCGGCGCGCATCCCGACGGCGACAAGACCAAGGACACCCAGCGCATCATCGAGGAGACCGGGGAGTTCGTCTGCAACCTCGCCACCTACGCGCTGCGCGAGGCGATGAACCTGTCCTCGGCCGCCGTGCCGGGCGACGAGTTCGAGCACGCCGGCCTGGAGAAGGCGCCGTCGGAGATGGTGAAGGCGCCGCGCGTGGCCGCCGCGCCGGTGCACCTGGAGTGCCGCCACCTGCAGAGCATCACGCTGCCGCCGGACGAGCACGGCGTGTCGTCGGCCGTGGTCCTTGGCCAGGTGGTGGGCATCCACATCGACGACTCCATCCTGACCGACGGCCGGGTGGATTACGCCAAGGTGCGGCCGATCGCGCGGCTGGGCTACATGGACTATGCCGTGGTCGACACCGTCTTCCGCATGGACCGGCCGACGTGAGCGCCGAGCGCGACAGGACCGGCGATGGGCCGGGCGCGGGGCTGGACGCGCTGCTGTGGCCGTGCGCGGTGGCGATCGTCGGCGCCTCCGACGATCCCACGCGCATCGGCGGCCGGCCGCTGCGCTACCTGCGCGAGGCCGGCTTCGCGCGCCCGGTCTATCCGGTCAATCCCAAGCGGGAGACGGTGCAGGGCCTCAAGGCGTATGCCTCCGTCGGGGCGCTGCCCGGGCCGGTGGACTGCGCCGTCATCGCCGTGCCGGCGCCGGCGGTGGTCCAGGCCGTGCGCGACTGTGCCGACCACGGCGTGCGCGCGGCCATCATCTTCAGCTCCGGCTTCGCCGAGGTGGACGCCGAGGGCGCCACGCGACAGGCGGAACTGGCGGCGATCGCCCGCGAGACCGGGCTGCGCATCGTGGGGCCGAACTGCCTGGGGCTGTTCAATCCCGCCGCCGGCTTCTATCCCGCCTTCACCTCGACGCTGGAGCAGGCCTTTCCCCGGCCCGGCAAGGTCGCCATCGTCTCGCAGAGCGGCGCCTACGGCAGCCATCTCTACATGCTGGCGCGCAAGGCGGGGCTGGGCATCCGCTACCTGATCACCACCGGCAACGAGTGCGACGTGCAGGTGGCGAGCTGCCTGGGCTGGCTGGCCGAGGACGAGGGGACCGAGGTCGTCCTGGCCTACACCGAGGGCGTGCGCGACGCGGCGGCCTTCCTCGACGGCCTCAAGGCCCTGCGCGCCGCCGGCAAGCCGGTGGTCGTGATGAAGGTCGGCCGCTCCGAGGTCGGGGCCGAGGCCGTGGGCTCGCACACCGCCGCGCTGACTGGCTCGGACGCGGTCTATGACGCCGTGCTGCGGCAGTACGGGGCCTACCGAGCGCGCACGACGGAGGAACTGATCGACCTGGCGTATGCCTGCAGCTTCGGCGTCTACCCGCGCGGCAAGCGCGTCGGCCTGGTCACGATCTCCGGCGGGGTGGGCATCCTGATGGCCGACGCCGCCGCCGACCACGGCCTGGACGTCGCGCCGATGCCCGAGGCCGCGCAGGCGGAGCTGAAGGCGCTGTTGCCCTATGCCGCCGTGCGCAATCCGGTGGACATCACCGCGCAGGCGTTCAACGACCTGGGCCTGGTCTCGCGCAACCTGGAGGTCATGCTGCGCGCGGGCGACTACGATTCGCTCGTCATCTTCATGACCAGCGTCGCCGGCTCGCAGAGCATGGCGGCGGCGATCCGCGACGCCGTGAACGCCACCTGCCGCGGCTACCCGGACCGCCTGACCGTGCTGTCGATCATCGCGCCGCCGGAGATCGTGGCGCAGTACGAGGCCGACGGCTATCCGGTGTTCGAGGACCCGACGCGCGCGGTCGCCGCCATCGCCCGCCTGGCGGCCTTCGGCGAGAGCTTCGCCCAGGCACGACGGGGGGAGGATGCCCCGGCCTTGCCGCCCCCGGCGCCGGCGCCCGCGGCGCCGCTGAACGAATACCAGGCCAAGCGCCTGCTGGCCGACGCCGGCCTGCCGGTCGCGCCGGAGACGCTCGCGGCCGACGCCGACACGGCCGCCGCCGCGGTCGACGCGCTGGACCGGCCGGCGGTGCTGAAGATCGTCTCGCCGGACATCCAGCACAAGACGGAGATCGGCGGCGTCGTGCTGGACGTGCGGGGCGGCGTGGCGGCGCGGGCGGGCTTTGACACCCTGATGGAACGCGCCCGCGCGCGGGCGCCCGCCGCGCGGCTGGACGGCGTGCTGGTGGCGCCGATGGCGGAGACGGGCGTGGAGGCCATCCTGGGGGTTCAGCGCGACCCGGTGTTCGGTCCTGTCGTGATGCTGGGCCTGGGCGGTGTCTTCGTCGAGGTGTTGCGCGACGTGACCTTCCGCCTGGCGCCCTTCGACGCCGCGCAGGCGCGGCGGATGATCGCCGAGCTGAAAGGCGCGGCAGTGTTCGACGGGGTGCGCGGGGCGCCGCCGGCCGACGTGGACGCGCTGGCCGAGGCGCTGGCGGCGCTGTCGCGCTTCGCCGCCGCCAACGCGCGCTGGGTCGAGACGATCGACGTCAACCCCTTCGTCGTGCTGCCGCAGGGCGCGGGCGCCCTGGCGCTGGACGCCCTGATCGCGGCGCGCGCCGCCTAAAGCGTCGCCCCGGTCCCGAAGACGCTGGTGACCTGGCTGGACAGCGTGCCGCCGTTGCCGTGGGCGAGGGCGACCTCGGCGTTCGCAACCTGCCGCTGGCCGCAGGCGCCGCGAAGCTGGCGCACCGCCTCGATGACGGTGAACAGCCCGTACATGCCGGGATGCACGCAGGACAGCCCGCCGCCGTTGGTGTTGACCGGAAAGCGCCCGCCCGGCGCGATGCCGCCGTCGGCGACGAAGCGTCCGCCTTCCCCCTTGGGGCAGAAGCCCAGGTCCTCCAGGAAGAGGATGGTGTTGATGGTGAAGGCGTCGTAGAGCTCCGCCACGTCGACGTCCGCCGGCCCGACGCCGGCCATCGCGAAGGCCTGCGGGCCGGACTGCGAGGCGGCGGTGACTGTCAGGTCCGGCATGGCGGAGATCTGGCGGTGCCAGTGCGCGTGACCCGCGCCCAGGAGATAGACCGGCTTGTGCGGGAAGTCCTTGGCCCGCTCGCCGCGCACCAGGATCGCCGCCGCGCCGCCGTCGGTGACCAGGCAGCAGTCCAGCTTGGTCAGCGGATCGGAAATCATGCGGGCGTTCAGCACCTCCTCCAGGGTCAGCGGGTCGCGCGCGAAGGCCTCGGGGTTCATCCGCGCCCACCGGCGGGCGGCCAGCGCCACCTCGGCCAGATGTTCCCGCGTCGTGCCGTACTGATGCATGTGGCGGGCGGCGGCGAGCGCGTAGGCGCTGATGGGGTAGCGCGGCTTGTAGGGCGCCTCGTGCGGCTGCGACTCCGACATCGTTGCCAGGCGCCCGCCGGCGGTGCGCTGGTTGCTGCCATAGCAGATCAGCGCCACGTCGCAGAGCCCGGCGTTGAGCGCCAACGCCGCGTTCAGCGTGTGCGCCACGAAGGACGAGCCGCCGATCATGCTCCCGTCGGAAAATCTCGGATTTATCCCGAGATACTCGCCGATGCTGAGAGTCGGCATGAAGTGGAAGGCCGAGCCGGTGAACAGCCCGTCCACATCCGACAGCTTCAGCCCGGCGTCGGCCAGCGCGTTGTGCGTCGCCTCGGCCAGGATCTCCAGGGCGTTGCGGCCCGGGGCCTCGCCCAGGCCGCCGTGGCCGACCCCGACGACCGCCGCCTTGCCGCGAAGTTCGTGCGCCATGTCGCGTGTCCTTTCCTGTCCGGGGCTCAGGAGGCGGGGCCGAAGACCACCGCCGGCTCGCCGTCGATTTCGGTGACGCGTGCCTGCACGGCCATGCCGATGCGCACGTCCTCGGGGGCGATGCCCTCGACGCGGCTCATCATCCGCGGGCCCTCCGCCAGGTCGATCAGGGCGACGTTGTAGTCGCCGCCCTTCTCGGGGCGCTGGCGCACCACCGTGGTCGAATAGACCGTACCCCGCCCCGAGGCTTCGACCCACTCCAGGTCGCTCTCGCCGGTGCCGGGCGCGAGCAGGCGGGGATAGAAGACGTAGGCGCCAGTGCCGCGGCTGCGCTGGATCATGAAACGGCCGTCACGCAGATAGGCGCGAAAGGTGGCCTCCGGGCCGTCGCCCGCGAAGGCGTCGGGTTGGGAGTTGGTCATGGGTTCGCTCTCCCCTCGAACAGGTCCGCGGCAACTCCGTGATCGTGTTGACGCGCATCATACTACTCAGTAGGTTTAATGCAAGGCGCGCCGCGCCGGGCCACGCATCACGGCGAGGATGCCATGTCCGTCATTTGGTCCCCAAGGCTGAACGACGCCGACCAGCAATGGCGCGATCTGGCGGACCGGCTGAGCCGCGATCACTTCGCGCCGTTGGCCGCCGAGCTGGACCGCGAGCAGCGCTATCCCCACGAGCACGTCGAGGTCATGCGGCGCGAGGGCCTGCTGGGCATGTTCCTGCCCGAGGCCCACGGCGGCGCCGGGGCCTCGCTGACCGCGCTCTGCGCCGTGGCGGAGCGGATCGCCCAGGACTGCGCATCCACCGCGGCCATCATCGCCGCGCAGCAGCTCGGCGTTTTCCCCATCGTGCGGGCCGGGACCGCGGAACAGAACGAGCGCTATTTGCGCGGCGTCGTGCAGGGCGAGGCGGTGTGCTTCGCGCTGAGCGAGCAGGGCGCCGGCTCCGATCCGGCGGCCATCACGGCCACCGCCACGCCGGCGGACGGCGGCTGGCGGTTGCGCGGGGAGAAGTGCTGGCTGGGCAACGGCGGCGTCGCGCGCCACTACATCGTCTTCGCGCGCAGCGACCCGGAGGCCGGCTCGCGCGGCATCACCGCCTTCATGGTCGACAAGACGGCCGAGGGCGTTACCATCGACCGCTACGAGGACAAGATGGGCATCCGGGGCACGCTGACCAGCAACCTCAAGCTCGATACCTGGGTGCCGGGCGGCGCCCTCCTGGGCGTGCGCGGGCGCGGCCTGCGCCTGGCGCTGGAGACGCTGAACGTCGGGCGGATCACCGTGGCCGCGCAGGCCACAGGGATCGCGCTGGGCGCCTACCAAGCCGCGCGCGACCATGCGATCCGGCGCCGCACCTTTGGCCACAGGCTGATCGAGCACCAGGCGCTCGGCTTCAAGCTGGCGGACATGGCGACGGAGATCTCGGCCGGCCGGATGATGGTCTACGAGGCGGCGCGCGCCTACGACGACGGCGAGGACGTCGCGACCCCCGGCGCGATGGCCAAGCTGCACGCCAGCGAGGTGGCGCATCGCGCGGTCGACGCGGCGCTGCAGGTCCACGGCGGTATCGGCTACGTCAAGCCCACGCCGGTGGAGCGCTACTATCGGGATCAGCGCATCACGGAGATCTACGAGGGCACCTCGGAGATCCAGCGCCTGCTGCTGGCCCGGGCGATTCAGGCGGAAGCGGAGGCGGCGACGGCGGCCGGGGGGAAGGCGTGATGGCGACGCGGCAGCACGAGGCGGCGACGGAGACGGCCGCGCGGGGCCAGACGGGGCGCGCGGCGATCATGGACGCCGCGGCCGAGATGTTCATGCTGCACGGCTACAGCGCCACCTCGATCGACGACGTGGCCCGCGCGCTGGGCGCCACCAAGGGTCGGGTGTACCACTACTACCGCAGCAAGGCCGACCTGTTCTTCGACGTGCACAAGCGTGCGCTGGAACAGAACCTGGAGGGCGTCCGGCCGCTGCTGGACGGCCCGGAGGGGCCGCTGGCGCGCCTGCGGCGGATGGTGCACGCCCATGCCATGCTGATGATGACGCAGCTTCCCTACCAGCGCGTCTCGGTGCAGGGCGTGGAGATGCACCTGGTCGGCAGCACCACCGCGCGTCAGCGCGAGCGGCTGCGCGAGGTCATCGACATGCGCCGGACCTACGAGGAGGCCTTTATCCGCGTCCTCGACGAGGGCGTCGCCGCCGGCGAGCTGCGGCCCTGCGCGCCCCGCCTGGTGGCGAAGGCCCTGCTCGGCGCGCTGAACTGGATCACCGTGTGGTACCGCCCGCGCGACGGCGAGAGCGAGGCCGACCGCGAGGCCATCGCCGCCGAGTTCACCGCTTATCTGGTGGACGGGCTGCGGGCCGGGTGAGGACCGCGATGGCGAGGCCGGAGAGCGCGGAGGTCTGGGACGCCCGAGAGACCTGGTCGCGCGACCGCCTGGCCGCGTGCCAGCGGGAGCGGCTGGCCGCGCAGCTCGCCTATGTGGCCCGGCACAGTGCCTCCTACCGCAAGCTGTTCGACGAGGTCGGCTTCGAGCCGGGCGACGCCGCCTCGCCCGAGGCGCTGCGCCACCTCCCGCTCACCCGCAAGGCCGACTTCGCCGCCAGCATCGAGGCGGCGCCGCCCTGGGGCGACTTCGCCGCCGTGGCGCCCGAGCGCATCAACCGGGTGCACTTCTCCTCCGGCACCACCGGGCGACCGACGCCCAACGGCTGGACGGCGGCCGACCTGGAGCGCTGGACCGACCTCTACGCGCGCATGGCCTACAGCCAGGGGGTGCGGCCGGGCGACGTCTTCCAGTGCCTGTTCACGCTGTCCTGGTTCGTCGGCGGGCTGGGCGCGCTGGCCGCCTATCAGCGCCTCGGCGCCACCTGCATCCCCGCCGGCAGCGGCGAGTCCGAGCGTCAGATTCGCACCATGCTGGACTTCGGCACCACCGCCGTCTGCGCCACGCCGTCGTTCATGGCGCACCTGGCCGAGGTGGCCGGGCGCCTGGGCGTCGACCCCCGCGCGACCGCGCTGCGGCGAATCATGCTGGGCGGCGAGCCGGGGGCGGGCGTGCCGGCGACGCGCGCGCGGATCGAGTCGCTTTGGGACGCCAGGGCCTACGACGGTTACGGCAGCCTGGAGTTCCAGCCCATCGCCTGGGAGTGCGAGGCCCAGGCCGGCGCGCACCTGGCCGAGGACTTCGCCTGCGCGGAGGTGCTGGACCCGGAGAGCGAGCAGCCGGTGCCCGACGGCACGCCCGGCGTGCTGGTGCTGACCCACCTGGACAAGGAGGCCTTTCCGCTGGTGCGCTGGTGGACCGGCGACGTGGTGGTGCGCGACAGCGCGCCCTGCGCCTGCGGGCGCACGCACGCGCGCCTGCCCGGCGGGGTGCGCGGCCGGGCCGACGACATGCTGGTGGTGCGCGGCGTCAACGTCTTTCCCACGGCGGTGGAGCAGGTGGTGCGGGAGATGCCGGGCACCACCGGCGAGTACCTGATCGTGCTGGACGACGACGTGCGCGACCCGGCGACCGGCTTCCTCAGCGGCCTCAAAGTGCGGGTTGAGCGCACGGCCGAGGCGCCGCCGGATCTGGGCGAGCGGCTGGCCTTCGCGCTGCGCCAGCGCCTGCAGGTGCGCGCCCAGGTGCGGGCGGAGCCGCCCGGCAGCCTGCCGCGCAGCACCCACAAGGCCCGGCGCATCCAGCGCGCGGAGTCGGACGGATGAGCGCGCTGTTCTACGAGGACGTCGAGGTCGGGCAGGTGTTCCGCAGCCCCGGCCGCACGGTGACCGAGGCCGACGTGACGCTCTTCGCCATGCTGTCCGGCGACTGGAACCCGCTGCACACCGACGCCGAGTTCGCGCGCGAGACCGCCTTCGGCGAGCGCATCGCCCACGGTGCCTATGGTATTGCCGTGGCGACCGGGCTGCTGAACCGCCTGGGAACCTTCGATGGCACGGCGATCGCGCTGCTGGGCATCGACGGCTGGCGCTTCACGGCGCCGATCCGGATTGGCGACACGGTGCACGCCGAACTGGAAATCGCCGGCAAGCGCCTGACCCGTGCCGGCGACCGGGGCATCGTGCAGAGACGAATCCGCCTGTGTACACAGGATGGCACGATCGTGCAGGAAGGCCGGATGGACATCATGGTCCGCCGCCGAGCAGGGGCCGGCACGGGCGATCGCGGGGCCGGGTGACACGCCGGCGGCGGCGATCGGCGCAAGCTGATCGGGGCCGGAATGAGCGGGCGGGAACGGGAGGGCGTAATGCCGGAAGACGCGGCGGTCGGGTCCGATGCCCTGGCGGAGGTGGAGCGCCTGGCCCTGGGACGGCGCTCGATCCGGCGCTTCCGGCCCGACCCGGTGCCGGAGTGCGTCGTGCGCCGCATCCTGGAGGTGGCCGGCCGGGCGCCCAGTGGCGCGAACATGCAGCCCTGGCGGGTGCATGCGGTGACCGGGCCGGCGCGGCAGCGCGTGGTGGAGGCGGCGCTGGCGGCCATCCGCGCCGGCGGCGATACGCCGGAGTACCGCTACTATCCGGAGGAGTGGTTCGAGCCCTATCGCGGCCGGCGGCGCAAGGTCGGCTTCGACCTCTATGGCCTGCTGGGCATCCACCGGGACGACATGCCGGCGCGTCAGCAGCAGTTCGAGCGCAACTTCATGTTCTTCGACGCCCCGGTCGGGTTGTTGGTGACGGTGGACCGGCGGCTGGCGACGGGAAGCTGGATCGACGCCGGCATCTTCATTGGGCATGTCATGCTGCTGGCGCGTGCGCACGGCCTGGAAAGCTGCCCGCAGGCGGCCTGGCACAGGGTCCACGCCACGGTGCGGCGGGCGCTCGGCATCCCCGAGGAAGAGGTGCTGCTGTGCGGCATCGCGCTGGGCCACCCCGATCCCGGAGCGCCCGAGAACACGCTTGAGACCGAGCGCGCGCCGCTGGACGACTGGGCCACCTTTCACGACGACTGAACCGCCGTCGGCGCCCGCGACAACGGGACGGACCGTGGCGGAAAACGGCTGGCGTGCCACGGTCGCCGGGCCTAGACTTCCCGGCCGCGAGGGCGAGTCGGCCGGACATCTCAGGGAGAAGGCGGATGAAGAAGCTGGTGGCGGCGCTGTGCTGCGTACTGGGAATGCTGGCGGGGCCGGCGGCGGCCGTGGCGGACTCGCCGGTGGTCCGGCTGGAGACCAGCCACGGCGATATCCGGATGGAACTGAACCGGGAAAAGGCGCCGATGACGGTCGCCAACTTCCTGCAATACGTGGAAAGCGGGTTCTTTGACGGCACGATCTTTCACCGGGTCATCCGCGGCTTCATGATCCAGGGCGGTGGCTACACCCCGGACTACCAGCGCAAGCCGACCGGCGATCCCATTCGCAACGAGGCCGACAACGGGCTGCGCAACGACCGCGGCACGGTGGCCATGGCGCGCACCGCCGAGCCGCACTCGGCGACGGCGCAGTTCTTCATCAACGTGGCCGACAACGCTTTCCTGAACCATCAGGCGAAGACGCGGCGGGGCTGGGGCTACGCCGTCTTCGGCCGCGTCGTCGAGGGCATGGACACCGTGGAGGCGATCGAGAGCCTGCCCACCGGAGCGGGCGGCCCCTTTCCCAAGGACGTGCCCGCCGAAGCGGTGGTGATCGAGCGCGCCTTGGTCGAGCCCGCCGGCGGCTGAGGGGAACAGGACTAAGCGGCGCGCGTCGATCACATCCGTGTGTCAGCGGATGGCCGCATCGCCGTATCGCGCCTACAATGAGCGCATGCGTTCGACCAGTCGATTGCGGTCCCTGCTGATCCCTGCGGGCGTCATGCTGTTGCTGGGCCTGGCCGTCCCGCCGCCGGCGGCGGGACAGAGCCTGCACGGCATTTCCGGCAGCCCGGAGCCCGGAAGCGTCCACATGACGCGCGGCTATTGCCTCTCCCCGGACGTCCACGACGACCTGATCGAGGCCCTGATGAACGAGGGCGAGGCGGCGGCGGTGAAGGCCTACGAGGAGGCCAAGCTGCTCGGTGCCTGCGTGAAGCGCAAGGCCGAGGCGCGCTACCTTCGACGGACCTACCGCTTCGACTGGCCAGGGCGGCCCAAGTTCGTCGGCGAGCAGTGGTTCATCCGCCTGCTGGATACGGAGCAGACCGCTCACATCCTGATCATGGTGCGCAAGGCGAACCTGTGACGCCGCCCGTCCACGCCGCACGGCCTTGAAGCCCGCGCCGCGGCGCGCCAGTCTCCCTGGGAAACGGGTGACGCTGGACGACCGGGCAAAGCGGGGCGGCGAGATGACATGCGATCGACCAGGCCTGAACCGGCGCCGCTTCCTGGCCTCGACCGCCGGGGCCGCGCTGGCGTCCTTCGTCGGCGCGCCGCCGGCGCGCGCGGCCGGGGCGGGGATGATCACCCGGAAGATCCCGGCGAGCGGCGAGCGCATCCCGGCCATCGGCATGGGCACCTGGATCACCTTCAATGTCGGTGAGGTGCCGGCGCTGCGCAACCAGCGGGCCGAGGTCCTCCAGACCTTCTTCGACCGCGGCGGCGGGATGATCGACTCCTCGCCGATGTACGGCTCGTCGGAGGAGGTCGTGGGCTACTGCCTGGAGCGGACCGGGAACACCGGATCGCTTTTCGCGGCGACCAAGGTCTGGCACTTGCTGGAGTCGGTCGGCGTCGAGCAGATGCGGGACTCGCGCCGGCTGTGGGGCGTCGACACCTTCGACCTGATGCAGATCCACAACCTGGTGAGCTGGGAGAAGCACCTGGAGACGCTGCTGCGGCACAAGGAAGAGGGGAAGATCCGCTACATCGGCATCACGACCTCGCACGGCCGCCGCCACGACGAGATGGAGCGGATCATGCGCGACCAGCCCATCGACTTCGTCCAGTTCACCTACAACATCCTGGACCGCTGGGCGGAGGACCGCCTGCTGCCGCTGGCCGCCGAGCGCGGGCTGGGCGTGGTGATCAACCGGCCGTTCCGCCGCAAGCAGCTCTTCCACCAGTTCGAGCACAACCCCCTGCCGGCCTGGATCGACGAATTCGACTGCCGGAACTGGGCGCAGTTCTTCCTGAAGTTCATCATCTCGCACCCGTCGGTGACCTGCGCCATCCCCGCCACCTCGCGCGTGGACCACATGGAGGAGAACATGGGCGCCCTCTACGGCCGCCTGCCGGACCCCGAGCTGCGCCGGCGCATGGTGCGCCACGTCGAGGATCTGTGACGGGGCGGGGTGCCAACCGGCGGACCGGCGCGGCATGACGCTTCCCTACTCCATGGAGGTGCTGTTCGCCATTCTGGCGCAGTACAACCGGGCGCTCTGGCCGGCGCCGCCGCTCGCCGCGCTCCTGGCGCTCGGCGTGCTGGCGCTGACGCTGCGCCCGGTGCGCGGCGGCGACCGCGCCGTCGGCGGCGTGCTGGCGCTCTTCTGGATCTGGGTCGGCGCGGTGTACCAGCTCGGTACCATGGCGCCGATCGACTTCGCGGCGCCGCTCTACGGCGCGCTCTGGATCGCCCAGGGGCTGCTGCTGGCCTGGACGGGCGTCCTGCGCCGCCGGCTCGCCTTCCGTTTCGCGGGCGGCGGCGCGGCCTGGGCCGGCCTGGGCCTCGCGCTCTTCGCCCTCGTCGGGCATCCGCTCATCGTGGTGCTGATGGGATACGGCTGGCAGGCCATGCCGCTGGTGGGGCTGGCGCCCGGTCCGACGGCCATTTTCACCATGGGCCTGCTGCTGCTGACCGCCGGGCGGGTGCCGCGGGTGCTGATCGTGCTGCCGCTGCTTTGGGCGGGCGTGGCGGCGATGACCGGCTGGTTCCTGGCCTTTTGGCTGGACTTCGCGGTGCCGCTGGCCGTCCTCGCCGCGATCGCCCTGTTGGTTTGGAAGAGCCGACGGGCAGGCGCCCGCCCGGAAGGCTGAGCCGCACCGCCATCCGGTGGCCTCGGCACCGCGCCGTTCGCCTCACGTACGGACCGGCAGGCTCGCATCCCCCAGCGTCCCGAGGGAATGGCCCAGGGGCAGGCCCAGCAGCCGCGCGGCCACCCAGTAGCCGACGGTGTCGGCGCCGACGATCGGTCGCCCGAGCACCCGCTCCAGCACCGGCGCCAGCCAGAGCGTGCGCGTGCCCGTGCCGGTGACCACGATCGCGTCCGCCTCCGGCGCCGCGGTGGCCGTGCGTTCCACCGAGGCCTGCGCCAGCTCCTCGCTCATGGCGAAGCCGTAACGCGCCAGAGTGTCGCCCGGCTGCACGAGGCCCTGATCGGCCATGGTCGCCACATGCGCCGGCTCAAAGCCGCAGCGCGCGACGAAGGCAGCCCAGCCGTCGCGCCAGGCGGCGTCGTAATAGGTGCAGGCCAGCGCCGGGCGGCGCGCGCCCAGGGCGCGCAGGGCATCGATCAGGGCCAGCCCGGTCATGATGACGGGCACGCCGGCGGCCTGCTCCAGGGCCTCGCCGCGCGCCCGCGCCTCCGCCTCGGACGTCGTGCCGGCCCAGGCGAAGGGCGTGCCGACCTGGACCACCAGGTCGCACTCGGCCGAGGCGAGCAGCCGCGCCTGCACCGCGAGCGCCGCGCTGGTATCGACGTGGCCGATGGTCTCCAGGCGGTAGTCGAAGTCGGGCAACGGCAGGATGCTCTGCTGGGTGCGCACGGCGACGCCGCAGACGTGCGAAAATTCGTGCGGCGCCGGATCGTGCCAGCGCGGCGGCGTGATGAAGCCGACGGTCGTCGGCCGCTGAACGCTGCGCATGCCTGACAGGCTCCGTCGTGTCTGGATGACCCGCCGCAACGAGTCCAGTTAGCCATGTTTGCCGCTGCCAGACAACGGCAGCGGCCCGGCGCGCCATCGACGGGACAGCCATCGACGGGAACTCTTGCGCGGATCGGCGCGTTCCCCATTATGGCACAAGTCGTATTACAAACCTGTGAGCGTCGTCCGCGCGGCGGCGCAACAGGAACCCGGCGGGGCAGGGTAGAGCATGTCCAACTGGAGTTATCCCGCCATCCTGGGGGAGGCGCAGCCGTTTTCGGGGCTGCCGGCCGAGGCGCTGGAGGCCGTCTGGAGGGCCGGCGAGCTGTGCGACGGCGCCGCCGGCGAGCCGCTGTTCCATCAGGGCGACGACGCGGCGCGGTGCTACGTCCTGCTGCACGGCGTGCTGAAGATGGTGCAGGTCACCGAGGGCGGCGCGGAAGTCGTCGTGGGCTTCATCACGCCGGGTGAGATGTTCGGCTGCGTGGCCGCCTTCCGCGACACCGCCTATCCGGCGACGGCGCTCTGCGTGGGACCGTGCCGGGCGGTCGGCTGGCTGGCGTCGACCTGGCGCAGCCTGGCCATGCGCCATCCACAGATGGCGCTGAACGCCGCGGCCACGCTCGGCGGCCGGCTGGAGAGTTCGCGCGAGCGCGTGAGCGAGATGGCGACGAAGTCCTCGGCCCAGCGGATTGCCAGCGCCGTGCTGCGCATCGCGCGCGGCCGCAGCGACCGGCCAATCGACGAGGCGGCGATGACGCGCGAGCTGCACGTCTCGCGCCAGGACATCGCCGGGATGACGGGCACGGGACTGTATACCGTCAGCCGCACCCTTCAGGAATGGGCGCGCCAGGGCGTCGTGGACGTGGGGCGCGAGCGGGTGACGGTCCGCGACGTCGAGGCGTTGCGCGCCCTCGCCCGCGGCGAGCGCGGCTGAGGGGCTCAGGCGGCCGGCGCCCGTGCCTGCTGGACCAGTTCGCGCGCGCTTTCCGGCATGTCCAGCGACAGCGCGGCCGTCTGCCCGGTCGGTGACATCTTGCGCCAGGTCTTTTGCAGGATGGCGACGATCTTCTCCGGCTCGTGTTTTTCGGCGAAGTCCGCCAAGGCGCTCTCCAGGAACACCAGGCAGGCCACGTCCTCCAGCGCCTGGGTCTCGGGGTCGCTCTTGACGCCCTTCTTGCGCAGCAGGTCCCGCACGCGGCCGACCGTCTCCGCCTCGTAGCCCGCGCGTTCCAGGATGTCCCCGGCGACGCGGGCGTGGTGGCGCTTGAGGTGCGTGCGCCAGCGGATGTAGCCGTCGCGGCCTTCCGGGTAGTCCGCGCGCGGAATCTCCCAGCGGCGGATGTGCTGCGCCCGCGCGGCCAGGCGCAGGGCCTCGGAGGCGTCGGGATAGAGCGCCTCCAGCCAGCGGGTCATGCGCCGGGCGTAGGCCAGCTCCCGCGGCACCGGCGCGCCGTCGAACCATTCCGTGCGCGGGTCGTCGCGGTTGGCGCGATCGATCTCGGCGATGGCGCGGTCGAAGCGGTTGCGGCGTTGCATTGTCTCTCCTCCCGTTCGGGCCCTCAGTGGCTCGTCCCCGGCGTCAGCGTAATCTTGTTGTGCACGTTGTACTTGCCCGAGGGCTTGCGCATCGGCAGGCGCTTCACCTCTTCCAGCGTTCGCGCATCGTAGACGACGATGGCGCCGCCGTCGTCCCAGATGCTGAGCAGCGCGTGGGCGCCGTCGTGAGTGAAGGCCACGTGGGCGGCGGTCTTGCCGGGCGCGGGCTGTAGGGTCTTGACGATCTCCAGGCTCTGCTTGTCGATCACGTGGACCTTGTCGCGGTGCGGCCCGAAGAAGACGTCGACCCAGACGTAGCGGCTGGCGGGGTGCGAGCGCAGGAAGAAGCCGGGGCCCAGCGTCTCGATCGTCTCGACGACCTGCCAGGCGTGCATGTCGATTACGCTGACCCGGCCCTGGCCCAGATGCGGCGTCGCCATCACCGGCCGACCCTGCCAGGTCCAGGAAATGCCCGAGCCCAGGTGCGGCAGGCCCTTCAGCGGCAGCGCGGCGATTTCCCGCCCGACATCCAGGTGCACGACCTTGGCCCGGCCGCCGCCCCGGTCGGCGCCGATCAAGACCCGGTCGTCGGGGCCGAAGAAGAAGTCGTCCAGCGGCTGCTCCAGCGCGATGCGTCGGATCGGGAAGCGGCCGGTCTCGGCCGGGATGGCCTCCTTCATGCCCTTCTCGTGGCTGTGCACCAGGCCGGTGACGGGCTCGGGGCTCTTGCCGTAGGGAATCTCCCAGACCTCGGCGATGTCCTTCAGCGCGGCGATGAAGCTGGCGCGCGGGCGGGCCTGGTAGACCGCGCTGACCCGCGACGGCTCGCCGTGCCGACCCTTTGCCGGAATGACCTTGAGCAGCGAGAGGTCGCCGGCATCCAGCATCACGAGCTTGCGGGGCAGGTAGTTGGCGACGGCCAGCGTCTCGCCGTCGCCGGAGATGGCGATGTTGCGGGTGTTGAGGCCCGCGCGCACCTCCGCGACCTTGGCGAGCCCCCAGAGGTCGTACTTGGTGACCCAGCCGTCGCGCGAGGCGAAGTAGACGAAGCGGCCGTCGGGCGAGAACTTCGGCCCACCGTGCAGGGCGTAGCGACTGGGAAAGCGGTGGATCGGCACCAGGCGGTCGCCGTCGAGCACGGTGACGTGATGGTCGCCCTTCTCCACCACCACGAAGAGGTGGCGCGGGTTGGCCTCGTGGACGGGCGCGGCGGCCAGCCTGTCTTTTGGCGTCAGCGTTCGACGCGAGGCCCGGACGTCGGCGGCGGTCCACTCCGGCGGCGCCGCCGGCGCGCTCAGGATGTAGTCGGCCAGGGTCGCGATCTCCGTCTCCGACAGGCGATCGGCGAAGCCCGGCATCTGCGTGGCGGTGCGGCCGTGGGCAATGACGTCGCGGGCCTCCGCCGCCTTCAGCCGCAGGTTGCCGGGCAGCAGCGCCGGCCCCTGGCCGCCCAGGCGCTCGGGGCCGTGACATTCGGCGCAGTGCTCGGCGTAGAGGGCGGGGGCGGGGGGTGCGGTGTCGTTCGCGAGGGCGGGGACCGGCGTTAGCAGCAGGAGGGCCAGGGCCTGTGCAGGTCGTGGCCGGCGGCGCCAGGATGCCACAAGCCGAGCGGCACGCTCATGCTTCGACAGGCTCGGCATGAGGGGTGGGTGCCGATGACCATGACCATCATTCCGTATCCTTCGAAATCTCATCCTGAGCACGTCGAAGGATGAGCCCGAGGAAGCCTCATCCTGAGCTTGTCGAAGGATGGCCCCTGCACAGGAGGTGAAGTGCATCGCCGCCTCACCCCTCCACGGCCACATGGCGCCGCCTGCCCTGGTAGGGGGCCAGGGGCACGCGGCGGGTGCCGGGCGCGACGCCGATCTCCGCGTCGTCCAGGTAGCAGCCGGGGTCCTCGGCCCAGGGGTCGCCGGTGACCTGCTCGGCGCGCACCCGGGTGTTGCCGTTGCAGATGTCGAGGAAGCGGCAGGCGCCGCAGCGGCCCTTCACCGGCCGGGGGTGCCGCTTCAGTCCGGCCATCAGCGGGTCGCTGGTGTCCATCCAGATCTCGGAGAACTTCCGCGTGCGGACGTTGCCGAGGGTGTGGTGCCACCAGAAGGTGTCCGGGTGGACGTTGCCCAGGTTGTCGATGTTGGCGACGTTCTGCCCGGAGGCGTTGCCGCCCCACTGCGCCAGCCTGGCCCGCAGGTGGTCCACGCGGTCGGGGAAGCGTTCCGCCGCCCAGAGCAGCAGGTAGGCGCCGTCGGCGTCGTTGTTCCCGGTGACGAACTCCCTGGGCCGGCCGCTTTGCACCGAGGCCAGCGCGGCCTCGAAGATGCGGTCCATCGCCTCGCGGGTCATGGCGTGGCGGGCGTCGCTGCCCCGGTTCACGTTGCCGCGCCCGCCGTAGTTCAGGTGCGAGACGTAGAGCTTGTCCACATCCTCCGCGGCCATCAGCTCCAGGATGTCGGGCAGCTCGTGGATTGTCTCCTGGGTGATCGTCATGCGCAGCCCGACCTTGATGCCGTGCGCCCGGCAGCGCCGCACGCCCGCGAGCGCCGCGTCGAAGGCGCCGGGTTCGCCGCGGAAGCGGTCGTGGGTCGCGCCGATGCCGTCGAGCGAGATGCCGACGTAGTTGTAGTCGACCTCGGCGATGCGGTCGGCGGTAACGTCGTCGATCAGCGTGCCGTTGGTCGACAGCCCGACGTAGAAGCCCATGCGCTTGGCGTGCGCCGAGATCTCGAAGATGTCCGGGCGCATCAGCGGCTCGCCGCCCGACAGGATCAGGACCGGCACGCCGAAGGCGGCGAGGTCGTCCATCACGGCGAACACCTCCGCCGTCGACAGCTCGCCGGGGAAGTGGCGGTCGGTGGAGCCGGAATAGCAGTGCCGGCAGGTCAGGTTGCAGCGGCGGATCAGGTTCCAGATCACCACCGGGCCGGGCGGCGGGTGGCGCGGCCTCGGCGGCGTCGGCGCGACCAGCTCCTTCATGTACTGCGTGACGCGGAACATCAGCGCCTCCCCGGATCGTTCGCAAGCCGCAATCCGGTCTTCTTCAGGATGCGGGTGGAATAGAGCACGTCGTGGCCGCGGCTCGCCGGCCCCAGCAGCGCGGCGATCCCGGCCACCTGCGCGGCCACGGCCTCGCGGCTGCGCCCGTGCACCATGGCGAAAAGGTTGTAGGGCCAGAGCGGCGGATGGCGCGGGCGCTGGTAGCAGTGGCTGACGAAGGGCAGGGCGCCGACCCGCCGGCCCAGCTCTGTCACCTGGTCGTCGGGCACGTCCCAGACGGACATGCCGTTCGCCCGGTAGCCGAGCGCGTAGTGGTTCGGCACCGCCGCGATGCGCCGCAGCACGCCGGTCTCCCGCATCCGCCGCAGCCGCGCCATGACGGTCTCGGGACTGGCGCCCACCTGCTCGGCGATGGCGTGGTAGGGCTCCGGGGCCAGTGGCAGCCCTGCCTGCGTGGCCGCGACGATGGCGCGGTCCAGCGGGTCCATGGTCATTTTGTCGTCGATTCGTGCAGCTTGCATGGATTCGAACTCGCTGGTGTCGGAGCGCTGCAGTCTCATGCTTCGACAGGCTCAGCATGAGGTAGAAGTTCTGATCCCAATTCTTTTTCTCCCCTCATCCTGAGCTTGTCGAAGGGTGAGGCGGCGCTTTGCACGACACCGAGCGAGTTTGTGCAAGACCTCTTAACGTCCACTCTGCTCAGGCCTCCAGCCGCAGGCCGACAAAGAACTCGGCCTGTTTGGGCATGTCGTACACCTGGAGCCCGGTGGCCGTCTCGATCTCGGCGATCGTCGCGGCGATCCGGCCGGGCTCGTCGCTCGCCAGCACGAACCACATGTTCAGCGCGTGCGCGCGGGCGTAGTTGTGGGCCACTTCCGGAAAGGCGTTCACCGTCGCCGCGACCGCCTCGAAGCGGTCCTCGGGCACCGCCATCGCCGCCAGGGTCAGGCCGCCGCCCATCGCCTCGGCGTTGTACATCGGGCCGAAGCGGCTCAGCGCGCCGCGCGCCAGCAGGCCCCGCAGCCGCTCCAGCAGCTCGGCCTCCGTCACGTCCAGCTCAGCCGCCACGGCCGCATAGGGCCGGGCGGCGATGGGCAGGCCGTCCTGCAGCCGGTTGACGATGGCTCGGTCCAGGGCGTCCAGCCGCGCCTCAGCCGTCATCCCGCACCTCCGTGTCCGGGGCCTGGTCCGGCGTTTCCCCGGCACCGTAGTCGGCGCCGCGCTGCTTGAACCGGCGCCGGCTGAACAGGATGGCGCGCGGGCAGCCTTCCAGGCCGGCCAGCCAGGTGGCCTGCGCCACCAGGGTCTCGACCCGCGCGCGCTCGCGGCCGTGGATCATGGCGAAGAGATTATAGGGCCAGCGCGGCGACCGGCGCGGCCGGCGGTAGCACAGCGTCACGAAGTCGATCGCCGCCAGCCGCTGCCCGGCGTCGCGCACCCGCGCGTCGGGCACGTCCCAGACCGTCATGGCGTTGGCGCGGTAGCCCAGCTCGTGATGGCGCACCACCACGCCGAAGCGCGTCAGGGTCCCCTGGTCGCGCAGGGCGCGCAGTCGCGCCGCAACCTCCTCGGCCGACAGGCCCAGCGGCGCGCCCACCGCGGCATAGGGCTCCGGCGTCAGCGGCAGGCCGTCCTTCAGGGCCGCCAGCAGGCGGCGGTCGATGGCGCTCAGGACCATTCCAGCTTGAACCCCAGGTCGATGTGAAAGGCCTCGATCAGCGGCAGGTCGAGCGGGTCCAGTCCGGTGCGCCGCGCGATGTCGTCGAGGACTCGCCGCACCTCCGCCTCGTCCGCGCCGGTGACGACGAACCAGAGATTGAAGGCATGTTCGCGCTCATAGTTGTGATTGACCTGCGGGTAGCCGCTGACAAGCGTCGCGACGGCCTCCAGCCGCGCCGGCGGCACGGCGAGGGCGGCCAGGGTGCTCCAGCCCGCGGCGTGCGGCCGCACCACCGGTCCGATGCGCGAGACGGCGCCGAGGCTTTGCAGATGGTCGAAGCTGTCCAGGACCACCTCCTCAGGAACGCCCAGATCGTCGGCGATCCGCGCGAAGGGGCGCGGAGACAGCGGGAAGTCGTGCTGGTAGGCTTCCAGCAGCTTGCGCTCGATCTCGTCGGGAGTGACGGGGGTGCTCCAGCCGCGCGCCGACATCCGGCCTCCTAGAGCCCTGTCCTGTGGGCGCGGGCGGTGAAGAAGATGCCGCTCGGCGCCTGGGCGGGCAGGCTGGCGAGCGGCGCGCGCGTCGCGGTGTCGTAGACCCGGACGGCATTGGAATCGCGGGCGGACAGCCAGACCTCGTGGCCGCGCGGGGCGAAGGCGAGGTGCAGGACGGCCTTGCCCGGGGTTAGCGTCTCGACGACCCGCCGCGAGGGGACGTCGACCACCTGCACGGCGTCGTTGTCCGGGTGGGCGAAGGTCACCCAGACCTGCCGCCCGTCCGGCCGCGCGACGGCGAAGACCGGCTGGCCGTGGGTCTCGATGCGGTCCACCTGCCGCCAGGTGTCGGTGTCGACCACCAGCAGCGCGTGCTGCCCCACCGCGGGCAGGAACATCAGGTCGTCGCCGGCCTCCGCCCAGCCCTCCAGGTGCGGCATCTTGTAGACCGGCCGGTCCTCGTGGCCGCGGCCGTAATCCTCCAGGATGCGCGTGACCCCGGCGTCCAGGTTCCAGAGGTCGAGCAGGGCCACGCCGTCCTCGCCGTACAGCCCGGCCAGATAATAGCGGCCGTCGGGGGTGATCATGGCATCGTAGGGGCGGTCGCCCACGTCCTTGAACTTGCGGATCGCCGGCTGTTCCGGGTTCGAGAAGTCCGCCACCCAGATCGCGTCGCCCTCGTGAAGCGAGAGGACAAAGCGCTGCCCCGGCGCGTCGACCAGGCCCACCACCTTGGAGCGCGCGCCGTCCGGGCCGTGGGTCGCCGGGATGTCGGCCACCGTCGCCAGGGTCTCGGCGTCGAAGACCTTCACGCCGCCCGGCTCGTAGTTTGAGACGGCGATCAGGCGGCCGTCCTGCGAGATGGCGCCGCCGATGGCGTTGCCCGCCTGCACCGTCCGCGCGGCGATCTGCCCGGTCAGCATGTCCACCTTGGTCAGCCCGCCGTCGCGGCCGAACACGTAGGCGAAGCGCTCGTCCGGCGAGTAGACGACCGAGGCGTGCGAGACGTCGCCCAGCCCGGTCACACGGTGCAGGGTCTCGCGCTCGCCGCGGTCGACGATCAGGAGGCTGCCGCTCGCCCGCTCGATCACCACGCCCAGGTCGCCGGTCGCGCGCGGTTCGGGCCCAGCCTGTGCGAGCGGCGCGGCGAGGATGATGGCCAGGGCGATCGCCAGGTTCCGGACGGCGCGGATCGGATGGGTCAACGGTGTCCTCCTTCCCCGTCTTCAGGCGTCTTCAGGCGCCGGGCCAGCCAGGCCGCCTCCTGGCGGCTGAGCAGGCGGCCCCAGGGCGGCATCGGCGTGCCGGCCACGCCGTTCAGGATCACCTCGGTCAGCCCTTCGACCGAGCGCCCTCCCAGCGCCTCCGGCCGCAGCGGGGGGCCGAGGCCGCCCCGCAGCGTCAGGCCGTGGCAGGCGCCGCAGTCATGGCGCAGCAGGTGCCGCAGCTCGCCCTGTCTCGCCGGCGAGAGCGCGTCGTCCGCCGTGGCGGGACTCGCCAGCAGGGTCGCGGCGACAGCCAGCATGGCCAGTACCTCACGCCGGATCGGCATCGACGCACGCCTCCCGCGCCGGCACGTCGTCGGCATTTCCGGTCCATAGCGCGCCCAGGGCCACCACCCGGCCGATGACGATCAGCACCGGCGGCGTCAGCCCCGCCGCCGCCACGCGCTCCGGCAGCCTCTCCAGCTCGGCGTGCACGACGCGCTCCCGCGGTGTGGTGCCCTCGGCGATCGCCACCGCCGGCGTGGCGCCGGGCAGGCCGGCGGCGCGCAGCTTGCGGCTCAGTTCGGGCAGCGTGGCCAGACCCATGTAGACCACGAGCGTCGTCTGCGGATCGGCCAGGCTGCGCCAGTCCAGGTCCAGCGGCGCGTCGGCGCAGCGGTGGCCGGTGACGAAGCGCACGCCTGTCGCAAGCCGCCGGTGGGTGAGCGGGATGCCCAGCCGCGCCGTGCACCCCGCCGCCGCGGTGATGCCCGGCACCACCTCGAAAGCCACGCCGCGCGCCGCCAGATAGCCGGTCTCCTCGCAGCCGCGGCCGAAGACGAAGGGATCGCCGCCCTTCAGCCGCAGGACCGTCCGGCCGGCGCGCGCCAGGCGGACGATCAGCTCGTTGATCTCGTCCTGCGGCACGGGATGGTGCCGGGTCGCCTTGCCGACGAAGATCCGCATGGCGCCGGCGGGAATCAGGTCCAGCACGTCGGCCGAGACCAGGCGGTCGTAGATGACGGCGTCGGCTTCGGCCAGAAGCCGGGCGGCCTTGACCGTCAGCAACTCCGGATCGCCCGGACCGGCGCCGACGAGATAGACCTTGCCGGGCCGTCCGAGCGGCGGGTGTGTGCCGTGCGGCATGCCTTGCAGCCTCCCGAAACAGGTGGCCGCCGCACGGGTTTGCGCCCGCGCGGCGGCTCGCGGGCGCTAGTACACGTCGTTCATCGTGTTGAACACGTTGAACTTGCCGGTCGGGGTGATGATCCGCTCGTCCCGGATCACCTTCTTCGGCTGCAAGGTCTTGTCGTCGATCACGACGATGGCGGAGGGCTGGTCCTGGTTGTTCCAGATGGAGATCCAGACCTCGTCGCCGGCCTTGTTGTATTCCGGATGCACCGCGCGGCGCACGCCCTCGGTGATGCCCGACCACTCGCCGACGGGCAGCGTCTGATAGCCCGCATCCAGGTCGTTCAGGTCGAACACCGCGATGGAGGAGGCGATGTCCCCGTCCGGGTTCAGCGGCGCGTCCACGTAGAGGTGGTTCGAGTCCGGGTGCGTCTTCAGGAACAGCGACCCGCCGCCCTGGTGCTCCAGGGTCTGCACCACCTTCCACGCGTGCTCGGGATGGTTCTCCGGATCGGTGCCGATCAGAGTCACCGTGCCGTCGCCCAGGTGCGTGGTCGCCCAGACCGGGCCGTACTCCGGATGCACGAAGTTGGCGCCGCGGCCGGGGTGCGGCTTCACGCCGGGGTCCTTGACCAGGGCCTCCAGTTTGCCGTCCTTGGTGTCCACCACCGCGATGGTGTCCCGCGCGTTCGCGGCCACCAGGAAGTACCGTCCCGTGGAGTCGAAGCCCCCGTCGTGCAGGAAGCGCTCGGCGTCGATGGTCGTGACGTCAAGATTGCTCAGGTCCGAGTAGTCCACCAGCTTGATCTGGCCGGTCTCCTTGACGTTGACGATGAACTCCGGCGCGTAATGCGAGGCCACGATCGAGGCGACGCGCGGCTCCGGGTGGTATTCGCCCTCGTCGACGGTGTAGCCGCGGGTGGAGACCACCTTCAGCGGCTCCAGAGTGAGGCCGTCCATGATCACGTACTGCGGCGGCCAGTAGGTGCCGCCGATGGCGAACTTGTCCTCCCAGCCCTTGAACTTGGAACTTTCCACCGAGCGCGCCTCGATGCCCAGCTTCACCTCCGCGACCACCTGCGGCGGGTCCATGTAGAGGTCGATCAGGTCCACCTTGGCGTCGCGCCCGATCACGTAGATGTAGCGGCCGGAGGCCGACATCCGCGAGATGTGCACGGCGTAGCCGGTCTTGACGATGGTCTCGATCTCGTAGGTATGGCCGTTGATCAGCGCCACCTCGCCGGTGTCGCGCAGCGTCACCGAGAACAGGTTCTCGATGTTGATGTCGTTCTGCTGGCTGTCCGGCCGATCCTCCGGCGCGACCCGCAGATCCCAGGTTTCCCTGATCCGCTTCAGGCCGAACTCCGGCGGGTCCGGCGGCTCGTGCAGGAGGTAGCGGGCCATCAGCTCGATCTCGTTCTCGCCGAGCGTGCCCGAGGTGCCCCAGTTGGGCATGCCGCCCGGAGAGCCGAACTTGATGAAGGCCTTCAGGTATTCCATTCCCTTGGGGACGGTCTCGTCGGGCGTCAGCGCCTTGCCTGTCGCGCCCTTGCGCAGCACGCCGTGGCAGCCCGCGCAGCGGCGGAAGTAGATCCTGTTCGCATAGTTGAACTGCTGGGCGGTCATCGCCGGGACGCCTTCCTTGCTGCCGGGATAGGCGACCTCCTCCTCGGCGCCGACGTCGAGGTCCGGCACGTACGGCGAGGTGGCGCCCTCCATGCCCTTGTGGGCTTCCTCGACATCCTCCTTCGACGGCGTCTCGGCCTCCTGCGCCCAGGCCGTGGCGGCCAGCGCCAGCGTCAGCACCCCGGCGCTCGCCAGGATGCGTCCGGGGCGGCGTGTCCTGCGCATCATCCCTGTCGTCCTCCCAGATCTTGAGGTTCCCGACAAAGGGTAGGCTCCCGGCGCACCGCCGAACGTTGCTGAAGCGCAAATTAACCCCAAAGGCTGGATGGGAACTCGGACGGAAATGGTCCGAATTCCTCACGATGCCCTGTTTGCGGCGCGGCAAAGACTGGCGGCCCGGCCCCGCGCAAGCTCGGCCCATGTGGCGCAGCGGCTTCAGTTGCCCGCCTGCCTTCCGCCGGGGGAGGGCGCGGCTCGTCCTGATCTTGGCCGCCGTCGTGGCGTGGTCGGGCGAGGTCGCCGCCGAGCGCCCGCCGGCAGAGGCGTTGCGCGCGGTCTTCCCCGATGCCGGGCGCGTCGGCGTCTTCAAGGGCGAGCCGCCGGCCGCCGCCGCGCATCGCGACGGCGAGGTGGTCGGCTACGTCTTCCGCACCCGCGCGGTGGTGCAGTCGCGGGGCTATTCGGGCAAGCCCCTGGACGTCCTGGCCGGCGTCGACACGCAGGGCCGCATCACCGGCGCGCGCATCCTGGAGCACCACGAGCCGATCCTGGTGATCGGTGTCTCGGAGGCCGACCTGCAGGCCTTCGCCGACCGCCTGGCCGGGCACGACATCCGCCGCCCGCTCGACGCCGTGGCGCGGCCCGACCCCGACGATCCGGCGCAGGTGGACGCCGTGGCCGGCGCCACCATCTCCTCCTCGGTGATCGGCGACACCGTGGTGCGGGCGGCGCGCGCCGTCGCCCGCTCGCGGGGCCTGCTGGGCGGCCGGGCCGGGCGGCTGAAGCTGGAGGGCTTCGCCCCCGCCGACTGGCCCGCGCTGCTGGCCGACGGCTCGCTCGCCCGGCTGCACCTGAAGGTCGGGACCGTTGCGGGGGAGCTGGAGCGTCTGGGCGCCCGGCTCTACCCCGAGGCGGTGCCCGTGGACCCGGAGCAGACCTTCATCGAGTTGTTCGCCGGCCTGGCCACGCCGGCGCGCATCGGCCGCAACCTGCTGGGCGAAGAGCCGTTCTCCAGGCTGTCCGCCGATCTCGCGGTCGGCGACCACCTGCTCTTCGTGGCCGCGCGCGGGCTTTACTCCTACAAGGGCGCCGGGCGCGCGCGGACCGGGCAGTTCCGGCGGCTGCAACTGGTGCAGGGCGAGCGCACCATCACCTTCGACAGCGCTCGGCACGCCGGCATCGACAAGCTGGCCATCGCCGGCGCGCCGGACCTGCGGCAGATGTCGGTGTTCACCATCCCGGCCGACAGCGGCTTCGACCCCGCCGCGACCTTCCGCCTGGAGTTGCTGGTCAGCGGCACGCGGCGGCAGGGCGGCGGCGAGGTGTTCACCCGCTTCGTGCTGCCCTACCAGATCCCGGAACGCTACCTCGCCGAGGCCAGTGCCGGGACGCCGCTCTGGCAGCAGCGCTGGTCGGGCCAGCGCGGCCGGATTGCCGTGCTCGGCGCGGTGTTGCTGGTGCTGACCGGCCTGCTGGTGTTCCAGGACGCGCTGGTCCGCCGGCCGCGGCTGTTCCGTGTCGTGCGCCTGGCCTTCCTCGCGCTCACACTGGGCTGGATCGGCTGGTACGCGGGCGCGCAGCTTTCCGTGCTGAACGTCCTGACCTTTCTGGAGGCGCTGCGCACCGGCTTCGAGTGGCGCACGTTCCTGCTCGACCCGCTGATCTTCATTCTCTGGGGGTATGTCGCCATTTCGCTGCTGTTCTGGGGGCGCGGCGTGTTCTGCGGCTGGCTGTGCCCCTTCGGCGCGCTGCAGGAACTGATCGGCGCCGGAGCCAAGGCGGCGCGGGTGCCGCAGCTTCGCATTCCCTTTCCGGTGTCCGAGCGTCTCTGGCCGATCAAGTACATCGTCTTCATCGGCCTGTTCGCGCTCTCGCTGGGATCGGCGGGCGCGGCGACGCGCTGGGCCGAGGTGGAGCCCTTCAAGACCGCCATCGTCCTCGACTTCCAGCGCGACTGGCCGTACGTCGCCTATGCCGTCGCCATCCTGGCAGTGGCGGTGTTCATCGAGCGGCCGTTCTGCCGCTACCTCTGCCCGCTGGGCGGAGCGCTGGCGATCCCCGCCCGCCTCAGCATGTTCGAGTGGCTGAAGCGTCGGCCGCAGTGCGGGCGCGAGTGCAACATCTGCGCCGGTTTCTGCCCGGTGCAGGCGATCCACCGCGACGGCAAGATCAACCCGAACGAGTGCATCTACTGCCTGAAGTGCCAGGTGATCATGTACGACGACCACGTCTGTCCGCCCCTGATCCGCCGCCGCAAGCGCCACGAGGAGATCCGGGCCAGCCGGGCCGAGGATCGCCGCGCCCGCGCGCAGGAGAACGCCACGCAGTCGGAGAGGCGGTCATGACCGAGAGGCCGCAGAACCCCGCCCGCCGCCGCGGCCTGACGGTCCTGGCCGGCCTCGCCTGCCTGCCGCTGGCCGGGGCGGCGGCTTCCCGGGGTCGGGGCGGGACGCTGCGCTGGCGGGGCACGGCCCTCGGCGCCCAGGCGGAGATGCGCTTTGCGGGCATCGGTCGCAGGGAGGCGGCCGACGCGGCGGCGCGCGTGGAAAACGAGGTCGCGCGGCTGGAGCGCATCTTCAGCCTCTGGCGCGGCGATTCCGAGCTGTCGCGGCTGAACGCGGCCGGCCGGCTGGCCGCGCCGTCGCAGGACCTGCGGCTTGTCCTGCACGCGGCCCAGGCTTTGGGCGCGGCCAGCGACGGCGCCTTCGACGTGACGGTGCAGCCGCTGTGGCGGCTCTACGCCGAGGCCGCCGGGGCAGGGCGGACGCCGACGCCCGAGGAGATCGCCTCGGCCCTCGCGCTTGTCGACCACCGACAGCTTGTCGTCGGGACCGACGCCGTGGTGCTGCGGCGGCCCGGCATGGCGGTGACGCTGAACGGCATCGCCCAGGGCCATATCACCGACCGCGTGGCCGGGCTGCTGCGCCGGCGCGGCTTCCGCCACGTCCTGGTGCAGCTCGGCGAGACCTATGCGCTGGGGGCTCCTCCTGGCCGCGAGGGCTGGACGGTGGGGTTGCCGGACCCGGCCGGGGGCGAGAGCGGGCGTCTGCTGCTGGCCGACCGCGCGGTCGCGACCTCGGCCGGCGCGGCGCTGGCCTTCCCCGGCCTCGATGGCCTGAACCACCTGCTGGACCCGCGCAGCGGCGGCAGCCCGCAACGGGTCCGGCAGGTGACCGTCGAGGCGCCCCGCGCCCTGGATGCCGACGGGCTGTCCACGGCGCTGTCCTTCCTGGATGCGCGCGGGATGCCGGACGTGCTGAGCCGCCATCCCGGCGCGCGGGCGCGCCTGGTGTTCCGCGATGGCCGGCGCGCCGTTATCGAGCCTGGAGACCGCGGCTGAGCCGGTCCGTCCTCCGCCCGTCCCCTCTTTGCGCAACGGCAAAGAAGCCGGCGCGGTCCGCGCCCTACGATCGGCCTTGTGCGGTCGGGGGACCCGGCGGCGCGGGGGCAACGAGCGGGGAGCGCGGGCATGCTGGAACGGCTCACCAAGGGCGCTGCGCGGAACATCTTCTACGGCGGGTCGATCTTCTTCCTGGTCGTGTTCCTGGCGCTCGGCGCGCACAGCCACTTCTACATCGTCAACGAGTCGGCCCCGAGCGAAACGCTGAGCGCCGACGTGATCGCCGGCAAGCGGGTGTGGGAGGAAAACTCCTGCATCAACTGCCACACCATCCTGGGCGAGGGGGCCTACTTCGCGCCGGAGCTGGGCAACGTCTGGGTGCGCTACGGCGGCGACGAGAACCCGGAAAGCGCGCGGGCGGCGCTCGAAGCCTGGATCAAGTCGCAGCCCACCGGCATCCCCGGGCGGCGCCAGATGCCGAACTTCGATCTGAGCGACGAGGAGATCGGGCAGGTGATCGAGTTCCTCAGATGGACCAGCGAGATCGATGCCCAGGGCTGGCCGCCCAACGACGCGGGCTGAGGCAAGCAGGCAAGGATAAGGAAGGACGCACGGATGACCTACAGGACCCAGGCGGTCGCCTATCCCTTCTTCGTCGCCGCCATCGCGCTTTTTGTCGTGCAGGTGCTGGTGGGCGCGCTGGCGGGAACGGTCTATGTCTTCCCGCACTTCCTGTCGGAGACGCTGCCCTTTCACGTGCTGCGGATGATCCACACCAACGCGCTGCTGGTCTGGCTGCTGCTGGGGTTCTTCGGCGCCACCTACTTCCTGATTCCCGAAGAGACGGAGCGCGATATCGAATCGCCGATGCTCGCCTACCTCCAGCTCGGCCTGATGCTGGTCGCGGCGCTGGGCGCGGTGGCCGGCTATCCCTTCGGCATCCACGAGGGTCGGGAGTACCTGGAGCAGCCGCTGTGGTCGCGCATCCTGATTACCGCCTCGGTGCTGATCTTCCTGTACAACGTCTCGATCACGGCGCTGAGGGGGCGGCGCACGGCGGTGACCGTGGTGCTGCTGCTGGGCCTCTGGCTCGCGGGCATCTTCTACTTCTTCAATTTCTGGAACCCGGCGAACCTGGCGCTCGACAAGATGTACTGGTGGTGGATCGTGCACATCTGGGTCGAGGGCGTCTGGGAGCTGATCATGGCGGCGATCCTCGCCTTCCTGATGATCAAGCTGACCGGCATCGACCGCGAGGTCATCGACAAGTGGATGTACGTCATCGTCGCCCTGGCGCTGTTCAGCGGCCTGCTGGGCACCGGGCACCACTACTACTGGATCGGCACGCCGGGGTACTGGCAGTGGCTGGGCTCCATCTTCTCCACGCTGGAGGTGCTGCCCTTCTTCGCCATGGTGCTCTTCGCCTTCTACATGATCTACCGCGGCGGGCGCGACCACGCGAACAAGGCGGCGCTGCTGTGGAGCCTGGGCTGTCCGGTGATGGCGTTCTTCGGCGCCGGGGTCTGGGGCTTCATGCACACCCTGTCGCCGGTGAACTTCTACAGCCACGGCACCCAGGTGACGGCGGCGCACGCGCACCTGGCGTTCTACGGCGCCTATGTGATGCTGAACCTGGCGATCATCACCTACGCCATGCCGCAGCTTCGCCGGGTGCAGCCCTATCTGCAGGTTCCCAACATGTGGTCGTTCTGGATCATCAGTTCGGCGGTGGCCTTCATGACCTTCACGCTGACCTTCGCCGGAGTGGTGCAGACCCACCTGCAGCGCGTGCTGGGCCGGGACTACATGAGCATCCAGGACCAGATCTGGCCGTTCTACGCCGGCCGCCTGGGCGCCGGGATCGTGGTGGTCGCCGGCGTGCTGCTGTTCGCCTATGCCATTTTCGGTCCGGTGCGCCAGGAAAAGCGCGCGACGCCCGAGGCCGGCGCCACCCAGCCGGCGGAGTAGGGGGACGCGATGCCGGACAGCGCCGCGCTGCGCGGGGACGCCACCGCCGGGAGCCGCCCCTACTACCGGCCGGCGGGCGAGGAGTGCCGGCTGTTCGAGCTGGCCCACCGCCGCCGCCTGCCGCTGCTGCTGAAGGGGCCGACCGGCTGCGGCAAGACCCGCTTCGTCGAGGCCATGGCGGATCGTCTGGGGCTGGCGTTGTTCACCGTGGCCTGCCATGACGACCTGACCTCGGCGGACCTGACCGGCCGCTACCTGCTGCGGGGCGGCGAGACGGTCTGGGTCGACGGGCCGCTGACGCGGGCCGTGCGCGAGGGCGGGATCTGCTACCTGGACGAGGTGGTCGAGGCGCGCAAGGACGTGACCGTCGTGCTCCACCCGCTGACCGACGACCGCCGGCGCCTGCCGCTGGAGCGCACCGGCGAGGTGCTGGCTGCGCCGGACAGCTTCATGCTGGTGGTGTCCTACAACCCCGGCTACCAGAACATCCTGAAGGCCCTGAAGCCGAGCACCCGCCAGCGGTTCCTGGCGCACGCCTTCGACTTTCCGTCCTTCGAGGCCGAGATCGAGATCGTCGCGCGGGAGAGCGGGCTCGCCTCCGACCGCTGCCACCCCCTGGTCGCCCTGGCCGAGCGCCTGCGGGCTCTGAAGGATGTCGACCTGGAGGAAACGGTCTCGACACGCCTGCTGGTCTATTGCGCCACCCTGGTGGCCGAGGGCGTGGACATGCGCCTGGCCGCGGAGGCGGCCCTGGTCGAGCCGCTGAGCGACGAGCCCGACGTCAAGGAGGGGTTGCGCGAGATCGTTCGCGCGACCTTGGGCTAGATGGGCCTGCTGGACCACCTCGATCCCGAAGAGCAGGTCGGGCGCGCCTGGCACCGCCTGGTCGGACAGCGCGGCAGCTATCCGGACTATCCCGACGCCGCCGTGCGGTTGGACGAGCTGCGCGGCGCGCTGGGCGTCTTCTATCGCGGCTTGGGCGGCGCCGCCGGGCGGGAGATCTCGGCCGGCACGGCGCGCTCGGCCGGCCACCGCCTGCGCTGGCGGGAGCGGCTGACCCAGGGCGAGGAACGCTTGCCGCGGGCGCTGCGCTCGCCAGAAGCGTTGTGCCTGCCGCCGCGCCTCGCGCTGTTTCCGGACCGGGCGCTGAACCGGCGGCTTTACTTTTGGCTGGCGGCCTGGTTCGCCGCGCTGCCCGAGGACGCGCCGACTCCGCCCGCCGATCCACTGCGGGCCGACCTGCTGGCCCTGCGCCGCGCCCGGGCGGCCAGCGCGGCGGCGGTCGGCTTCGGGGCGGGCCTGGCGGAGACCCACGTGGTGCTGGCGCGCGGTGTGCTGGCCAGCCGCCCGGTTCGCCGGCTGCCGCCGGTGGAAGCGGCCGTGGAAGCGCTGGTCCGGCAGGCCTTGGGGACGCAAGGAGCGCTGCCGCCCCTTGCCGAGGAACTGGCAGGGGCGCTGTCGGATGACCGTCGCCTTGCCGGCCTGGCGGCGCCGCGCGGCTATCGGCCCTTCCTGCCGGTGCCGATCTGGGGCGAGCTGGCGCCGCCGGCGGCCGGCGCCGCCACGCGCCCGGACGCGGCCGGGACCGAGGCGCGTCCGGAAACCGAACAAGATCCGCGGGAAGACGACGGCCGGCGGCGCCCGGCCCGGCGGCAACGGCACGACAATGTCGACCGCAAGGACCCGTTGATCCTGTTCAACAAGCCCGATTTCTTCCTCAGCTTCACCGAGATGCTGAACCTGAACCGTGCCGTGGAGGACAGCGACCCCGGCGAGGCCCGGCACGTGGCCGACGAGCTGGACCACCTCAGCCTGAACGACACGGAGCGCAAGGCGGCCAGCACGCTCAAGCTGGGCCTGGACCTGCAGCCGGCGGAGGCGGCGACGGCGCCGCTGGTCGCCGAGGTGACCTATCCCGAGTGGGACTGGAAGCGCGGCGTCTATCTCCCCGACCACTGCGCCCTGCGGGAAGAGGACGCGCCCATAACAGGCGAGGCCTGGGTCCCGGACGAATCGGCCCGCCAGCACATCCGCCGGGTGCGCAGGCAATTCGAGGCGCTGCGCGGCCGGCGCGAGTTGCTGCGTGCGCAGCCCGACGGCAGCGAGCTGGACACCGACGCGCTGGTGCGCAGCCGCTGTGACCTGGCGGCCCGCGGCGAGGGCGACGACCGGATCCATGTGCAGGTCCGCGACACCCGGCGCGATCTGGCGGTGGCGATCCTGGTCGACGCGTCGCGCTCGACCGACGGCTGGGTGCAAAACCGCCGCGTGATGGACGTGCAGAAGGAGGCGCTGAGCGCCTTCGCGCTTGGCCTGCAGGCCTGTGGCGACCGGGCGGCGATCCACGCCTTTGCCTCGCGCCGGCGCCGCGACGTGCGCCTGCAGCGGATCAAGGGCTTCGACGCCCGCGTGGACGCGACGACGCTGCGGCGGATCGCCGCGCTGAAGCCGGGAGACTATACCCGTATCGGCACCGCGCTGCGCCACACGACCGCGCTATTGCGGGACCGGCCGGAGCGCCACCGGCTGATCCTGCTGCTGACCGACGGCAAGCCCAACGACCTGGACCATTACGAGGGCCGGCACGGTCTGGAGGACACCCGCCAGGCGGTGCGGGAGGCGCGCCGCGCCGGGTGCCGGGTCTTTGCCGTCACCGTCGACCGCCGGGCCGAGGACTACGTGCCCTATCTCTTCGGTCGCGGCGGCTATGCCGTGATCAACCGGATCGAGCGGTTGGCGCCGGCGCTGCCGGCCATCTATCGCCAGCTTGTCACCTGAATGGGGAGGAAAATGCCATGCGCCGCACGCTGTTTGCCGTGACCGCCTTCAGTCTGTTGAGCGTCCTTGCCACCGCGCCCGCCCAGGCCGAGGGAGACCCCGAGGCCGGCAAGAAGGTGTTCAACCAGTGCCGCGCCTGCCACGCCCTGGTGGAAGGCCAGCATCGCGTGGGACCGTCGCTGCACGGCGTCTTCGGCCGCGAGGCCGGGGCGGTGGAGAGCTTCCGCCGCTACTCCGACGCGCTGAAGGAGTCCGGCATCGTCTGGAACGCGGAAACCCTGGACAAGTACCTGGAGAATCCGCGGGACTACATCCCCGGCAACATCATGAGCTTCCCCGGCGTCAAGAGCGCGGAAAAGCGTGCCGACGTCATCGCCTACCTGAAGGAGGCCGCGCAATAGCTGGAGGGGAGGTGGCTAGCCGGGGCGGCCGTCGATGCGCGGGCCTAGCAGCATTGGTCCGTAGACCAGGCTGAACACCAGAAAGCCGCCCGCCCAAAGCGCGGCCACGGCGCCGACCATCTGCATGTAGACCGCGGGGACCAGCGGAGTCGCCAGGCGCAGGAGCGCGCCGGCGATGACCAGCAGGTAGGCCGCCGTGGTCGCCGGGCCGGCCGTCAGCTCGCGTGCCGTGTGGCCCAGCGTCGCCCGCGTGGCCATCGCCAGGATCATTGTTCCCATGGCGCCGGCGGTCAGCGCGTGCAGGGCGGTGCTCTGCGGCCAGGCGGGCAGGAGCGCGCTCGCCGCCAGCAGGGCGAGCCCCAGCGGCAGCCAGGCGTAGCCGGCGTGCAGCACCCACACCAGGGGCTCGGCGCCGGTGCGGTGCCCGCGCCAGCGGCCCAGGCGGACCGCCTGCGCGATGGCGGCGAGCAGCAGCAGTGTCGCGGTCACGGCATCGAAGGGCCGGGCCAGCCAGACCAGCAGGCTCGCAAGGCTCACGCCCAGCGCCACCTGGTCGAGGTGGCCGGTCGGGGCGGGAAAGCGGCTTTCGCCGCGCTTCTTCAACCAGTTGCGCGTGAAGCTGGGCACCACGCGCCCGCCGATCAGCGAGATCAGCATCGCCATCGTGGCAACGCCCACGCGCACCCCCAGCAGCGGATCGTCGAGAAGGCCCAGCACGGCCAGGTGGCTCAGCACATTGCCGGTGAGCAGCGCGGTGAGCGCGCCGACGATCGGCAGGTTGCGCCAGTTCCTGCCACGGGCCACCTCGCGCACCGCGAACAGCAGGAGGGCGGCGAGAAAGCCGCAGTCCACCACGGCGGCCAGCCCCACGCCCCAGACCGCCGAGGCCACCACCGCCAGCCGCCCTGCCAGCCACAGCGCCGCCAGTAGCGCCAGCGGCCAGCCGCTGACCGGCAGCCGGCCGGTCCAGTTCGGAATCGCCGTCAGCAGGAAGCCGGCCGCCGCCGCGACCACGAAGCCGTACAGCATCTCGTGTGCGTGCCACGCGACCGGGCCGAAGGCGCTGGGCGGCGGATGGCCGTGCAGCGCCGCCACCCAGAACGCCATCGCCACCACCGGCCAGAGACCGGCGGCCAGAAAGAACGGCCGGAAGCCGTAGTTGAACACGGCGAGCCGGCGAGCGGTGCCGGTCCCGCGCGGAATCCCCTTGGCGCGCGTCATGAAGGTCCGTTCCGGATCGAAAAACGCCGGCAGCCATTGCAGCAGCCGCGCGCCCGCGGCTCTTTGCGGGCCCGCAAAGATGGGAGCGGTGAACACGCGAGGGATGACCCGTCGCGCGGCGCGTCGCTCGCTAATCCCCCAGATCCTTCGGGCGCACGAAGCTGACGAGCCGGCCCCCGTTCGAGGAGATCTCGTGCCAGTGCGCCACGTCGAAGGCGATCTCCGCCACGGCGGCGGTCGGGAACTTCTTCGCCATCTGCTGCCGGGCCCCGCGATCGCTCTCAGGCCCCGCGAGGTCGGCCGCGAGCTCTTCCAGCGTCGGGTTGTGCCCGAGAATCATGACGCACGCCAGGGTGTCGGGCAGGGCCTGGACGATGGCGAGCAGATCGGCGGGCTCGGCGTCGTAGATGTCCCTGCGGATCTCGACCTCCGGCGCGGGGATAAGCTGCGGGGCGACCAGCGCCCAGGTCTGCCGGGCGCGCCGGGCGCTGGAGCACAGCACCCGCTGCGGCCGCGGCGTTCGGTCGCGCAGGTGGCGTCCCATGCCCGGCGCCGCGGTCTCGCCGCGCCGGGCCAACGGCCGGTCGTGGTCCGTCAACTCCGGCCGGTCCCAGCTCGACTTGGCGTGTCGAAGCAGGTAGAGCGTCTTCACGTGGCGCCTCCCAGGTGTCGGTCGCGATGGTCGGACGCCGCTTCACCTGTTACATCACGGGCTCGGCGCGCTCGATCAAGGGCGCGGTCATCATTTTGCGACCAGGGCGTGGTAACCTGCATTTTCTGCTAGGACGGGGGCGACGGGCGCCGCGCCGCGAAGGCTTGGGGAAGGAGGATCGGCCGTGACCGACAGCCAGGAAGAGGCGCTCGAAGCGATCGAGGCCGCCGAGCAGCCCATCACCATCGAGCAGCAGCCGACAAAGGCGGCGCCGGCCCCGGCCGACGTGACGTCCGAGACGCCGTCGCGCTTCATCAACCGGGAACTCTCCTGGCTGGACTTCAACGAGCGTGTCCTGGAGGAGGCGCAGAACGAGCGCCATCCCCTGCTGGAGCGGCTGCGCTTCCTGTCGATCTCGGCCTCCAACCTGGACGAATTCTACATGGTCCGCGTCGCTGGCCTGAAGGGACAGGTGCGCGCCGGCGTGCGCACGCCCAGCCCCGAGGGCATGACGCCGGCGCAGCAGCTCAAGGCTATCAACGTCAAGGCCGGCGAGCTGGTGCGCCGGCAGCAAGCGAGCTGGAACGCTTTGCGCGGGCTGCTGCGCGAGGCCGGCGTCGTCGTGGTCGACCACGGCGAGCTGAGCGCCGGGGAGCGCGCCTGGATCGACGATTACTTCACCGAGCAGATCTTTCCGGTGCTGACGCCGATCGCGGTCGACCCGGCGCATCCCTTCCCCTTCATCCCCAATGCCGGCTTCGCGATGGTGCTGCAGCTTCGCCGGACGGAAGAGGACGAGCACATCGAGGCGCTGCTGATCATCCCGCCGCAGCTCGAACGCTTCGTGCGGCTGCCCGCGAACGACGGCGGCGATATCCGCTTCATCCGCATCGAGACGGTGATCGAGCTCTACCTCCAGGAACTCTTCCCCGGCTTCCAGCTCACCGGTCTGGGCTATGTCCGCCTCCTGCGCGATAGCGACATCGAGATCGAGGAGGAGGCGGAGGACCTGGTGCGCGTGTTCGAGAGCGCGCTCAAGCGACGGCGGCGTGGCTCGGCGATCCGGCTCAGCATCGACGCCGGCATGCCGGAGGACCTGCGCGCCTTCATCATCCGCGAGCTGAACGTCAACGCCGAGGACGTCTTCGAGCTGGACGGCCTGATCGGGCTGGTCGACACCCAGCAGCTCATCGTCGAGGAGCGCCCGGACCTGGTGTTCAGCCCCTACGACCCGCGCTTTCCCGAGCGCATCCGCGATTTTGGCGGGGACTGCTTCGCCGCCATCCGGCAGAAGGACATCGTCGTCCACCATCCTTACGAATCCTTTGACGTGGTGGTGCAGTTCGTCCGCCAGGCCGCCAACGACCCGGCGGTGATGGCAATCAAGCAGACGCTCTATCGCACCAGCGAGGATTCGCCGATCGTCGCCGCGCTGATCGAGGCGGCCGAGGCCGGCAAGTCGGTCACCGCGCTGGTCGAGCTGAAGGCGCGCTTCGACGAGGAGCGCAACATTCGCTGGGCGCGCAACCTGGAACGCGCCGGGGTGCAGGTGGTCTACGGCTTCATCAGCCTGAAGACCCACGCCAAGGTGTCGCTGGTGGTGCGCCGGGAGGGCAAGGCGCTGCGCAGCTATTGCCACTACGGCACCGGCAACTATCACCCGATCACGGCCAGGATCTACACCGACCTGTCGTACTTCACGACCGACCCGGACCTCTGTCTCGACGCGGCCAAGCTGTTCAACTACATGACCGGCTACGCCAAGCCGGCGCCGCTGCAGAAGATCGCGGTCGCGCCGCTGGACATGCGGAAGTCGCTGGTGGGCATGATCGAGGACGAGGTCGCCCACGCCCGCGCCGGACGGCCCGCGGCGATCTGGGCCAAGATGAACTCGCTGGTCGACACCGGCATCATCGACGCGCTCTACCGCGCCGCCCAGGCCGGCGTGCGCATCGACCTCGTGGTGCGCGGCATCTGCTGCCTGCGGCCGGGCGTGCCGGGACTGTCGGAGACCATTCAAGTCAAGAGCATCGTCGGGCGCTTTCTCGAGCACAGCCGGATCGTCTGCTTCGGCAACGGCCACGGCCTGCCCGCGCCGGAAGCAAAGGTCTACATCTCCTCCGCCGACTGGATGCCGCGCAACCTGGACCGCCGGGTGGAGACGCTGGTGCCGATCGAGAACCCGACGGTGCATCAGCAGGTGCTGGAGCAGATCATGATCGCCAACCTGAAGGACGAGGCGCAGTCCTGGATCATGCAGCCGGACGGAAGCTGGTCGCGGGTCGCCGCCGGCCCGGACGACTTCAGCGCGCACACCTACTTCATGACCAACCCCAGCCTCTCCGGCCGGGGCAGTGCCCTGCGCAAGCGCAAGACCGCGCCGCGGCTGGTGCTGGGCCAGGGGCAGGGCTAGGAGCGCCGCATGGCGCCGGGCGAGGAACGCATCACGGACGCCGCCGGCCACGCCGGGACGGCGCGGGCGCGGGGTGGTCGCGTGGCCGTGGTCGACATCGGCTCCAACTCCATCCGGCTCGTGGTGTTCGATCGGCTGTCGCGCGCGCCGGTGCCGTTGTTCAACGAGCGCGTCTTCTGCGGTCTGGGCCGGGATCTGCACGATACCGGCCGGCTGAGCGAGGATGGGGTGGCCCTGGCGCGGACCAACCTGGTGCGCTTCGCCCGCCTGGCCAGCGCGATGGCGGTGGCGCGCCTCGACCTGCTGGCCACGGCGGCCGTGCGCGACGCGGAGAACGGTCCCGCCTTCGTCGCCGAGGTCGAACGCGTCTGCGGAGCCGAGGTCGCCGTGCTGTCGGGATCGGAGGAGGCGCGGCTGGCTGCCCTGGGGGTCGTGGCGGGGCTGCCGGGCGCCGACGGCGTGATGGGCGATCTGGGCGGCGGGAGTCTGGAGCTGGTCCGCATTCGCGGCGGCGCGGCGGGCGAGTCCGTGACCCTGCCGCTGGGACCGCTGCGGCTGGCCAGTACCGCGGCCGACGACCGCGAGCGGGTGGTGGACCTGATCGACCAGGCGCTGGCCGGGGTGCCCTGGCTGACCGATGCGGCCTGTCCGGCGTTCTATCCGGTGGGCGGCGCCTGGCGCGCGCTGGCCCGCCTGCACATGGAGCAGACGCGCTATCCCCTGCACATCATCCACGGCTACCGCCTGGGCCGGCGGGACGCGCGGGAGATGGCCAATGTCGTCTCGCACCTGGGGCCGCGCTCGCTTTCCCGCATCGGCGGGGTGTCGAAGCGACGCCTGGAGACGCTGCCCTACGCGGCGCTGCTGTTGTCGCGCGTGCTGCGGCGGCTGCAGCCGGGCTCGGTCACCTTTTCCGCCTTCGGCCTGCGCGAGGGCCATGTCTTCAACCTGCTGGACCCGGAGGCGCAGGCCCAGGATCCGCTGCTGGTCGCCGCCTCGGACCTGGCCGCCAACGAAGGCCGCTTCGGCGACCTGGGCCCGGAGCTGTTCGCCTTCACCGCGCCGCTGTTCTCCGACGAGTCGGCCCAGGAGCGGCGCCTGCGCCAGGCGGCGGCGCACCTGGCCGACATCGCCTGGCGCGAGCACCCGGACTACCGCGCGGTGCAGGCGCTGTTCCGCATCCTGCGCCTGCCGCTCCTGGCCATCGACCACGGCGAGCGGGCCTTCCTGGCCTATACCGCCTTCATGCGCTATGGCGGCAAGCCGGACTCGCCGGACGCCGCGACGCCGCGGCAGCTCATGACCGCCCGCCAGCGCCAGCGCGCCGAGGTGCTGGGCCTGGCCCTGCGGCTGGCCGTCACGGTGTGCGGCGGCACGCGCGACATCCTGCGCCGCGCCGTCCTGCAGTTCGACGGCGAGCGGCTGCACGTGCGCCTCCCCGACGACGGCTCGGCGGCGCCTGGCGACGTGATGCAGCGCCGCCTCAAGGCCGTCGTGAAGGCCATGGGCGCGAAGCGCGGAGAAATACTCTAGGGCAGGGTTCGCCGAGACAACTCGGTGTCAGCCGCAAAGCTTTGCGACGCGGACCCACCAGTCCGCCCTGGCCGCGGCCAGGGCGGCAGCGGCTCGTTCGGCCGTCTCGCGCGCCGCGAAAAGGCCGAAGCAGGTGGCGCCGCTGCCCGACATCCGCGCCAGGAGCGCCCCGGGCGTCGCCCCGAGCCGCGCCAGCACCTCGTTGATCTCCGGGCAGATCCGCCGGGCGGGCGCCTCCAAGTCGTTGGCCGAGGCCGCCAGACGCCGGGCCAGCGCGGCGGCGTCGACCGGCGCGTCCGTCCAACGCGGCGGCGCCTCGCCAGCGATCGCGGGACCCGCCTTGAACACCGCGGCGGTGGACAGTGGCGTGCCGGGGTTGACCAGGACCAGCCAGGCCGGCGGCAGGGATGGGGCCGGCACGATGGTCTCGCCGATTCCGCCCACGAAGGCCGCGCAGCCATGCAGGCATATCGGCACGTCGGCGCCCAACTCCAGGGCCAGCTCCCGCACCGCGGCGGCATCGAGGTCCAGACCCCACAGCTCGACCAGGGCAGCCAGAGTCGCCGCCGCGTCCGCCGAGCCGCCGCCGAGCCCGGCCGCCACCGGCAGCCGCTTGTCCAGCACGATCCGCGCCTGTGGCGGGACTCCCGCGTGGCGGGCGAGGCGGCGGGCGGCGCGCAGGACCAGATTGTCGGGCTCGTCCCGCAGCGGGCCCGCGAACGGTCCCTCGATGGCCAGCGACAATTCGGGCGCCGCGGCGACGGTGATCCGGTCGCCGAAGTCCGCGAAGGCGATCAGGCTGTCGAGCTCGTGATAGCCGTCGGCGCGGCGCCCGGTCACCCGCAGGCTGAGGTTCAGCTTGGCCGGCGCGGCACGCGCGACTTCCCGCTTGGCGGCTTGTGTCATCCCCGAACGCGTCGCGCGGTCAGCCGTTGGGCCGCGGGGCCGCTTCCAGCCCGCCGGCCAGCTTGGCCTCGATGCTGGCGACGATCTCCGGATCGGGGTCGAGGCTCAGCGCGCGCCGCCACTGGAAGCGGGCCTCCTGGCGGCGGCCCACCTGCCAGTAGGCGTCGCCGAGGTGGTCGTTGATGACGGGGTCGTGCGGGCGAAGCTCCACCGCGCGCTCCAGGTGCTTCACCGCCTTGTCGTAATGGCCGAGCCGATAGTGCACCCAGCCGAGGCTGTCGACGATGTAGCCGTCCTCGGGCCGCTGCTCGACCGCCCGCCTCAGCATCGTCTGCGCCTTTTCCAGGTTGGTTTCCTGCTCGATCCAGGAATAGGCGAGATAGTTCATGACGTAGGGCTGCTCGGGCTGCAGTTCGAGCGCCTTCTTGAAGTGGACTTCGGCCTCCTGCCAGCGCTTGACGCGTTCCAGGGCGATGCCCCGGAAATAGTACAGTGACCAGTGGTGCTGCTCGGGCGCGTCGACGCGCCGCAGGGCGCGGCCATAGGCCTCCGCGGCCTTTTCGAAGGACTCGTCGGCGCGGTGGATGTTGCCGATGCGATAGAGCGGCTCGTAGCGCTCGGAATAGTTCGCGGCAACTGCCTCCAGCAGGTCGATCGCTTCCTGCGAGCGCCCCAGGTTGTCCAGCTCCTCCGCCAGGCGGAGGTGCGCCAGATAATGGAAGGGCGAGGCCGCCGGCACCTTGCGATACACCGCGACGGCATCGGCGCCGCGTGACTGCCCCTGCATGATTTCGCCCAGCAGGACCCGCGCGGCGTCGAAGTCCGGGCGCAGGTGCAGCGCCAGCCGCGTGTACACCAGGGCAAGCTCGCCCGCGCCCTGCTGGTTCAGCAGTCCGGCCAGATTGAACAGGCCCTCCGCGATGCCCTGGATCGGAGTCGCGACCACCGGCTCCGGGGGATTCGTCGTGGCGCGCGTCCGCTTCAGGATCTCGCGGATCGGCACGCTTTCCGGGTTGTCCGCCAGATAGCGTTCATAGAACGCGAGGGCCGCGTCCCGGCCATCGCGCCGGGCATGGAAGTTCCCGGCCAGCCACGCCATGCGCAGGGACACCTGGCCAGCGCTCTCGATCGCCGCCTTGAAGGCCTCTCGCGCCGCCGGAACGTCGCCGCTCAGGTCGTGGATCAGGGCGCCGTGCACCTGCCGAAGCACCTCGACGCCGTTGACCGAGTCCAGTTCGGCGAGCGCGCTCAGTGCCGGCTCGGGCTTTCCTTGCGCCACGTTCAGCCAGGCGCCGACCAAGGGCTTGGTGATGGACGAGAGGCCGCGGTCGGGCAGGGCGGCCAGCCGCGACCGGGCCGCGTCGAGATCGCCGTCGCGCAGCGCGTTCAAGCTCAAAAGCAGGATCGCCGAGGCGTCGTCCTCCTCGGCCCGCGCCAGTCGTTCCGCCAGCGCCGTCGCTTCCTGCATGCGTCCTTCGGAGGCCATCAGGAGAAAGGTCTGTCGCAGCAGGTCCGGATTGTCGGGATCGCTGGCCAGGGCGCGCGCCATGAAGTCGGCCGCCGCGGAAACGTCATGCTGCTGGCTTGCGAACACCCCGGCCAGGAAGTCGCCGTAGGCCGAGGCGCGGGGAGACGTCGTCAGGTCGGCGGCGTCCTGACGCACGACCGCCGGCCGATTGTCGGCGGTCGTGGTGGACGACCGCGTGTCCTCAACCTCTGCCGCACAGGCGCCCAGCAGGAGCGCGGACCCGACGAGGGCCGCGCGCGCGGCGAGGTGGCGCGGGAAAGGATGGAGGCTGCTTGGTCTCACGAACTGCTGGCTCCTTACCGTCGGGCAGGCATCGGCCGATCGCCGCGGGGCCGAGGGCCGTGTCTTCGCGTTGGCCTCGGAAGGCACCATCTATATGGTCTGTCGACAAGGGAATTCTATCGGGCTTCGGCGGTTTCCCACAACGCCGGCGCGCGGCGGCGCGCGCCCGGGGGAAACGGGGCCCGAACGTGCGGTGAGCGTGATGGACACGGCAGAGGCAATCCGCGCCGCTTTGCAGTGGCTGGCCGAGGCGGGCGCCGACGAGTCGATCGACGACGCGCCCGTCGACCGCTACGCGCTTGCCCGTCAGCGTCGCGCGGCGGCATCGTCCCCGGCTTCGTCCGGCGAAGCGCGGCCTGGCGCGGGCGTGCCTGCCGGCCGGCGGGACGGAGACGCGGATCGCCCGGCAAGCCGCGCTGCCAGCAGCGCGGCGCCGCCGGTGTGGGAGCCGGCCGGCGGCGCGTTGAAGTCGCCCGAAGCGGCGCTGCATCATGCCCGCACGCTCGCCTCGCAGGCCGACACGCTTGCCGCGCTCCGGGAAGCTCTGGAGCGTTTCGACGGCTGCCCGCTCAAGGCGACCGCCACCAACCTCGTCTTCGCCGACGGCAACCCCGAGGCCCGCGTGATGATCGTCGGGGAGGCTCCGGGCGCGGACGAGGACCGGGAAGGGCTGCCGTTCGTGGGGACGTCGGGGCGCCTCCTCGACCGCATGCTGGGCTGGATCGGGCTGAGCCGCGAGACCGCCGTCTACATCACCAACGTGCTGTTCTGGCGCCCGCCGGGCAACCGCACGCCGACGGCGGCCGAGCGGGCGGCCTGCCTGCCGTTCGTGGAGCGGCACATCGCCCTGAAGCGGCCCGACTACCTGATCTTCTGCGGCGGCAGCGCGGCCAAGACGCTGCTGGGCCGCGGCGAGGGCGTGCTGAAGCTGCGCGGGCGGTGGTTCGCCTATCAGAACCCCGAGATGGCGACCCCGGTGCCGGCGCTGGTGACGCTTCACCCCGCCTATCTGCTCCGCCAGCCGGCCCAGAAGCGACTGGCCTGGCGCGACCTTCTGGCCTTCAAGACGGCGATGGACGCCGGCCGCGATCCCACGGCCGAATAACCAGGCGGCCTCGTCTGGCGAGAGCGGTGGGTCATCGCGTCCTCGCCGGATGTCGGTCATCCAGTCAAAAGACTTAACGACTTCGTAATGAGGTTTCGATTTCTTGTACCGATCCGCGCGGCTGCCAGGGACCGCCCGGGCGGTCGGCGCGCGCGACGAGACGGGGGATTTCTTGAGGGCTGCGGTCCAGGCTGGGAAGAGCATCTTCGGGTGGCGCGCCGGCGGCTTGCTGGCCGGTTTCGCTCTGGTCGTCGCCGTGGGCATTGTGGCGATGGCGCGGCCGGCCGCGGCCCTCTCGCCGGAGGCCGCGATGCCTGGCGTCGCTTCGTCGGGTCCCGGCCCTCTTCGGACGCTGCCGAAGATTTTGTCGGCCCAGGACGTCGTGCTGTACCGACGCATCTTCGCGCTCGGCGAACCCGGTCGCTGGGCGGAGGTGGATCGCCTCGTCGCGCGGCTCGACGACCGGCTGTTGCTGGGCCACGTGCTGGCGCAGCGCTACCTGCACCCGACCCGCTATCGCACGCCGTTCCACGAGCTGCGCGACTGGATGGCACGGTATCACGACCTGCCCTATGCCCGGCGCATCCACAAGCTGGCCCTGCGGCGCAGGCCGGCCGACGCCGGCCCGGTGCGGCGTCCCAGCTACGGACGCGCCGACCACGGAATTGGCGGCGGCGCGCGCCGGCAGGCGGTCGGTTCGATCGAGACCCTCAGCACCTGGGCGGCCAGCGCGGACGCGCGGCGCATCCTGCGACGGGTGCGCTGGAACGTCCTGCAGACGCGGCTGACCATCACCGAGGCCTATCTCCAGGAAGACGAGGTCGCGGCGGCCTTGCGCCTGGTCGAGCAGGACCGCGGCTACGCCATGATCGCGGCGGGGTGGTACTATTACGGCAACGATCGCAAGGCGCTGAAGCTGGCCCGCCGGGCGGTGCGGCGCTCGGGCGACGCGGTGCCGGGCGCGTACTGGATCGCGGGTCTGGCCGCCTGGCGGCTGGGCGACATGGGGGCGGCTGCCGCCAGCTTCGAGGCGCTGGCGAGCAGTGACGGGATCAGCGGCGGCGCCGTCGCCGCCGGCGCCTACTGGGCGGCGCGGGCGCACCTGCGGCTGCGCCGGCCGGCGCGGATGAGCCGCTGGCTGCGCAAGGCCGCCGCGCATCCCAGCACCTTCTATGGCCTGCTGGCCCATGAGGCGCTGGGCATCGCGCCGCCGCTGGGCTTCGATGAAAGTCGGGTCCGCGCCCGCGGTCTGGACGATCTCTTGCAAGTGCCCGCGGTGCGACGGGCGCTGGCGCTGCTGCAGGTCGGCGAGCGGGCGCGCGCCCGGCGGGAGCTTCTGGGCGTCGAGGGCTGGTCCGATCCGGATCGGGTCGGGGCCCTGCTGCTGATCGCGGAACGCGGCGGCATGCCGGCCTTCGCCTTCCGCCTGGCCAGCCGGCTCGCCGAAAGCACGGAGCCGGAATGGTCGCGCGGCGCGGTGAACGCGGCGCTGTATCCGATCCCGCCGTGGCGCCCGGCGACCGGCTTCCGCATCGACCGGGCGCTGCTGTTCGCGATGATGCGCCAGGAGTCCGGCTTCCGCCCCGACGCCACCTCGCCCGCCGGGGCGCGCGGCCTGATGCAGTTGATGCCGGCGACCGCCAGCTTCATGGCCCGGCGCGAGAACTTCCGCTACAGCCGCCGCGCGCTCTACCGGCCGGACCTCAATCTCGATCTGGCGCAGCGCTATGTCGATCATCTGCTGGCCGATGGCGCGGTGGGGGGCAAGCTGATCCATCTGGCGGCGGCCTACAACGGCGGTCCCGGCAACCTGCGCAAGTGGCTGCGCGAGACCGATCACCACGACGATCCGCTGCTGTTCGTCGAGAGCATTCCCTCCCGCGAAACACGCTTGTTCATCGAGCGCGTCTTGACCAATTTGTGGATTTACCGGGCACGACTGGGCCAGCCCGCGCCCTCGCGGCGGATGATCGCCGCCGGCGACTGGCCGGTCTACGTGCCGCTCGATCGGAATCCACAAAAGGTTGCGCGCAAATGAGCGGGATCGACGAGACCAGGCCCTTTCTCCCCGTCAACATCGCTATCCTGACGATCTCGGATACACGCACGGCGGGCGACGACCGCTCCGGCGATACCCTGGCGCGGCTGATCGTCGAGGACGGTCACCATGTGGCCGAGCGGCGCATCGTGCGCGACGAGCCGGCCGCGATCGTGGCAGCGCTGCGCGGTTTCGTGGCCGATCCGCTGGTCGACTGCGTGATCTCGACGGGCGGCACCGGCCTCACGGGCCGCGACGTCACGCCCGAGGCGTTCCGGCAGGTCTTCGACAAGGAAATCGATGGCTTCGGGGAGCTGTTCCGCTGGGTATCGTACAACAAGGTCGGTGTCTCGACCATCCAGTCCCGCGCCGTGGGCGGCGTGGCCGAAGGCACCTATCTCTTCGCGCTGCCCGGCTCGCCCGGGGCGTGCAAGGACGGCTGGCAGGAGATCCTGCGCTATCAGCTCGACTCGCGCTATCGGCCCTGCAACCTCGTGGAGTTGATGCCGCGGCTTCAGGAGCATCTAGAGCACGATCCGGTTCGAGAGAACCGGTGAAGGGCGCTCTATTTTTTGGATTCAGGGCAGGCTGATCGCGTTGCGGGGGCGGTGCGTCACTCGCCCTCGGCCAGCGCCGTCGCCTCCTCGATGGGCACGCCGGGCTGGTTCTTGCTGGTGCGGATAACCTGGATCGTCTGCACCGTGGCCACGTGAGGCGCGGCCGTGAGTTCTGTGGTGAGCGTGTTCTCGTGGGCGGTGTTCCGGGCCACGATCTTCAGCACGAAGTCGTGCGGCCCGCGGCACATATGGCACTCGCGCACCTCGGGCCACCGCGCCATCTCGGCCTCGAAGGCGCGCAGCACTGATTCGCTCTGGCTGTCGAGGCCAACCAGGGCGAAGAACATGACCTCGTAGCCCATCGCCTCGGGCGAGACATCGGCGTGGAAGCCGCGGATGTAGCCGGACTCCTCCAGCGCGCGCACGCGCCGCAGGCACGGCGGCGCCGAGATGCCCGCCCGCCGGGCCAGCTCGACGTTGGTGATCCGGCCGTCGTCCTGCAAGTCCCGGAGGATCTTGAGGTCGATTCTGTCCAGTTTGACGCGGCGCATGACCGATTCCTTTGGCCTGGGCTGAATCCGCGAAACGATATTACCCGCCTGCTGGGACGGGGCCAAGGATTGATCGGCCCGTCGGGTCGCTTGCCAAGCAACCGCCGGCGGGGCATTGTTCGCGGGCGATGTCCACTGCCGTACGCCGAAATCCGGAAAAGGTCTGCTGGGTGGTAACCGATGGGGCCGCCGGCGCCGAAACACAGTGCCTCGGCCTGGCCGAGGCACTGGGGTACGATCCCGTGGTGAAGCGGATCGACGTCCGCGCGCCCTGGCGCTGGCTGCCGCCCGATCTGTGGATGAACCCGATCGCCGCGCTCTCGGGCGAGGGGGACACGATGGGACCGCCCTGGCCCGATGTGCTGATCGCCGCCGGGCGCAAGGCGGCGGCGCCAGCCATGGCGGTGCGCAAGATCACCCGCGGCGGAACCTTCACCATCCACATCCAGAACCCCTATATCCCGCCGGACGAGTTCCACGTGGTCGTCGCGCCGAAGCACGACGCCGTCAAGGGCGACAACGTGATCCCCACCGTCGGCGCGCTGACGCGGGTCACCAAGCGCCGGCTGAATGCCGCCGCCGAGCAGTTCGCGGGCCTGGCGGACAGGCTTCCGGCGCCGCGTGTGGCGGTGCTGGTCGGCGGCCGGAGCCGCGTGCATGACTTCGATGGGCGCATTGCCCGGCGTCTGGGCCAGGACCTTGCCGACATGCGCGCGCGCAGCGGCGCGGGCCTGATGGTCACCACCTCGCGGCGCACGCCGCCGGAAGCCGCCGACGCCTTGCGCAAGTCGCTGAAGGATCAGGATGCGGTTTTCTGGCAGGCCGGCCGCGACCCGGAGCCGAACCCCTATTTCGGCTTCCTCGCCCTGGCCGACCACATCGTCGTCACCGCCGACTCGGTCACGATGGCCAGCGAGGCGGCCAGCACCGGCAAGCCGGTCCACGTCGTCGAGCTGCCCGGCGGCAAGGAGAAGTTCCACCGGTTCCATGCCCAGCTCCGTGAGCTCGGCATCGCCCGACCCTTCGACGGCACGCTGGAAAGCTGGTCCTACACGCGTCTGGACGAGACCGGCCGGGTGGCAAAGCGGATCAAGAAACTGCTGGTCGAGCACGAGCGTCAACGGACCGCCGCGCGGGCGGAACTGCTGGGCACCACCTGAGGGCTCCCGGCGACCGCCCTGCGATCGCCGGGCTCAATTTCCCGTGATTCCCGATGCGTCGGCGTTGTATCGTTTCGTGCCGCACGGTACGATCACATGGTGTGGGCAATGGCTTGCAAAGCAAGGGCCTTGATGTGACCATGGTTTGGCAGGCTTTTTCCAAATGGGAACGGTCGACTGTGCCAGCGGGGGACGAACCGTGCAGCCCCTATCTGCGGCAACCTTTGCGCAGCCTTCCGGAAGCATGCCGCGAACGGGCCGAGCACCAAGTCGAGTGGCAGCGTGACTGCGCGCGTTGCGGGCTGCGTAAGTCCTGTCGCGCCACGCGGTGCTCGTCGAATGCCGGGCCACAGGCGAATGCCGAGGCTTTGCCGCAGCCCTGAACCGCTTCCAAGCGCGGAGCGCGACGGCATAGTGCGACGGTGACGGTTTTTCCGGATCCTTCGTGGTGTCCGGCCGTGGTGTCCGGCGACATCATGCCGGCAGCATGACGCGTGCGCGCAGGCCGCCTGTCGGAGCGTCCTCCAGCAACAGCTCGCCGCCGTGGCCGCGAATGATGTCCCGGGCGATCGTCAGCCCCAGCCCGGTGCCGCCAGTGGCGGGGTTGCGAGAGCTGTCCAGGCGGAAGAAGGGCCGGAACACCTCCTCGCGCCGGGCCGCGGGAATGCCGGGCCCATCGTCGTCGATGGTGATTTCCACATGGTCGCGGTGTCGCTGCGCGTGCACCTGCACGCGCTGGCCATAGCGGACGGCGTTCACGATCAGGTTGCCCAGGGCCCGGCGCATGGCCTCGCGGCGCAGCGGCAGTACGGCGTCGCCGTCGAAGGTCAGCTTCAGATCGCCGCCCTCGGTGTTCACCCGGTCGACCACGTCGTTCAACAGCTCGCTGACCCGCATATCCTCGGGCGTCTCGGTGCCCTCGCCCCGCGCGAAGGCCAGATAGCCCTCGACCATGCGCTCCATCTCGGCCACGTCGTCCTTCAGTGAGGCGGCCTCGGGCGCGTCGCCCAGCATCGCAAGCTGAAGCTTCATGCGTGTGAGTGGGGTGCGAAGGTCGTGGCTGACACCGGCCAGCATCTCGGTTCGCTGCTGGATCTGGCGTTCGATGCGCTCGCGCATCTGAATGAAGGCGGCGGAGGCCTGGCGCACCTCGTTGGCCCCTTCCGGCTTGAAGGACGCCGGCACCGCCAGCCCCTTGCCGAAGCGCTCGGCCGCCACCGCCAGACGTCGGATCGGCCGGATCTGGTTGCGCATGAACACCATCGCCACGGCCATCAGGAGAATGCCGCTGCCCACGGCCCAGAACACCACCAGATAGGTGGTGGAGCTGAAGATCCGCTTGCGCTGGACGGTGACCTGCAACAGGCCCTCGGGGATCGCGACCCAGACCCGCACGTCCTCCGGCAGGGTGTAGGTGTCGATCGCGACAGGGTCCTCCAGGCGCTGCTCCAGGGCACGGATCAGCCGCTGGTCGAGAATGGTGTTGCGCGGCGCCGGCGCGTCGGGCGGCAGGCCGGCGCCCTCGGTGAAGCGCAGGCGCAGCCACATCGTCCGGCGGCTCAGCCGGAAAACTTCTTCGCGCGTCAACTCGATCCGCGGGTCCTCCAACAGGGCCACGGCCGCCGCGATCTGGCCGGCGAGCGCCTCCGCCAGCCGGCGGGTGGTGATGTCGTAATGGCGCTCGAAAAACACATAGGCGGAGATCGCCTGGACCAGGACCACGGGGGTCACCACGATGAGCATCGCGCGGCCCAGCAGGGAGCGCGGCAGGACGCGCCGCAGCAGCGAGGGGCGGGCCCTCTGGTAGGCGCGCGTCGACGGGAGGGGTGAGGCATGCTCAGACATGGCGGCATCAAGCTACCACGAAGGCGGTGCGGGAGGGGAGGCCGGCGGCGCGCGTTGCGACCCCACAATCCTTTGCTTATGTTCTAGCGTGGATCACGAAGGGAATCGGCCATGGCGAGCGAACATCACAGCAAGATCCTGATCATCGGCTCCGGCCCGGCCGGCTACACCGCGGCGATCTACGCCGCGCGCGCCAACCTCAAGCCGGTTCTGGTGCAGGGTCTGCAGCCGGGCGGACAGCTCTCCATCACCACGGACGTCGAAAACTATCCGGGCTTCGCCGACCCGATTCAAGGCCCCTGGCTGATGGAGCAGATGCTGGCCCAGGCCCGCAACGTCGGGACCGAGGTGGTGTTCGACACCATCGTGGACGTCGATCTCTCCAGGCGCCCGATCCGCGCCACGGGCGATTCCGGCGACACCTACCTGGGCGATACCCTGGTGATCGCCACCGGCGCCCAGGCCCGCTGGCTGGGGCTGGAGAGCGAGCGCAAGTTCATGGGCGCCGGGGTGTCGGCCTGCGCCACCTGCGATGGCTTCTTCTATCGCGGCAGGCAGGTCGCCGTGGTCGGCGGCGGCAACACCGCGGCCGAGGAGGCGCTGTTCCTGACCAACTTCGCGGAGAAGGTGACGGTGATCCACCGCCGCGATCAGCTTCGCGCGGAGAAGATCCTGCAGGAGCGGCTGTTCCGCAATCCCAAGATCGAGTTCCGCTGGGACTCCGTCGTCGAGGAAATCCTGGGCGAGGACAATCCGCCGGGCGTGACCGGCGTGCGCACCCGCAACGTCAAGACCGGCGAGACGGGGGAGCTGGCGGTCGACGGCGTGTTCATTGCCATCGGCCACGATCCCGCCACCAAGCTGTTCCGCGGCCAGGTCGACATGGACGAGGGCGGCTATATCCTGACAGCGCCGGATTCCACGGCGACGAACGTGTCGGGTGTTTATGCCGCCGGGGACGTGCGCGACAAGATCTATCGCCAGGCGGTGACGGCGGCCGGCATGGGCTGCATGGCCGCGCTGGAGGCCGAGCGCTTCCTGGCCGAACAGGAGGCCGCGGAGGCCCGTGCCGCGGAATAACGCACCGCCGCGCGGCCTTTGACTCAAAGCGGGACATGCGCGCCGCGAATGGCTATAGTGCCGAGGTTGCGCGGCTCGGAGCGCGTGACCAGACCGCGACGGAGAGGACAGGGGGCGGGTGCGCACCTGAACGCTTGAGATATGCGACAGCCGTTAGCCAGCAGACCTCATGCCGGTCCCAGCCCCAGCATCATGGACTGGGACAAGCTGCGCGTGTTCCATGCCGTGGCGGAAGCGGGCAGCTTCACCCATGCCGGGGAGTTGCTGAACCTGAGCCAGTCGGCCGTCAGCCGGCAGATCTCGGCGCTGGAAGAATCGCTGAAGGTGCCGCTGTTCCACCGGCACGCGCGCGGCCTGCTGCTGACCGAGCAGGGGGAGTTGCTGTACCGCACGGCGCACGAGGTCTTCGGCAAGCTGGCCATGACCGAGGCGCAGCTCACCGAGAGCAAGGACCGGCCGAAGGGGCCGCTGCGCATCACGACGACGGTCGCCTTCGGTTCGACCTGGCTGGCCCCGCGCATGCGTGAGTTCATCGAGGTTTATCCCGAGATCGAGGTGCATTTGGTGCTGGAGGATCGGGAACTCGACCTCTCGATGCGTGAGGCGGACGTCGCCGTGCGGATGTCGCCGCCGCGCCAGGCGGATCTGATTCAGCGCCACCTCTTTACCGTGCACATGCACGTCTACGCCGCCCCCAGCTATGTGCAGCGCTATGGCATGCCCAAGGACGTCGGCGACCTGGAAAACCACCGAGTGATCGTCTACGGCAACGACGTCAAGGCGCCGGTGCCGGACGTCAACTGGCTGTTGCGCGCCGGACGCGACGGCCAGGACGCGCGCCGGCCGGCGATGATGGTGAACAACGTCTATGCCATCATGCGCGCCATCCGCAACGGCGTGGGCATCGGCGCGCTGCCGGAGTTCGTCGTCCAGGGCCGCGACGATCTGGTCCGCGTGCTGCCGGAGCTGGAGGGGCCGCAGATAGACGCCTACTTCGTCTATCCCGAAGAACTGCGGAATTCGAAACGGTTGCAGGTCTTCCGCGACTTCCTCTTCCGCCAGATCGCGCAGTCGCGCTTCTAGCGGCCCGGTCCTGCGCGGCGTCCCCTGGCGGGCGCGGGGGCGATGTCGATCCTGCGCAGCGGGTTGTCGGTCTCCGCAACAGCTATGCGGAAGCGACATATCACCCGTGCCGGTTTTGGTCTTCTCTGAATTCGCGAAGTCCCTATCTTCCGGGGCAGCGGTTGCTGCAACGCAGCAAATGCACAGGTTTCCGACGGCGACGTCGGTTCGTGTTCCGGGTGCAAGGCCCGGAAGGGGCCTTCGGGTCCTACGTCTCCCAGACGTGAAGCCTCCCTGTTCAACTTGCCCCCTGGGTTTCCCAGGGGGCTTTCTTTTTGGTTTACGATGGATTTGCGAACGGCGGATCGTGAATGCGCTGGAGGGCTTGTCGACGATGCTGGATTGCGTGCCGCGCGCCGCCACTTGGTGTCCGCGGGCGATCGTGATGGTCGGGGCGCTCGCCGTGGCGGGATCGGCGGCGGCCGACGGGCGGCTGGACTTCGTCAGGCTGGACGGCGGGCGCCTGCCGCCGGGGCTCCGGCTGGACACGGGACCTGCGGGGCGGCTGCACGGGCTTGACGTCGCACCGTTCCGCCTGATGCGCCACGAGGTGACGAACCGCCAGTTCGCCGCCTTCGTCGCCGCGACCGGTCACCTCACCGATTCCGAGCGCAAGGGATTCGGCTATGTCTGGACCGGGCGCTGGCGGCGGGTGGCCGGCGCGGACTGGCGGCATCCCTTCGGTCCCGAGAGCACGATCGCGGCGCGCGGCGCGCATCCCGTGGTCCAGGTCTCCCAGCAGGACGCCGCCGCCTTCTGCCGCTTCCACGGGGCGCGCCTGCCGGATTCGCGCGAATGGGCGCTGGCCGCGGCCGGGCCGGACGGCCGGCTGTTTCCCTGGGGCGACGCGCCGCCCGAGCAGCCGAGCCGGCGGGCCAACTTCGGCACCGTCGCCTGCTGCGCGCCCGACGCCGCCGACGGCTACCAGCGCACGGCGCCCGTCGGCAGCTTTCCGAAGGGACGGACTCCCGAGGGCCTGCACGACATGGCGGGCAATGTCTGGGAGTGGACGTCCAGCCGCGTCCCCGGCCGGCCGGACCGGGTTGTGCTGCGCGGGGGCGGCTGGGGCAACAATCCCCACTGCCTGCGCGCCAGCTATCATCACGGCAACCCGCCCGACATCGGGCTCGACATGGTGGGTTTCCGCTGCGCCGCCGACCCGGAGGCGCCGTGAGCGCCGCTCACGCGTGGCGGCGGTCCGGGTCGATGGGGCCGCAGCGCGCCTCCGGCGCGACCGGACCCAGGTCGTAGCCCGGCGGCGGACCGAAGAAGGGGTCGTCCGCGTGCACGGCATAGGTCAGCCGCTGCACCGCGCGGTCGAGCGCCTCGGCCTGATCCGCCGCGCCGAAGTGGGCCATGACCTTGCCCGCATAGAGAAGGCAGCGGGATAGCGGCGCGACCCCCTCCTCGACGGCCCTTTCGCGCGCCCCGCCGTCGTACAGCGCCATCATTTCCGGTGTCGCCTCCAGGCAGTGCTTGCCGATCATCCGCCTGACCTCCCGGGCGCGCGCGATCTTGCCGGGGGGCGCCAGGTCCTCCTCCAGCACGGTGGCGAGGCGCCGGTGAGCGGCTTGACCGAAGTCGCGGGCGACGGTCATCAAGCGCCGGCCGCAGGCCAGCACGTTGTTCTCGACCCGCATGTCCGCGCGGCAGGGTGAGGGCACCGCGAAGGCCGCCGGATCGACGGCCGGCATCTCCGGCCGCAGCAGGTCGGCACAGCCGCCCAGGACGCCGGCGACCAGAACCAGCCCCGGTCCGATGGCCAGACGAAGGCGCGCGCGGATGCCGGCTGGCGGGCGCCTTGGCATGCGGCGCTCAGAACAAGCGGTCCAGGGAAATACTGTAGGTCAGCAGCACGGATTCCACACCCGGATTCCTGTCGTGGATGTCGGCGTTCGAGATATGCGTCACATATACGCCGGCTCGGTCGCCGTTGTCGAACTCGTAGGCGACCTCCGCGCCCAGATGGAACTGGAAGACGCCGCCCAGCTCGGCGCTGTCGCCCTGGGAGTAGCCGCCCAGGCCGGCGCTCGGCTGGAAGACGATATTGTCGGTCACGCGCATGTCGGCGTAAAGTCCGCCGTAGCCGAACACGCCGCCGTCGGTGTTGGCGGCGAAACCGACCATTGGCCCGATCCCCTGGAAGCGCCAGCCGAAGAGACCCGCCCCCAGCTTCTCGCCCGAGCGCAGCTCGATCCGGCCCTCCGCAGTTTCCTCGTCGAACTCGAAGGCGTCGAACACGCCGGCGCCGCCGACCAGGTAATCGCCCTCGGCGGCTTGCGCCGGCAACGGCAGGCAGGCTGCCAGAATTATCAGTCCAGTGCGTTTCATTCGCCCGCTTCCGCGTCGACATGGGATGCCGGCCGCCCCTCACCGGGGAACCCGCCAGCCGGCGCCGAGGTCATTTCCGGATGTGCGCGCGGCCGAGCTGCACGCGCAGGTGCGGCGGGACAGCCCCGGCGGAGTCCACCGCATGGGTGTCGGGCACGGCCCGCTCTTCCGCCCGATTCCGCGGTGCCGGGTTGTCGGTCGTGGCGGTCCGTTGCGATGCGGTCATCTGCTGGCGGATAAAACGCGCCTTGTGCGTGCCGCCGTCGCCCCGGTTTCCCGCGTGGGCGGCGGCGGGCAGGGTGGCAGCGAAGAGAGTTGCCAGCATGAGATAGGCGATCGTGTGCTTCATGGCGCGATGGCTCCTTTTCTCAAGCCGGCGGCAAGCGCCGGCGCTCGTCTTGTGGGTGACGGCGATCGCTTTTCGCGTCGTTGTTGGCAAGACACGCTAGCAAGCGTCATGTCGCCCGGCGGGTGACGCGCATCACAGACCCCGTCCGAGGCGGGGCCTTGCGGCCTCGCGGGGAAGGGCTCGCGTTCGGAGAGGCGGATGTCGCTCGCGGCCTGCCGATTCCGGCGTGTGGGATTTCCCACAGTCCAGCCGGCGACGGCGCCCTAGGATCGACATTGCGGACCGACCAGGGCCGCGGGGACCTTCGGGGTCCCGCATCGCGTCCGGCACGTTGCCGGGGCCGGCTGTTCCGACCCGCCTCGTCGGGCCCGACAGCGTCGCCGGACGCGCCTGGCCGGGTCGCGTGGCGCGGCTCTTGGCCTCGGCCGTCGTCAGGTGCCTCGGGGGAAGTGGGGGCGCCAGCCGCGGCCTTGGGGGGCGGGAAGCCATCGGGCTCGCCGTCTCCCGGGCCGGCCGGTGCCGCACCTGCGACGGCCGCGCGCCTTGGAGATGCCCTCTTGCGTGTGAGAGCCGCCTCCCTGTTCCACTCGCCGGGGTCCGCTCGACCCCGGCGTTTCTTTTGCCGGCTCGCGAGCCGCGCGTCGCCGTGCGACTCCAACGTGGACCGGCGGTGGCTTGGCCAGTCTCTGGCCGACGCGGCCTGGGTCGTGCACAGTGTCGGTGCCGGCGAGGCGCCGTGCTTGGCTGTCGTCGGGACCGACGAGGGATGCGAGCGGCATAGGCGGCGGTCACGGAGCCGCGGCGCCTTGCAACCATGCAAGAAACACAAGGTGAGGTCATGGCGACGACCAAGGACCCGCTGCTGCAGCCGTTCACGCTGAAGAACCTGCGGCTGCGCAACCGCGTCTGTTCCACCGCGCACGAACCGAACTATTCCGAGCACGGTCTGCCGACCGAGCGCTACCGGCGCTACCACGAGGAAAAGGCGAAGGGCGGCATCGCCCTGACCTTCATCGGCGGCTCGGCGGTGGTGGACCGGGACTCGCCGCCGGCCTTCGGCAATTTGCATCTCTGGGACGAGGCTATCGTGCCGCACTTCCAGGCGCTGGCGGAGGCGGTGCACGCCCACGGCGCGGCGGCGATGTGCCAGATCACCCACCTGGGCCGGCGCACCTCCAATATGACGGCGGACTGGCTGCCGGTGCTGTCGCCCTCCTGCGTGCGCGAGCCGGCGCACCGCGCCTTTCCGAAGGCGATGGAGGACTTCGACATCGAGCGCGTGGTGCGGGCCTTCGGCGCGGCCGCGCGGCGATGCAGGGAGGGCGGCCTGGACGGCATCGAGATCGAGGCCTATGGCCACCTGCTGGACGCCTTCTGGTCGCCGCGGACCAACCGGCGCGAGGACGCCTACGGCGGCTCGCTGGACAACCGCATGCGCTTCGGCAACGAGGTCCTCGCGGAGATCCGGCGGCAGGTCGGCCCGGACTACATCCTGGGCATCCGCATGGTGATCGACGAGACGGTCGACGGCGGCCTGGGGGCGGAGGAGGGCATGGAGATCGCCCGCCGCCTGGTCGCCGACGGCCGGATCGACTTCATCAACGTCATCAAGGGCCGCATCGACACCGACGAGGGCCTGTCCCACGTCATTCCCGGCATGGGCGCGCCGGCCGCTCCGCACCTGGCCCTGGCCGGACGGGTGAAGCGCGAATTGGGCATCCCCGTGCTGCACGCCGCGCGCATCAACGAGGTGGCGACGGCGCGTCACGCCCTGGCCGAGGGCTTCGTCGACCTGGTCGGGATGACGCGCGCGCACATGGCCGACCCACGGATCGCCGCCAAGCTGCAACGTGGCGAGGAGGAGCGCATCCGTCCCTGCGTCGGCGTCGGCTACTGCATCGACCGCATCTACGAGGGCGGCGATGCGCTGTGCATCCACAACGCCGCGACGGGCCGGGAGCGGAGCCTGCCGCACACCCTGACGCTTGCGGACGGGCCGGCGCGCAAGGTCGTGGTGGTCGGCGCCGGGCCGGCGGGGCTGGAGGCGGCGCGCGTGGCGGCGGCGCGCGGACACGAGGTGGTGGTCTTCGAGGCGGCGGATCGCCCCGGCGGGCAGATCAACCTCGCCGCGTCGCTGGAGCGCCGGCGCGACCTGCTGGGCATCGTCGACTGGCTGGAGGGCGAACTGGACTACTACGGCGTTCCGATCCGCACCAACACCTTCGCCGAGCGCGACGACGTGCTGGCCGAGACCCCCGACGTGGTCGTCATCGCCGCCGGCGGGCTGCCGAACACCGGCTTCCTGGAGGCCGGGGAGGAGTTGGTCAGGACGACCTGGGACGTGCTGAGCGGCCAGGCCCGGCCGGCGGAGAACGTGCTGGTCTTCGACGACAACGGCGCCCATCCCGGCGTCTCCGCCGCCGAATACCTGGCGCGCGCGGGCGCCCGGGTGCACTACGTCACGCCGGAGCGCGCCCTGGCGCCGGACATCGGCGGCACCAACTACCCGGTCTACTTCAAGGCCTTCGGCGAGCACGGCGTGCAGGTGACGCTGAACCGCCGGCTGCTGCGCGTGGAGGGGGCGGGCAACCGGCTGGAGGCGACGCTCTGGGACGACTACGCCAAGGCGGAGCACGTGCTGCCGTTCGACCAGGTGGTGGTGGAGCACGGCACGCTGCCGATGGACGAGCTTTACTTCGATCTCAAGGCCGGCTCGTCCAACGGCGGCGCGGTGGATCACGACGCCCTCCTGGCCGGTCGGCCCCAGGACGTGGTGCGCAACCCCGAGGGCCGCTACCGGCTCTTTCGCGTCGGCGACGCCGTGGCCAGCCGCAACATCCACGCCGCCATCCATGATTCGCTGCGGCTGATGAAGGACGTTTGAGGCGCGCCCGGCGCGCCGTTTAGGCCGCCCGCCTGGCCGGGCCAGCGTCCTCGCGGTTCGCGTCCCAGTGGGCGGTGAGGTTCAGCACCAGGTCCGGGTCGTCGACGGTCTCGGCCAGCAGGCTGCGGTAAAGCGCCTCCTCCGCCGTGCGGACCTTGTCGGAGAGCTCGATCCGGCCCTCGGCGTGCAGACGCTCGGCGTGCGCGGCCAGGTAGTCGGAGAAGCCGCTGCCCTGGTCGAACTGCAGCTTGCCGCGCCAGACGATCTCCTCCGGCAGCCAGGCCTCGAAGGCCTTGCGGAGCACCCACTTCTCGCCGTCGCAGCCCTTCTCCGGCTTCTGCTTCAGCTCGGCCGGTATGGTCATGGCGAGGTCGATCATGGCGGTGTCCAGGAAGGGCACCCGCGCCTCCAGGCTGTGCGCCATGGTCATGCGGTCGACGCGCTGCAGGTTGACGTTGTGCATGGCCTGCAGCGAGCGGCGCAGCTCCGCCTGCAGCTTGTCCATGTCGGTGTAGTCGGCGTAGTAGCTGTAGCCGGCGAACAGCTCGTCCGCGCCCTCGCCGGTGAGCACCACCTTCATGTCCTGGGCGGCCAGGCGGGCGACGAAGTAGGTGGGCACGGCGCTGCGCACCAGGTCGCGGTCGTAGGACTCAAGGTGGTGCAGCACCCGCGGCAGCACGTCCACCACCTCCGAGGGGTCGATGACGTACTCGTGGTGGATGGTGTCGAGATGCGCGGCCACCTTGCGAGCGGCGGCGAGGTCGCTGGAGCCCTCCAGGCCGACGGCGAAGGTGTGCAGCTCGTCCAGGTGCTTGCGGGCGATGGCCGCGATGATCGAGCTGTCCAGCCCGCCGGAGAGGAAGCAGCCCAGCGGCACGTCGCTGCGCAGGCGCTTGACCACCGCCTTCTCCAGGGCGCCGCGCAGCTCGGCCAGGGTGTCGTCCTGGCTCCGGTCGAGCTTGCGCGGCTTCGGCACGTCGTAGTAGCGGCGGAAGCCCTTGCGGCTGTCGTAGACATGGCCGGCCGGGAATTCCTCGATGTCCTCGGCGACGTCGGCCAGCGCCTTGATCTCGCTGGCGAAGGCCAGGCGCCCGGCGATGCGGCCCATGTACAGCGGCTTGATGCCCAGCGGGTCGCGGGCGGCCACGACATGGCCGTCGTCGTCGATCAGGACGAAGGCGAACATCCCGTCCAGCTTTTCCACGACCCTGTCGCCCCAGCGCTGGAAGCCGCGCAGGATGCTCTCGCTGTCGCTGTGCGTGATGAAGGACGCGCCAGGGAGCAGCGCGCGAAGCTGGCGATAGTTGTAGATCATGCCGTTGGCGACCAGCGCCGGCGCGCCCGCCTTGGAGTCCGAGACGATCGGCTGCCGGCCGCCGGCCGGGTCGATGATGGCCAGGCGTGCATGGCCGAGGGTCGCCGGACCGGCCACGCGCGTGGCGTCGGTGACGTGCACCCCGGTCCCGTCGGGGCCGCGGTGCGGCAGCTTGTCGATGATTTGCTGGATGGTCTTCGGATCGCTCTCGCCCCAAAGGGCGGCTATGCCACACATGGCAGCTATCTTCCCCTGATCGTGGTCATCTGTCCGGGGCGCGGCGCAGGGCCTGTGCCCGTGGCGGCCTCGCGCACCCGTTCCGTTTGGATATTTATTAGATGGCGACACACCGATGTCGTTCAAGCGACAGACTCGACGGGAAATATCTTTAATGCGACATCACGTCGGATTTTGTGTAATCGCGGCGTGGTGCCCCGGACTGTCGCCCAGCTCGTGGCGGAAGGCGGCGACGAAGGCGCTGACGCTGTCGTAGCCGCAGTCCGGCGCCGTTGCGGTGACCGAGGCGCCGCCGGCGAGCCGATGCAGCGCGTGCAGCATGCGCGCCCGCCGCCGCCAGGTCCGAAAGCTCAGCCCGGTCTCGCGCACGAACAGCCGGGCGAGGGTGCGCTCCGCCGCGCCGGCCCGGCAGGCCCAGTCGGCCTGAGTGCGCTGGTCGGCCGGGTTGGCCTGGATGGCCTCGGCCACGCGCATGGCCCTCGGATCGCGCGGCCAGGGCAGGTGCAGTGGCGCCGGCGGCAGCACCGACAGCTCGTCCAGCAGCACGCCCACCAGCCGCCCGTCCGCGCCGGCCTCGTCGTAGAGGCGTGGCCGGTGCATCAGGCGCAGGATCAGTTCGCGCAGCAGCGGCGTCATCTGAAAAACGCCGCACCGCGCCGGGGGCAAGGGCGCGGCGTCGGGCGCGGCGTAGAGCGTGCGCAGCGCGACCGGGCCGTGCATGGCCAGGGCGTGGCGCGTTCCCGCCGGCACCCAGACGCCGAACTGCGGCGGCACCACCCAGCTTCCCGTCTCGGCATGCAGGGTCAGCACACCGGTCGTTGCGTAAACGAATTGATGACGCGCGTGGTCGTGCCAGTCGATCCGGTGGCCGGGCGGATAGTCCGCGGCGAAGGCGACCACCGCCCGCGGCGTGGCGAGGTCCTCGGGGCGAACACGAAGTTGGCTGCTTGGCGACATGGAAGGGCAGTCTAGCGCAAGCCGGCCAGGCCGGGATAGGGCAGGGTGTCAGGTACGAGGACCGTGACGCGCCTGAACGGCGCGCCCCCCATCCTAACCTTCCCCCGGAGGGGGAAGGGACTGCTGCTGAGTAGACTCAAACCATTGAGACAGCGTCCCCTCCCCCTTTGGGGGAGGGCCAGGGAGGGGGACGCGCCGTTCAGGCGCGTCACGCCGCCGGCCGCGCGAAACAGGAGATCCCGGATGCCCGCCACCGGCCTGCGTTTTCTGGCCCTCAACCTGGGGCATTTTTACACCCACATGTTCCTGCTGTTGCACCCGACGGTCGTGCTGGCGATGCAGCGCAGCTTCGGCGGCGACTATGGCGAGCTGCTGCTGCCCTCGACGGCGGCCTTCGTGGCTTTCGGGGCGGGAACGCTGCCGGCCGGCTGGCTGGGTGACAGGGTCTCGCGCGAGGTCCTGATCGCCGTGATGTTCTTCGGTCTCGCGGCCGGGGCGGCGGTCACGGCGGCGGCCCCGGACCCGCTGACGCTCGCGCTCGGGCTGGGCCTGATCGGTCTGGCCGCCGCGATCTATCACCCTGTGGGCATCGCCCTGGTGGTCGAGGGGCGAGAGAAGGTCGGTCGCGCGCTGGGCGTCAACGGCGTGTTCGGCAACCTCGGCGTGGCGGCGGCGCCGCTGGTGGCCGGCGGGCTGGCGAGCCTGTACGACTGGCGCGCCGCCTTCGCGCTACCGGCGGCCGCGGCGGCGCTGACCGGGGCCGCCTATGTGGGGCTGCTGGTGCGCCAGGGACGGCGCGGGCAGGCGCCCCGGCGGCCGGCTCCGACGCCGCCGGCCGAGCCGCTGACCGGGCCGGCGCTGGCGCGGCTGTTCGCCATCCTGGCGGTGGCGGCGTTCTGCGGCGGGCTGATCTTTCACAGCACCACGATCGTGCTGCCCAAGCTGTTCGAGGCGCGCCTGGGCGGCGGCGCCGACCTGCTGGGGATCGGCATTCGCGCCAGCATCGTGCTGACGGTCGCCGCCTTCACGCAGATCCTGGTCGGCACGCTGATCGACCGCCAGCCGATTCGTCCGGTGTTCGTCCTGATCACGATTTTGCAGGTGCCGCTGCTACTGGCCGCCGGCGTGTTGGAGGGTGTCGGGCTGCTCCTCCTCTCGCTGGTGCTGATGGCGGCGGTGTTCGGCGAGATCCCGATCCATGACACCCTGGTCGCCCGGCACGTCGGCAGCGCCTGGCGGTCCCGGCTGTACGCCCTGAAGTACGTGCTTTCCCTGGGCGTGAGTGCGCTGGCCGTGCCGCTGGTCTCCGGCCTCCACGCCTACGGCGGCGGCTTCCAGGCCCTGTTCGTGGTGTTGGCCGGGATGGCCGGGCTGATCGCGCTGGCCGCCATGATGCTGCCGCGCGCCCAGGCGGCGCTGGCGCCCGCCGAGGGCTAGCCCTCGCGGGGCGGCACGGGGCCGGCGGCGCCGGTCAGGCCGCGCTGGCGCAGCAGGTGGTCGGCCAGGACGAGGGCCATCATGGCCTCGCCGACCGGCACCGCCCGGATGCCCACGCAGGGATCGTGGCGGCCCTTGGTGCGCACCTCCACCTCGTTGCCGAAGCGGTCGACGCTGCGGCGCGGGATGAGAATGGAGGAGGTGGGCTTCACGGCGAAGCGCGCCACCAGCGGCTGTCCGGTGGTGATGCCGCCCAGCACGCCGCCGTTGGTGTTAAACATAAAGACGGGCTTGCCGTCCTGCATCCGCATCTCGTCGGCGTTGTCCTCGCCCGGCGTGGCGGCGGCGGCGAAGCCGTTGCCGATCTCCACCCCCTTGACCGCGTTGATGCTCATCAGCGCCTTCGCCAGGTCGGCGTCGATCTTGTCGTACACCGGCTCGCCCAGGCCGGCGGGCACACCCTCGCCAATGATTTCGACCACCGCGCCGGCGGAGCTGCCGGCCTTGCGCACCTCGTCGAGATGCGCCGCCCAGGTCGCCGCCGCCTGCGGATCGGGGCAGAAGAAGGGATTGTCGTTGACCGCCGCCCAGTCCCAGCGCTCGCGGTCGATGGCGTGCGGCCCGAGCTGCACCAGCGCGCCGCGGATCGTCACCTCATGGCCCAGAACGTGGGCCAGTACCTTGCGTGCGACCGCGCCCGCCGCGACCCGCATCGCCGTCTCGCGCGCCGAGGAGCGGCCGCCGCCGCGATAGTCGCGCAGGCCGTACTTGGCCAGATAGGTATAGTCGGCGTGGCCCGGCCGGAACTTGTCCTTGATGTCGGAATAGTCCTTGGAGCGCTGGTCCTGGTTCTCGATGACCAGCGCGATCGGCGTGCCGGTGGCGACCCCCTCGAACACGCCGGAGACGATGCGCACCTGGTCGGCCTCCTGGCGCTGGGTGGTATAGCGCGACTGGCCGGGGCGACGACGATCGAGGTGGTGCTGAATGTCCGCCTCGTCGAGCGCAATCCCCGGCGGCACGCCGTCGATCACGCAGCCGATCTGCGGCCCGTGGCTCTCGCCCCAGGTGGTGAAGGTGAAGGCCTGGCCGAAGCTGCTGCCGGGCATGGCACGGACCCCGTGGGCGCGCCCTAGGGCGAGGGCTCCCGCTTCAGGCTTTCCAGGAGCTCGGCGAGCTGCGGGGCGGCGTCCACCGCCATCATGCCGACGGTGTGATAGCCCGAGTCGACATGGTGCACCTCGCCGGTGACCGCGGTGGAGAGGTCGCTCAGCAGATAGAGCGCCGCGCCGCCCACCTGGTCGATGGTCACGTTGCGCCGCAAGGGCGAGTTCAGCTCGTTCCAGCGCAGGATATAGCGGAAGTCGCCGATGCCGCTGGCCGCCAGGGTGCGGATCGGCCCGGCGGAGATGGCGTTGACGCGGACGTTCGCGTCGCCGAGGTCGGCGGCCAGATAGCGCACCGAGGCCTCCAGCGCCGCCTTGGCCACGCCCATCACGTTGTAGTGCGGCATGACGCGCTCGGCGCCGTAGTAGGTCATGGTCAGCAGGCTGCCGCCCTCGGTCATCAGCGGCGCGGCGCGCTGGACCACGGCGGTGAAGGAGTAGCAGGAGATGTCCAGGCTGCGCAGAAAGCCCTGGCGGGTGGTGTGGACGTACTTGTCCTTCAGCTCGTTGCGGTCGGCGTAGGCGATGGCGTGCACCAGGAAATCCAGGCCGCCCCAGGTCTCCTCGACCTTCCTGAACACGGCCTCGATGGAGGCGTCGTCGGACACGTCGCAGGGCTCCAGCAGCTCAGCCTCCACCTGCTGGGCCAGGGGCCGCACGCGTTTCAGCAACGCGTCGCCCTGGTAGGTGAACCCGAGCCGGGCGCCGTGGGCATGGAGCTGCTTGGCGACGCCCCAGGCGATCGAGCGGTCGTTCGCCACGCCCATGACAATTCCGCGCTTGCCCTGCATCAGGGACATGTCTTCGGCCATCCGGTCCTCGCTTGTGGTTCCGCGTGCGCGCCGCGTGGAAAGTGGCGGCATCCTACACCATCGCCCCGGCCGATCAAACGCCGCGGCCGTGTCCGTGGCGACCGTCGCCGGGGTTGTTCGATCCGGCGCGTCGACGGGCTTATACTTCCGTCATCGCTTTCACGCAAAGAAGGGCAACGCGATGCCCGCACGGACACTTTCGCAATTGTTGCGGCGCGCGCGAGCCTGGCTGCGCCTGATGACGCAGGGGCGCCGGGTCGCGCGCTTTCTTGCCTATACCGCCAGCCGTTTCAGCGACGACGACGGCCTGCGCCTCGCCGCCGGGCTCAGCTACACCTCGCTGCTGGCGCTGGTGCCGCTGCTGGCGATCGCGCTGGCGATGCTGGCGGCCTTTCCGGCTTTCGAGGGCGTGGAGGAGCGCATCCTGGCACTGCTGTTCGAGGACCTGCTGCCCGAGGCGGGCGAGGAGATCACCGGCCGGTTGCGCGGCTTCATCGAGAAGGCGAGCGCGCTGACGGGTCCCGGCATCGTCGGTCTCGCGGTCACGGCGGTGCTGCTGCTGGCCAACATCAACGGCGCGTTCAACACCATCTGGCGGGTGAAGGAAGTGCGTCCGACGGCCATGCGGCTGCTGGTGTACTGGGCGTTGCTGACGCTGGGGCCGCTGCTGCTGGGCAGCTCGCTGTCGCTGTCCAGCGTGCTGTTCGCCGCCGTGGAGTTCGCCGGACTGGAGCGGGCGGCGTCCTGGCTGCCGCTGTCCCGGCTGCTGTCGTTCATGCTGGCGGCCCTGGCGTTCGCCCTGGCGTTTCTCGTGGTGCCGAATCGGCGGATTCATGTCGGGCACGCGCTGCTCGGCGGCCTTGTCTCCGCGCTGCTGTTCGAGGTGCTGACCTACGGCTTCGGGCTGTACCTCCGGTTCTTTCCCTCCTACCAGGTCGTCTACGGCGCCGTCTCGACGCTGCCGATCTTTCTCTTGTGGCTGTATCTGTCCTGGACCGTCGTGCTGCTGGGCGCGGAGGTGACCGCCGCGCTGCCGGAATTCCGGGCCGCCGCGGTGCGTGGGGGCGCGCGGCCGGATGCGGCCGGCAACCTGGCCCTGGCCCTTTCGATGCTGTATCGCCTGCGCGCCGCGCAACGCGAGGGCCGGCAGTTGACGCGGATCGAACTGGTGAAGGGCCTGCCGGCGACGCCGGCGGAGGTCGACGACGTGCTGGCCGCGCTGCGCCGGGGGAACTACGCGGCCCGCACCGGCGGCGGGCGCTGGTTGCTGGCGCGCGATCTCGCGGGGACGACGCTGGGCGATCTGCTCGACGCCCTGGCCCTGTCGCTGCGGCCGGGCAACGGCTGGCCGCCCCCGGTGGCCGAGGCGGTCCGCGAACTGGCGAGCGCCACGACGGCGGTACGGGAAAACAGCCTGGAGGACCTGCTGACCACGGCCGAGGGGCGCGTCGCGCGCGCCGCCTAGGCATGTGATAGAGGCCAGGGGGGGACCCGCAAGCCTATCCGCGGGGATCGTGGCCGTGCGCCTCCATCACCTCGCGCAGCCGCCGCTCCAGGGCGCTGCGGTGCTCGGGGGGCAGCTCGCGCACCGCCTCCAGCAGCTCGCCCAGCGCGTGGCGCAGGCTGTAGAGCTGATCCAGCAGGCGCAGCACGATCGGGATGGCCTCGTCGTTCACGGCCATGTCGGTCCGCAGGTCGCGGATCAACGCGATGCGCGCGATGTCCGACTCGTCGAACAGCCAGCGCCCCTCTTCTTCCACCGGAAGGACCCACTCCTGGCCGACCCAGGCGACGATCTCGCCCTCGGCGATTTCGGTCTCGACGACAACTTGCTTGAGAGTCTTGACCATGGCCGGTGCCTCCCGTCGGCTGCCTGGTCCGTCTGTCGTTCGCACCTCAGACCATTCCGGCCTTGCGCCTGGGATCGTAGGGGTGCTTGCGACCCCAGTCGCGCACGAAGGCCTTCAGTTCCTCGTCAGGTTCGTCGGGCAGCACGACCTTCAGCTTCACGTACTGGTCGCCGCGGGCGGAATCGCCCTGGGTGCGCACGCCCCGGCCGCGCAGCCGCAGCACCTTCCCGGTGTTGGCCCCCGCGGGGACCTTCATCGAGACCGAGCCATCGATGGTGGGCACGGAGACGCTGGCGCCCTCGACGGCCTCCTGCAGCGTGATCGGGAGTTCCACGTGGATGTCCTTGCCCTCGCGCGTGAAATAGGGATGCGGCTGCACCTTCAGCTTCACGTAGGCGTCGCCCGGGGGGCCGCCGCCCATGCCCGGCTTGCCCTTGCCCTTCAGGCGCAGGGTATCGCCGTCCTCGCTGCCGGCGGGGATGTTGACGTCGACGGTCTCTCCGGTGGCCAGGCGCACCCGCTTGCGTCCGCCGTTCGCGGCCTCCAGGAAGCTGACGGGCACCGAATAGTTGATGTCCTCGCCCTGCAGGCCGGTGCCGCCGGCGCGCGCGCGGGTGCGCGTGCCCGCGCCGGCGAAGCCGCCGCCGAAGAGATCGGCGAAGATGTCCTCCGCCTTGAATTCCTCGCCGAAGTCGAAATGCCGGTACTTCTGGCCGCGGCCGCCGCTGGTGTAGGTCCGGTAGAAACCGCCGCCGCCACGCGGCGCCTGTTCCTGGCCGGACGCGTCGATCTCGCCGGCGTCATAGCGCTTGCGCTTGTCCGGATCGGCCAGGATGTCGTAGGCCTGGGAAATCTCCTTGAACTTCTGCTCGGCATCCTTGCTGCCGGGATTCAAGTCCGGGTGGTACTTCTTCGCCAGCTTGCGATAGGCCTTCTTGATGTCGTCCTGACTGGCCTGCCGGCTGACTCCCAAGACTGTGTAGAGGTCCTGCATCTGGCCTGCTTCGTCCGAATTGTCCCCAAACCGGCGATCGAGACGGAAGAGTGCGACTCTGGGGCGTCACCGCCGCGGTACGCAACATCGCGACGCACCAGTTAATATATGCCGCAAGGTTTTCCAAGTGTTCCGCGCCGCGGCAGGGAGCGCTTGGCCTTGGGGCCGTCGCGATCTAGGTTCGAACCCGAGTCGCGTTTCCGGGCAACCGCGAGAGGGCCGCAATGTTTGCCGACAGCCCACCCGAAGATCCCTTTGGCCTGCTGCGCGAATGGTATGCCGAGGCCGAGGCCAGCGAGCCGAACGACCCCAACGCCATGGCGCTGGGGACGGTGGGCGAGGACGGCATGCCCGCGGTGCGCATGGTGCTGCTGAAGGGGTTCGACCAGCGGGGCCTCGTCTTCTACACCAACCTGGAAAGCCGCAAAGGCCGGCATTTGCGGGCGCATCCCAAGGCGGCGCTGCTGCTGCATTGGAAGTCCCTGCGTCGCCAGGTGCGCGTCGAGGGCGAGGTGACGCCGGTCAGCCCGGAAGAGGCCGACGCCTACTTCGCCAGCCGCTCCCGGGGCAGCCAGATCGGCGCCTGGGCCAGCAAGCAGTCGCGCGAGCTGGAGTCGCGCTACGAACTGGAGAAACGGGCGGCGCAGTACGGCGCGAAACATGCCGTCGGCCAGGTTCCGCGACCGCCGCACTGGTCCGGCTTCCGCGTCCGCCCCGTGCGCATCGAGTTCTGGCGCGAGGGGCGGTTCCGGCTGCACGATCGCCTGGAGTACCTGCGCGCCGAGGATGGCGAGAGCTGGACGACGCGGCGCCTGTATCCTTGACGCGGGCTAGCCGGCCGCGTCGGGGCGGGTGTGCCGCGACCAGGAAAGCTCCGTGGTCTCAAGGAAATCTTCCTGGGAGTTGATCTTGTAGAATGTTCGCATGAAATGGACGACGTTCCAGCCGTGTTCTCCAAGCTGCGCGGCGCGCTCTCGCAACGCTCTTGGGCAGAGGTCGAAGGAGTCCAGGGGCACGGCCCCGGGTTGGTCGACATCGAGTTCGCGGAACCCCATGCACCAGTCGCCGAACAGCGGCGCCTGCGCGGCCTCGTCGATCAGCACCTGAACGCCGCTGTGTCGCGGATCGCGCTGAATGCGCCGGAAGCACGCGGCGACGCGATCGCCGGGGCCTTCGAGAACCTGGAAGAAGCTGCGGTCCACGAGGAGCAGCATGCCCGTGATGCCGTCGCGCGCATTGTTGCGGCGTGCGACCTCCAAGAGGTCGCGGATGGCGGGCCGCGTGATTTCCATCGTGGCCGAACTGGCATAGGCAAGACGGTACATCGGCGGGCTTCCTTGTGACACGAACAGGGGACCTCGGACACAACGCAGAAATGTAACCAGCGCGGCTTTGGCCGTCGAGAGCGTCGGTGAGGGAAGGGGCCATCCCCGCGCCCAAGCGCAGCCGCATTGGCGCGGCGACTGCCCTTCACCTCCCTGGGTCCGTGTCGGCAAGCTCGTCAGAACATCCGCTTCAGGCCCACCGTGATCATCCAGTCGCCTTCCATTTGCGGGCCGTTGAGGTCCTGGTAGACCGGTGCCGCCAGCTCGACACCGAAGCGCGTCCCCCGCAGAAGGCCGTCCTGGCCCGCCAGGTTGATGCCGAGCGCCAGGTCGATACGCTCGCCACCCTGGAAGTCCGGGTCGGCCGTCTGCACCGGTCCGACGATCTTGGGGTCGATCCCGTCGATGTCGCCGAGGGTTCGCCCGGTGACTCGGAACGAGGTGCTGATCCAGCGCGCCCAGGCGAAGCTGCCCCAGGCCGTCAGTCGGTGCTCGTTGCCCAGCTTGTAGTCCTCCTCGTTGTCGTCGAGGCGGACCGTGCCGAGATACTGCGCACCCCAGCCGAGATCGCCCTGACGTCCCTGGTAGGTGACGCCCGGCAATAGGTCGAAGGTCCCCGAGCCGATCTGCATGGGATAGGGCAGGCGCACCGTCGGCCGGGTGTTCATTGGCGTCAGGATCGAGTCTCGCTCGGTGATGCTGCCGGTGGGCAGGCTGATCCCGGCGTTCAGATGCACGTGGTGCCCTTCGGCCTCCAGCAGGCGGATCAGGCCGACAAGCTTGGTGTCGCTCACGCCTTCCGACTCTGTCGTGAAGGTGCCGAGGCGGTCGGTGCCCTCGGGACCCTGGAAGGTGACATGGTCCATGGATTTGTCGACATAGGACGCCATGCCCATCAAGGTCAGCCAGTTCGTGGGCGCGTACATCGCCCCGAACATGTGCATCTGCGTCGTCATCTCGGTCGGCACGACCCGCAGCGTCGGTGGCTGGCCGGGCAGGGCGGCGAAGCGATTGGGCACGGAGGTGACGATCTCCTCCGGCGAGACGTCGTCGGTGCCGATGCGATTGCCGTCCATCGCCATGCGCATGTAGCGGTAGGACAGCATCCACTTGCCGGCCATCATCATGTTGCCGCCCATGACGCCGATCGGCGCGTGGCGGTCGGCGCGGCTCATGCCCATGTCCATGTGCATGGCCATCTTCCCGTTGCCGTCGCCGCCCATCGACATCGCCATGCCATCTGGCTGGTCCTCTGAACGGGCTCCACCGCCCGCGCCCAGGATCGCCGCTGTCGTCATCATCGCAGTTGCGAAACGCAATTTCCATCGCGCCATGCGCACCCCCTTCCGATCCCCTTTGGCTTGTCACGTGGCACAGATGCCGGGCGTTGCCGTGGCCTGCGTATTCGGCAACCCGGCCCGGCAAGGTCTCACCGTCAGGTTGTAGCCAAGCGAACCACGCTTCTGTTGCGCCAATTCGGTGTCCGCTTGGTGGCGGACGTCGTGAGGATCGCCTCGGGTTGGGCGGGTTGTGAGCAAGCCGTGACACGGAACGGATGGGCCAGGGCGCGCGGCGGGAACGCCGTGTCCTACGCCTCTTCGCCGCCGGGCGAGTCGCTGTGCCCCAGATCGCGGTCGGGAACGATCTGGTCGCGCAGGCGCTGCTTGAGCTCCTTGATCTCGGGAAAGCGGCCCTCCTGCCTGCGCGACCAGAGAAGGCGGCCGTCGACGCGCACCTCGAAGGTGCCGCCGCTGGCGGGGACGAGGCGTACGCCGCCAAGCTCGCCCTCGAAGGTGGTCAGAAGCTCCTGCGCCATCCAGGCGGCGCGGAGCAGCCAGCGGCATCCCGTGCAGTAGAGGATGTCCACCTGCGGCTTGTCGGTCATGGAAGCCTCCGGCGTGACGGGCATCGCCCACGCGAACCTATGACATGGCGATGTCATGGAACATGCGGATCGAGGTGAGCAGCAGGAAGCCCGCGAAGGCAAGCCGCAGCGCCCGTTCCGGGATGGTGTGGGCGACCCGCGCTCCCCAGGGCGCCGTGACCACGGTCGCGGGCACCACCACCAGGAAGCCGATCACGCTGACGTAGCCGATCGACAGCGGCGGCAGGCTGTCGGCGCCCCAGCCGGCCAGGATGAAACCGATCGTGCCCGGCACCGCGATGATCAGGCCGATCGCGGAGGCCGTGCCCACGGCAAAGCGGATCGGATAGCTGAACAGGCTGAGGATCGGCACCGAGAGCGTGCCGCCGCCGATCCCCATCATCGAGGAGATCCAGCCGATCACGAGACCCAACAGGCTCTTGACCGGCTGGCCGGGCAGCGCCGGGGCAAGGCGGGCCTGGCGGCCGAACAGCGCCATGTGGACCGCCACGGCAAGGGCGACGACGGCGAACACGCCGGTCAGCACCTCCCCGCTCACCACGCCGGAGAGCGCGCTGCCCAGGATGACGCCCAGGAGCACCGGCACGCCCCACGCCTTCAGCAGGTCCAGGTCGACCGCCCCCCGGGCGTGGTGCGACCGCGCCGAACGCAGGCCCGTGGGGATGATCGTGGCCAGCGAGGTGCCCACCGCCAGGTGCATGCGCACGGCGGGGTCGACCTCCAGCATGGCAAAGGCCTGGAACAGGGCCGGGACGATGACGATGCCGCCGCCGACGCCCAGAAGGCCGGCCACGAAGCCCGCCAGAACGCCGGCACAGAGCATGGCTCCGACCAGCAGGGACAGGCGCAGCACGTCCCCGCTCCAAGTGAGATCAACTTCCATGACCGATGGCCCCTAGCAGGTTGCGCCCGCGCACGCCAGCCCGATGAAAGGCCGGGCGCGAACTCCCCGGGCTTCGGCCACCGGGTGCCGCGGTCGAATGGCGGAGGGACCCGGGCGGCGCCTCAGCTTTGCCCGGCTGCCGCCGGCATGTTTTCCGACCGGAGGGTGCGTTCCTGCGGCAACCGCACCGTCATGCGCGTTCCCGCGCCGGGCCGGCTGTCGACGCTCAGCTCGCCGCCGTGCAGCTCCACCATCGACTTGGCGAGTGGCAGGCCGAGACCCGTGCCTTCGAATTTCCTGTTGAACGACGAATCCACCTGGTTGAACGGCTGCATGACCTGGCTGATGTCTTCCTCCGAGATGCCGATGCCGGTGTCGATCACGGCGAACCCGGGACGTGTCCCGTCCCACAGCAGCTCGACCGTCACCTTGCCACCCGCGGGAGTGAACTTGACCGCGTTGGACAGGAGGTTGAGCAGGACCTGCTTGATCTTGCGCTCGTCCGCCCAGACCTGGGGCGGGTCGTCGACCAGGACGCGGCGCAGCGAGATTTGGGCCTTCGCGGCGCGGGGCTGCACCATGGCGAGGGCCTGTTCGATGACATCGCGCAGGTCGAACCCGGTTTCGTTGAGCTCCAGCTTTCCGGCCTCGGCCTTGGACAGGTCGAGGAGGTCGTTGATCAGCCCCAGGAGATGCTGGCCGCTGGCCCGGATGTCCTTGGCGTATTCCAGATAGCGGGGGCTGCCCAGCCGCCCCAGCGCCTCGTTCTCCATGATCTCGGCAAAGCCGATGATGGCGTTCAGCGGCGTGCGCAGCTCGTGGCTCATGTTCGCCAGAAAGCCGCTCTTGGCCTTGTTCGCGGCCTCGGCCTCGTCGCGGGCGCGGGCGTACTCGGCGGTGCGCTCGGCCACGCGCCGCTCCAGGTCGTCGCGCGCCCGGTGCAGCTCTTCCTCGTAGCGCTGCTGGCGCGCCTGCATGCGGTTGAAGGCGGTCACGACCGCGCCGATCTCGTCGTGGCTCTGCCATCTCACCGGATAGCGCTGGCCGCCGCTTTCCGTTCGGTCGATCGAGTCCAGCAGGCGCTGCAAGGGAATCTCGATCGTCCAGCGGTTGGCGATGACCGCGCTGACGACCACCGACAGCAGGACGAGGCCGGCCAGAACCGCGGCGAATACGATCCGTTCGCGCGTGCGGGCCTGGATGCGCGCGTCGGTGAGGGCCACGACGAAGGTGCCAATGGTCTCGCTCTGGCCATCGACGCTGTATCGGATCGTCCGCCGCGCGGTCAGCCCCGCATCGTCGCGGTCGTCGATGCTGCCAACGGCCCCCAGCTTGTTGTCCATGTCGTCGTAGACCGCCATGCCGCGGATATCCGGGTCGTCCGCGGAGGCCTCCAGGATCAACTGGACGCGCTCGTGGTCCAGGTTCCAGAGGGACTCTGCCAGCACCGCGGCCTGGTTCGCGCCCAACCGTTCAAGCTTGTCGTGCAGCGCGCTCATGGCCCGCGAGTGTGCACTGTATTCGAAGAACCCGAACAGCGTCAGGAGGGCGATCAGGACGAGCGGGACATTGATCGCGAGAAAGCTTGCCCGGATGGAACGTGCGCGCAGCCAGGGAGCCCAGGGTTTCATTGCGCGTCAGCTCCGGCGCGCGAGCAGTGGAGTCCGTCCGGAGCGGCGGACACACCGGTTCGTTCGCCGCGAACATCGCGCGACGCCATGCGTGCATGGACATAGGTCGGCGACGGAGGGCATGTCTGGCGTCACGTCTCCTTGCACCATCCGGCACGTCAAGACAGGGGTCCGATCGGCCCGATAGTGGGAGTGGGCTTGTTAACAAACTTTGAAAAGGAATTGAATCGAAGGTGTCGCGCGCCGCGCGCCCTTTTCCGCCGGACCGCTCGACCTGGCGGGCTCTGCGCGCACTTACGGACCCGACAAGGCCACGCGGCCGGCGCCGCGCACCTTGTCGCCCCGCTCGCGGCAGGTGCTGCGTCAGCCTTGCTGATCGCGCAACTGCTTCACCATGTCGTTCAGCCGCTGATAAAGTTCCTTGTTTTCGCGCGCGGTGGCGGAAATGTTCTTGTATTCGTCGACCGTGATCCCGTCGGTGCCCTGGATCGTGTCGAGAAGCTGGGTGTTCGCCTCCTCGCGCAGCCGGTTGAGCTCGTCCTGGTTGCCGTCCTGCCGGGCGGCCTGGATCTTCGGGCGCCATTCCCGCAGGAGGTCCGACACCTCGACCGCGGCAACCGCAAAGGCCTGCAGCTTCGCGTCACTGAACTGCTGGCCCGCCGACTGCCCCGAGCCGGCCTGCGAGTCCTGTGCCGCGGCAGGGGCCGCCATGCCCGCCGCGCCGCCGGCCAACAGGACGGTGAACAGGGCCGCCGCCATGGTGCGGCCGAAGCGATACGCCATGTTTCGGCTCCTTCTCCATTCGCTTGACGTGATATGAACGCGGCTACGACTAACCGCTCTGGGCGTCGACTGTAAAGCGCAGCGGACGAAAAAATAGCGCCCCCCGCAGATCACGCATCCGTGTGCCGCGTGTATTTGCCTTGAGACACGAATTTATACAAGCGTTCCGGATTGATAACCTGTCTTTAAACTTAAGTTTTTTCATGCAGTGGCCATGCCGCCGAAGAGTCGCGACAGGGCGATACAGACCAGCGGTACGGTGCCGGGCGTGTGTGCACCGCCGGCCCACTTTCGCTGACTTCCCGGCCGCTTTGATCATTGCGATAATACAACGATACGCCGGCGCAAGGGTTCGCGGGTCGCTGGATTTGCGCCGGCGGCGTATCGCGCCTATCCAGGAGGATCGCGTACGGGCGGATCGGCGGAAGAGAGGCGGAGATGGACTTGGTCTTGCAGCGGCGGGCGGACATCGATCTGGCGGCGTTTGAAGCGGTTGCCTGGCGGGGCGGGCGCGTCCGGCTCCACGAGTCGGCGGTCGCTAACATGGAGGCGTCGCGCCGCGGCTTTCTGGCGCTGCTGGACAGCGACCCGGAGGTGGTGGTCTACGGCGTGACCTCTGGTTATGGGCAGCGCGCGCACGAGCGCTTCACGTTGAAGCAACGCCGGGAGCATGCGCGCACGCCGCCGTTCGGGCCCATGACGGCTTTCGGCGATCCGCTGCCGGGGCGCACTGTCCGGGGCATTGTGCTGGCGCGCCTGGCGAATTTCCTGGAAGGCCACGCCGCCGTCTCCCCGGCGCTGGCGCAAGCGGTCGCGGGCATGCTCGACGCCGGGACGCTGCCGGAGGTGCCGACCGGAGGGACCGGGAGCGCCGGGGAGATCCTGCCGCTCTCCCATCTTTTCGCCCCCCTGGCCGAGCGGTTCCCGCTGGCGGAGAAGGAAGCGCTGGCGCTGATCAACGGCAGCCCGGTCTCCGCCGCGCTGGCCGCCGACGCGGCGCTGGCCGGGCGACATCGCCTGGAGCTGGCCGGGCAGGTGTTCGCGCTGTCCATCGAAGCCCTGGCGGCGCCGATGGAGGCCTATGACGCGGCCCTGGACGAGCTGTGGGGCGATCCCGACGAGGCCCGCGCACTCGGCCGGCTGCGCGGCTGGCTGGACGGGGCGGGGGGCGTCCGGCGCCCCTATCAGGCGCCGGTGAGCTGGCGCATCCTGCCGCGCGTCCTGGGGCAGGCGCAGCGCGCCCAGCGGCAGTTGGAAGAGGTGGCCGAGCGCAGCCTGAGCGCGGTCACCGACAATCCGGTCTACCTGGCGCCCGACAGCGCCCATCCCCTGGGTCGGGTGATCTCGAACGGCGGCTATCACAACGCTCGGGTCTACCCGGCGGTGGACGCGCTGACGGCGGTCTACGCCGACCTGGCGCTGCTGTGCGACCGGCATCTGACCAAGCTGCTGGACGGCCGCGTGTCGCGCCTGCCGCACCAGCTCCAGGCCGGCGAGGGCTATCTGGGCTGCCTCGGCTTCACGGCCGCGGGTTTCGCGGAACAGGCCCGGCGCGCCGCGCAGCCGACGCTGCTGCCCGGCAGCGAGGGCGGCGGCTTCGGGCAGAACGACGTGGCGGTGCCGGTCTTCCATGCCTGGCGCCAACACCAGGAGGCGGCGGACTGCCTGGAAGCGGCGCTGGCCGCCCTGGCGGCGGTGTGCAGCCAGGCCTTGCACGTGACCGGGCGAGCCCCGGCGCCGCCGCTGCGCGAGAGCCTGGCCACGGTGCGCCGCTTCGTGCCGCCGGTCGTGGAGTCCCGGCCGTTGGGCGAGGAGATCGCGGCCCTTGCGGCCTTCTGGCGGTCGGGTATAACGCCGGCTGAGGGGTAGCCGCCGCGGCGGGATCACGCGGCCAGGGCCGGGAAATCTGACACGTGTCAATGCGCCGGCGTCACATATTCGCCACAGCATCCGCGTATCCCCGAGCCTGAGGAAGGGGTAACGCGACTTACCTGCGGCGAGCGGACAACCTCGCACCCCGAGGGCAAGGAGGGTGTTTTGTACGGGAACAGGCACGCCGATCGGATCAAGCGGGCCGCCGATCACGGATCTCAGGGCGGGGGGCGGATGACGCGCCCGCTGGTACCGGGTATTCCGTCGCGGGTCGTCGATTCCAGCGGCGTGGTGAAGCAGCGCGGCAAGTGCGCCGGGCGGCCGGGCCGGGACGCCGCGCGCGACGGCGACGCGAATCATCCGCGCGACGGCGAACTGGTCATCGGCTGCGAGGTCGTGTTCAAAGGGACGGTGAAGGCCTGCGATACCTTCGTGGTGAAGGGACAGGTCGAAGCGAGCCTGCCCTGCCGTGCCTTCCAGGTCGCCGAGGGCGGCAGCTTCATCGGCACCGCGGAGGTCGACGAGGCCGTCATCGCCGGCACCTTCGAGGGCACGCTGATGGTGCGCGGTCGCCTGACGGTGGAAGCCCCCGGTCGCGTCCAGGGCAAGATCCGCTATGGCGAGCTCTGCGTCCAGGCCGGCGGCGAAATCGGCGGCGATGTCCAGGTCGGCCGGTCGGCCGAGCCGGAGAGCGTGGTGCGGGCGCCGGAGGAGTCGCCGGTGGACTCCCCGCTGTCGACGGCCGATCTCCGCAAGCTGGTCGAAACGATGCCAGGGTCTTGAGGCGCGAGGGGAGATGACAGCGCCGGCGCCGGCGCTATCCTGGGCAGCATGAGTCTCACCGCCTATCTGCTGGGAACGGCCGCGCTGGGCTATGTGGGCCTGGCGGGGACGATGTTCGCAGCGCAGCGCCGTCTGCTTTACAACGGGACGCCGGCTCGGCCGGATCCGGACGCCGCGGGCTTCCCCCACCTCCGCGTCGTGACGACGCGCAGCCACGACGGCTTGCCGCTGCAGCACTGGTACGTTCCGCCGAACGTCGGCGGGTCCGTCGTGCTGGCTTTCCACGGCAACACCGGCGACATCGCGGACCGGGCGGACAAGCTGCGTCCCCTGGTGAAGAACGGCTTCGGCCTGCTGCTGGCGGAGTACCGGGGCTTCGGCGGCAATCCGGGCAAGCCCGCCGAGCCGGACATTCTGCGGGATAGTCAAGGGGTGCTGCACTGGCTGGCGGGGCAGGGCGTGTCGCCGTCATGCATCGCCATTTATGGCGAGTCGCTGGGCACCGGGGTCGCCGTCGCGCTGGCGGCCGAGCACCCGGTGGGCGCCGTGGTGCTGGACGCGCCCTTCACCTCGATCGCGGCGGTCGCGCAGACCCACTATTGGTATCTGCCGGCGCGCTGGCTGGTGCGCGATCGCTATGACTCCCTGGCCCGCATCCGCCGGGTCGCCGCGCCCATCCTGATCATGCACGGCGGCCAGGACCAGACCATCCCGCCGGCGATGGGCAAGCGGCTGTACGACGCGGCCCCTTCGCCCAAGCGCTGGCTGTACCTGGAGAACGGGGGCCACGTGGACCTCTGGGACCACGGCGGCGACAGGGCGGTCGTCGATTTTCTGCGGGAGGCGCTTGAAGGGTCCGGCGCCGGGCAGTCGGCCGGTCAGGACTGCGGCTCGCTCGCGCCGGTATAGCTCTTGAGGGCGTCCGGAGTGTCCAGGTCCACGAGGACTCCGTCGTCGGGCATCTCGACCCCCACCACCTGGTCGCCGTACTCCTCCAGCAGCCGGCGGGCCCCGACGTCGCCGGCAAGGCCCTGCATCTCCGGAAAGAACCGGCGGGCGAAGAGGGCCGGGTTGCCGCGCCGGCCCTGGCGCAGCGGCACGCAGATCGTATGCCCGCCCGCGGGGTCGAAAGCGTCGATCAGGCGGTCCAGCGTCTGCGCGCGCAACCCCGGCATGTCGCCCAGCAGGATCAGCGCGCCGTCCACCGTTCCCGGCAGCGCCGCCACCCCGGCCTTGAGCGAGGTAGACAGCCCCTCGGCGTAGTCCGGATTGTGCACCGTGGTAACCCGGCGGTCGGCCAGCAGCGTCTCGATCCGCTCGCGCTCGTGCCCGGTGACCACGACCACGGGCTCGGCACGCGAGGCCAGCGCCGCGTCCACGGCGGCCAGCAACAGCGGCCGGCCCTGCACGCGCTCCAGCAGCTTGTTGCGTCCGCCCATGCGGGTCGAGCGGCCCGCCGCCAGGATGACGGCGGCGATGCGCCAGCCGGCGCCGGCCGGGCGCGGATGCTCCGGCGCGGCCTCGGCGCGGGGCAGGGGGCGCGCGGGAATCTCCTTCAGCAGTCCGCCGGCGCCCATGCGCATGATGTCCTCGGAGGTGACCTCCAGCCCGGCGCAGATCCGCCACAGCACCCAGTCGTTGCCGCCCATCTTGGGCGAGCGGGCCGAGCCCGGCAGCGCCAGCACCGGCGTGCCGTCGCCCAGCGCGCCGACCACCAGCAGGTTGCCGGGGTCCACCGGCATGCCGTAGTGCCGGACCGTGCCGCCGGCGGCCTGGATGCCCGCGGGAATGGTGTCGCGGCGGTCCGTGGTGGCGGAGGCGCCGACGACCAGCACCAGGTCGCAGCCCGCCTCGCGCAGCCGTTGGAGCCCGGCGGCGACCTCGGCCTCGGCGTGGGTCACGCGCTCCTCGCCCGCCAGCGTGCCGCCCAGGTCGGCCATGCGGGCGGCGACGGTCTCGCGCGTCTTGGACAGCACCTTGTCCCGCGTGCCCGGCAGCGAGGTCTGGAGCAGCCCGGCGCGACGCGGCTGGAAGGGCGCGACCCGCAGCAGGCCAGCCTCCACGGCTTGGGCCGCCGCGGCGGCGCGCGTGACCTGACGCTCCGGCGCGCCCAGGGGAACGACCTTGATGGTGGCGACGATCTGCCCCGGCTCCACTGGGGTGAAGGGGTCCACGGCCGCGACCGTCAGCGCCTCGTCGACCAGGTTGACCGAGTCCAGCCGCGCCCGGTCGTAAACCGCCAGGCCCTTGGCGGCGGCGAAGAGGTTGACGCGCCCGGTGGCCGCCGTGCCCAGACGCAGATGGTCGCCGGCGCAGGCCTCCGCCAGGCGGCGCGCGGCCGTGTCCTCGTCCAGGTCGCCCGCCTCCAGACGGGCGACGATGACCGCCTCGACGCCGCCGGCGGCCAGCGCCGTCACGTCCTCGGCGGTGAGGCGCTTGCCCTTCTTGTAGGTCTTGCCGGCGAGTTGCTGGCTGTGCGCCAGGATGGCGCCCTCGGCTTGCGCGACGGGGCAGGGGCCGAACCACATGGGCGTGGCAACCTCACCCGGCCGCCCGCGCGGGCTGCGGTTGCTTCTCCAGCGGCGGCGCGCCGTGCAGCACCTGGGTCATCTGCGCCAGCGCCGCGATGGCGATTTCCGCCGGCGCCCGGCCGCCGAGCGGCAGGCCCAGCGGCCCGTGGATGCGCTGGAGCTGGGCGTCGCTCAGCCCCGCCTCGGCCAGGCGCTGCAGCCGCTTGGCGTGGGTGCGCGTGGAGCCCAGCGCGCCGATGTAGAAGGCGTCGCTCTCCAGCGCCACCTGCAGCGCCGGATCGTCCAGCTTGGGGTCGTGGGTGAGCGTGATGACCGCGGTGCGCCGGTCGGGCGCCAGTTCGCGCAGGGCGTCGTCCGGCCAGTCGTGGCGCACCGGCAGCTCGGGAAAGCGGCTGTCGCTGGCGAAGGCGCGGCGCGGGTCGACGATCGTGACCTCATAGCCGGCGATGCGCGCCATCGGTCCCAGTGCCTGGGCGATGTGCACCGCGCCCACGATGATGAGCCGCAGCGGCGGGTTGAACACCTCGACGAAGAGCGAGTCGTCGGGTGCCGGCAGGCGCCCGCCGCGGTCGTGCCGGATGGCGGACTCGATGGCGTGAAGCTGCGGCGCGGAGAGCACGAGCGCGCCGGCGACCACCTCGCCGTCGTCGATCAGCGCCTCGCCGCCGTCGTCCAGGTCGGTGACCAGGGCGACCGGCCGCTTGTCTCGGCGGGCCGCCTGAAGCTGTTGCAGAACCGCGCGTTTCATCAGTCGATCTTCTCGACGTAGACCTGCACCGTGCCGCCGCAGGCCAGGCCGACCTCCCAGGCCTGCTCGTCGCTGACGCCGAATTCCAGCAGCTTGGGCTTGCCGGTCTGCATCGCCTGCTTGCATTCGTGGACGACCGCGCCCTCGATGCAGCCGCCGGAGACCGAGCCCACCATGTTGCCGTCCTGGTCGACCACGAGTTGGCTGCCCACCGGGCGCGGCGAGGAGCCCCAGGTCGACACCACGGTGGCGCGGGCGACGCCGCGGCCCTCGTTCAGCCACGCCAGGGCGGCGGCCAGCTCGTCGCCCTCGGGGATGCCGCTGCCGCTTTGCATCGGGGTCAGGCGATCATCTCCAGCCATTGTGTCACTCCCTCCTCGCGCCGCGCGATCGGGCGGCTCAGCACCTCGGCGAGCTCTTCCAGGCTTTCCAGGTTGTGCACCGCGCGGAACTCGTCGACGTGCGGCATCATGGCCCGCGCGCCCAGGGATTTTGGCGCGTAGCCTTCATAGCGCAAGAGCGGGTTCAACCAGATCAGCCGCCGGCAGGACTTGTGCAGGCGCTCCATCTCGCGCTCCAGGCCCTCGGCGTTGTCGCGGTCCAGGCCGTCGGTGATCAGCAGGACGACGGCGCCCTGGCCCAGCACGCGGCGCGACCACTTCGTGTTGAACGCGTGCAGGCAGTGGCCGATGCGCGTGCCGCCCTGCCAGTCGGTGACGGTGTTGCCCACCTTTTCCAGCGCGGCGTCGACGTCTTTCTGGCGCAGGTAGTGGGTGATGTTGGTCAGCCGCGTGCCGAAGACGAAGGCCTGCACCCGGTCGCGGTCGTTGATGACGGTGTGCATGAAGTGCAGGGCCATGCGCGAGTAGCGCGCCATCGAGCCCGAGATGTCGCAGATCATGACCAGCGGCGGCGGGCGCTTGCGCTGGCGGCGCCACTTGATCGGGATGTTGTCGCGCCCGGAGCGCAGGGCGGCGCGCAGCGTGCGGCGCAGGTCGGCGCGGCCGGGGGCGCGGGCGGGCTGGAAGCGGCGGGTGCGCACCTGGTTGACCGGCAGGCGCATCCTCTGGATGGCGCGCCTGGCCGCCTCGACCTCGGCCTGGGACATCTTCTCGAAGTCCATGGTCTGCAACACGTCCTTCTTCGACCAGGTCAGCGCCGCGTCGATCTCGTACTCTTCCTCCTCGCGCTCGCGCTCGTCCTGCTGCTCGCCCGGCATCTCCCGCTGAAGCGCCTCGGCCAGGCGGCGCGACAGCTCCTCCTGCTGCTTGCTTCGGTCCAGCTCGGCCCGCACCTCCGGCAGCAGCATCCGCGTCAGCCGCTCCAGCAGGCGCGGATTGCGCCAGAAGATGTGGAAGGCCTGGTCGAAGACCGGCCGCTGGTCGCGCCGGTTGACGAAGACAGCGTGCAGCGCCCAGTAGAGGTCGTCGCGCCGCTCCAGCCCGACCGCCCGGACGGCCCGGATCGCCTCCAGCACGCGACCCGGCCCGACGGGCACGCCGGCGGCGCGCAGCGTGCGGGCGAACAGCATCAGATTCTCGACCAGCTTGCCCTCGGGCTTGGCCGTTTCTTCGTCGTTGGATGCCGTGTCGCGGTCGTCGGTGTCGGCGTTCATGCGGCCGTTCCTGCGCCGGTGAGCGGGCGGCGCCTAGACGCTCTGCCGCGCCGCCTCGGTGGCCATTTCCTGCTTGACCTGGTCGAGGATGCGGCGGGCCTCGCTGCCCTCCACCTTGGCGATGTCATCCTGGTATTTCAGCAGGACGCCCAGGGTGTCGTCGATGGCGTCGGGGGTGAGCGCCACCTTGTCGAGCTGGGTGAGCGCGTCGGCCCAGTCGATGGTCTCGGCCACGCCGGGCAGCTTGAACAGATCCATGCCGCGCAGCTTCTGCACGAAGCCGACCACCTGCCGGGACAGCTCGGCGGGCGCCTTGGGAGCCTTCACCCGGAGGATGTGCAGCTCGCGCTCGGCCGAGGGATAGTCCACCCAGTGGTAGTAGCAGCGCCGCTTGAGCGCGTCGTGGATCTCGCGCGTGCGGTTCGAGGTGATGATGACGATGGGCGGGCTGGGCGCCTTGACCGTGCCCAGTTCCGGGATGGTCACCTGATAGTCCGCCAGCACCTCCAGCAGGAAGGCCTCGAAGGGCTCGTCGGTGCGGTCCAGCTCGTCGATCAGCAGCACCGGCGGGCCGGCCACGTCGGGGCGCAGCGCCTTGAGGATCGGTCGCTCGATGAGGAAGGGCTCCGAGAAGATGTCGGCGGCGAGCTGCTCGCGGTCGCGGTCGCCGGCGGCCTCGGAGAGCCGGATCTCCACCATCTGCCGCGCGTAGTTCCACTCGTAGACCGCCGAGGCGACGTCCAGGCCCTCGTAGCATTGCAGGCGGACCAGGCTGCGGCCCAGCGTCTCGGCCAGGACCTTGGCGATTTCCGTCTTGCCGGTGCCGGCCTCGCCCTCCAGGAACAGCGGGCGGCCGAGGTTCAGCGAGAGATAGAGCACCGTCGCCAGGCTGCGGTCGGCGACATAGCGGCCCTGGGACAGCAGCTCCTGCGTGGCGTCGACGGACGTGGGCAAGGGATCGGCCATGCGCGGCGTCTCCTCCGACACTGGACTCGTGGTTAACGGATTGGCTGCTTAGCAGCGGGCAGCGCGGGCGTGCAAGCGGGAAGCGGCTACTTGCGCACGTAGCTGCCGTTGGGCTGCTTGAAATAGGTGCCGGGCGGCGCCTTCTGCAGGATTTCCTTGGCGTAGACCTTGCCGACTTCCTCGGACGGCACGCCCTGCTCCTGGGCGCGGCTTTCGTAGATCTGCCGGCGCTTCTGATTCACGTCCTCGACGATCTGGCGCGCCGCGGCTGGCGCGTTGTCGGCCCGCAGCTCGACCAGGCCGTCGAAGCGCTCCGCGATGACCCCCTCCGCGCGGTACGAATCCAGGGACTGCGCCAGCGCCGCCCCCGGCAGGGCAAACGCGAGGACCAGCACGGCGATCAGGGCGGTGAAGGCGCGGCGCGGCGACATGGCGGGATGTTCCTGTACGACTGCGACTAGAAGATGTCCGGGTTCTGCTGGATGTCCTTCTCGGCCTGCTCTTCCAGCTTCACGCGGACCTCGGCATCCAGCTTGATGTTCAGGTTGATCGTGATCGGCTCCTTCGGCGCCTCGACCCTGACGGTCGGCTGGCAGCCAGCGAGCATTGCCAGCAGCAGAATCGCCGCGGCGGGATGAAGTCGACGAGCGAAGAGCCTCACGTGATCCTCCTTTTGACGCCTATGCTGCGCGAGACTTGCGGCGAGAGCAAGGCGTTCAGCGCGAATTTCCCTGCGCGTCGATGGCACGCTGGAGCAGTTCCGTGGTGAGCGCCTGTCCTTCCCGCAAGGCGGTCAGCAGCGGCTGCAGGTCGCCGGTCAGCGAGATGTTAAAGCGGAAGGGGTAGCCGTCCAGCACGTCAGGATTGCGCCCCTCCATGGTCACGCCCAGCTTCAGATTGCCGTCGGCCGGTCGCATGACGGTCAGTTCGAGCACGTCGTACTGGAAGTTTTCCAGGGCGCGCAGCATCAGCGCCACCTGCTCGCCCTGGCTGGCCAGGGCCTGGCCGGTGCCGGCCAGGCGGATGCGCAGCACGCCGGCCGATTCGGCGACCAGCCTGCCCTCGTCGACGATGACCTGGCCGTCGCGCAGCACGACGGGGATGCTGCCGGACAGCCTGCCTTCGCCGTTGACGCCTTCCAGATCGAGTTGCTCGAACAGCCGCGCCATTGACAGGCCCTCGACTTCGAGTGTCATGGCATTGCGCGGCGCCATCGGTTGCAGCGTGGTCGCGCGCACGGCGATGGTGCCCTCGGCCAGCGCGCCCGTGGCCTCCTCGATGTGCACGATCGGCTCGGTCAGCACGCTGCTCGTGAAATCGAAGCGCAGGCGCACGTCGTCGAGCGGTACGCCGGCGACGATCCGGCTGGCGGTGAGTTCCTGCTCCGGCGCGGTCCGGGGCGGCAGGATGCGGTCGAACTCAACGGCGCCGGTCAGGTCCTCGATGCGCACCTCGGGGGTCTGAAGGGTGAGGCCGGCGAAGGTCAGGGCACACCGGCTCTCGAACCCGCCGGGCCCCCAGCGAAGCTCGCCCTCGATCGACGTGCGGCCGGAGACCTCCGTGACGCTCCTGGTAAAGGGGGCGATCTTGCCGGGCGACAGCCCGCCGGGGCTGAAGGCGGCGGTGGCCGGCCCGAAACGCAGGCGGCCTTCCTGGCGCCGCGGGTCGTGTCGGGTCTGAAACGGAATCGTCAGGCCATCGTTCCGTAAACGCAGCGCGCCTTCGGCGGTAAAGACCGAGTCGGAGAGGCGGACCGTCGCCCGGCCGGAAAGCGGCGAAACGATGGCGTGCTCCGCCGTGTGCGCCAGGCGGTCGACTGTCAACACCGCCAGGGGTGCGTTCTTGTCCCCGTAGCTGAGATCGGCGTCCAGTCCGGTGGCCTCGAAGTTGAAGGCGGGGAGGGCGGCTCGGGCGCCGCGGACCTTGCCGCTTACACGCAGGCCGTCCTTCGCCGGGTCGAGCCGGAGCTCGATCGGACCAGGCGTCGCGACCAGCGGCACGTCGGGGCCGTCGGCGCGCAGCACCGTGCCGTTCAGCGTGCCCGGATCGACCGTGGCCTGGCCCGAGAGGCCGTCCGGCCCCAGGCGCGCCTCGGCTTCCGGCACCGCGACCTCCAGCGGCGGCGGAATCTGCACCGCGCCCTCCAGGGGATAGCGCGCCACCGTCAGCCGGGCGGGTCCGGTCAGGGCGGCGCGGAGCGCGTCCTCGGCGCGTTCCAGCACCATGGGCCCGGCGACGGCGACATCCTCCAGCATGCGTCCCTGCAGTGGAAGACGGTCGAGCCGCAACATCAGGTTGCCCTGCGTGCGGAACGTCCTGGCGCCGCCCTCGCCATCGCCCTCGAAGTGCAGGGCGGTGAGCTCGTAAGGTCCGTACGGCAGGTCGCGCAGGTCGAGCTGCAAGGTGTCCGCGACCACGTCGGGTCGGGTCGGGTCGGGGGGCCAGGCGCCGCGGCCGGCGACTCGCAGGCGGCCTTCGCCCTCGGCGAACGACGCGTGGAGGGTCGCCCGGCTGTCCAGCCGCCAGGAACCGTCTTCCCGCTTCATTTCCAGGAACTCGCCGGCCTCTGTCCAGGGGGCGAGCGTGGCGCGGCGCAGCGTGGACAGAAGCGCCGTCGCGTCCGGGGGCAGGGCGACGGTTTCGAAGGCGGCCGGGTCGATCGTGGCCGCGGTCACCTCCAGGGGCGCGTTGAGGCGCAACAGGACGCCCTCCGGGCGCAGGTCGAGGCCCAGGTCGGCCGTGGCGGCGAGGCCGCTGGCATAGCCGGGAAGCTCGACGTCGGCGAGACGGAGCACGGCGCGGCCGCTTGCCGCCGCGCCGCCGGTCATCGGGTCGAGGGCGCTGGCCGGCAGCGATCGCGGTACCGGGCCGTCGTACTTGAGTTCGAGCTTGCCGGTGCCGTCGGCGGGACGCGCCGGCCAGGCGGCCGGCCAGGGCAGCTCGGCCAGCGCCGCCGTGCCGAGGGCTTCCAGATGGGCACGCGGTGTCCCGCGCAGACCCGCCAGCGTGAGGCTGAACTCGACCTCGGACGCGGGTGTGCGCGCCCGCCCGCGCAGCGCGGCGTCCAGGTCGTCACCGGTGGTGTGGGGAGTCAGCGTGGCGTCGCCCCGAAAGGTGACTTGCCGCGCCGGACCCGCGCCAAGCAGGACCACATCGGCGTCGCGCAACTCGACGGCGGGCAGTGGCACCGGCGGGGCACCCGGAGGGCGCTCGTCCGCGTCCGGGACCTCGGTGGTCATCAGCGGGCGGAAACGCGCCAGGGGGTCCGGCTGGCTGAGATCGAGGGTCAGGCGCAATCCACTCACCGCGACGGATTCGACCCGGCCTTCCAGCACGGCCTCCGCGCGATAGCGAACCTCCGCGCTCTCCGCCGAGGCGGTCTCCGGCCCCAGGGCCATCGGACCCAGGCGGAGATGATCGACGGCCAGCTCGGCGACCTCCACCCGCGCCGCCGTGAACCCGCGCGTTTGCAGAAAAGCCTCCGCCCCGCGCTCGGCCAGCGGCAGCCGCCAGCCGACCAGCGCCACCGCCGCCAGGGCGATCAGCAAAGCGAGGTTGAAAAGCGCGGAGCCAAGGCGGACGAACATCGGCTTGCTGCGGCGACCCTTATGCGCCCGTCACTCTGGGGGCTTCCCGGACGGAACGCAAACCGTCCCGCCGGCAGCCTCCCCTGAAAGCGTTCGGCCGGGATGCGCTGACACCCCGGCCGAACCCAGTCAGAGCGGTTTCCGCGATGCGCCGGGATCAGCCCGCCGCGGCGACGGCCCGCCTCGCCATGACATTGACGAGATGGGCGCGGTACTCGGCACTGGCGTGCAGGTCCGAGTTCAAGTCATCGGGCGAGACCTTGATGTCCTTGATGGCGTCCGGCGACCAGTTGCCGGCCAGCGCCTGCTCCATCTCCGGCATCCGGAACACGCAGGGACCCGCGCCGGTGACGGCCACGCGCACGTCGTCGCCGCCCTTGGCGACGAAGACGCCGACGATGGCATAGCGCGAGGCCGGGTTGTGGAACTTCATGTAGCCGGCCTTCTCCGGCACCGGGAAGGCGACCTGGCTCACGATCTCGCCCTCGTCCAGCGCGGTCTCGAACAGCCCGACGAAGAAGTCGTCCGCCGCGATCTCGCGCTTGTTGGTCTTGACCGTGGCGCCGAGGCCGACCAGCCCGGCGGGATAATCGGCGGCCGGGTCGTTGTTGGCGATCGACCCCCCGATGGTCCCGCGGTTGCGTACCTGCGGATCGCCGATGCCCGCGGCCAGCTTGGCCAGGGCCGGAATGCGGCTGCGCACGGTCTTGTCGGTTTCGACGGCGGCGTGCGTCGTCATGGCGCCCACGACGATGCGTCCGCCGTCCTCGCGGATGCCCTTCAGCTCGGCGATGCCCCCCAGGTCGACCAGGGCCGAGGGGGCGGCGAGCCGCTGCTTCATCGTGGGCAGCAGGGTGTGTCCGCCGGCGACGATCGAGGCGTCCTCCGACCCCGCCAGCAGCCGGGCGGCTTCGTCGAGGCTGCCGGGCTTGTGATACTCGAATGCGTACATCTTGCAGCGCCTCCGTTATGCTGCGGCCTGGCCCAGGCGGGCCTGCGCGGCGCGCCAGACCTTCTCCCGGGTGGCCGGCATGGCGATGTCCTCGGTGCCGAGGGCGTCGGTGATGGCGTTCATCAGGGCGGCGGGCGCGGCGATCGCGCCGGCCTCGCCGCAGCCCTTGGCGCCCAGCGGGTTGTGCGGGCAGGGCGTCTCCGTCATGCCGACGCGGAAGGACGGCAGGTCGTCCGCCCGCGGCATGCAGTAATCCTGATAAGAGCCGGTCACGAGCTGCCCGGTGTCGTCATAGACCCCTTCCTCCAGCAGCGCCTGGCCGACGCCCTGGGCGATGCCGCCGTGCACCTGGCCCTCGACGATCATGGGGTTCACCACCTTGCCGAAGTCGTCCACCGCGACCCAGTCGACGATCTTCGTCTCGCCGGTGTCGGGGTCGATCTCCACCTCGGCGACGTGCACGCCCGAGGGGTAGGTGAAGTTGGCCGGGTCGTAGAAGGCCGTCTCGTCCAGGCCGGGCTCCACGCCCTCCGGATAGTTGTGCGGCACGTAGGCGGTGAAGGCGATCTCGCCGATGGACTTCTGCTTGTCCGTGCCGGCGACGCGGAAGGTGCCGTGGTCGAACTCGATGTCGTCCACCGAGGCTTCCAGCAGGTGCGCGGCGATCTTCTTGCCCTTCTCCACGATCTTGTCGCAGGCGCGCATGATCGCCGAGCCGCCGACCGCCAGCGAGCGCGAGCCGTAGGTGCCCATGCCCATCGGGATGCGGCCGGTGTCGCCGTGGACCACGTCGACCTGCTCCGGCGACACGCCGAAGCGTTCGGCCACCACCTGGGCGAAGGTCGTCTCGTGCCCCTGGCCGTGGCTGTGCGAGCCGGTGAAGACGGAGATCGAGCCGGTGGCGTTGAAGCGCACCTGCGCCGATTCCCACAGCCCGACGCCGGCGCCCAGCGAGCCCACGACCTGCGAGGGCGCGATGCCGCAGGCCTCGATGTAGGCGGAGAAGCCGATGCCGCGCAGCTTCCCGTTCTGCACCGAGTCGTCGCGGCGCTGACTGAAGTTGCGGTAGTCGATCAGCTCCAGCGCCTTGTCCAGCGCCAGCTCGTACTGCCCGCTGTCGTAGGTCAGGGCCACCGGCGTCTGATAGGGGAACTCGTCGGGCTGGACGAAGTTGCGCCGCCGGATTTCCGCGGGATCGAGCTGAAGGTCGCGCGCGGCGCGCTCGACCATGCGCTCGATGACATAGGTGGCCTCCGGCCGCCCGGCGCCGCGGTAGGCGTCCACCGGCGCGGTGTTGGTGAACACCGAGCGCACGTTGCAGTGGATCGCCGGGGTCTTGTACTGCCCGGCCAGAAGGGTGGCGTAGAGGTAGGTCGGGATCGCCGTGGCGAAGTTCGACAGATAGGCGCCCAGGTTGGCGACGGTGTCGACCTTCAGTGCCAGGAACTTGCCGTTCTCGTCCAGCGCCAGCTCGGCCGTCGTGACGTGGTCGCGGCCGTGGGCGTCGGCGGCGAAGCTCTCGCTGCGCTCGGCCGTCCACTTCACCGGGCGGCCGCCGATTTTTTTCGACGCCCAGACGCAGGCCGTCTCCTCGGCGTAGCAGTAGATCTTGGAGCCGAAGCCGCCGCCCACGTCGGGCGCCACCACGCGCACCTTGTGCTCCGGCAGGTTGAGCACGAAGGCGCAGAGGATCAGCCGCAGCAGGTGCGGGTTCTGGCTGGTGGAGTACAGCGTGTACTCGTCGGTGCCGGGGTCCCACTCGCCGATCGCCGCGCGCGGCTCGATGGCGTTGGGGATCAGGCGGTTGTTCCGGAGTTCCAGCTTCGAGACGTGATGCGCCTTGGAAAACGCCTCGTCCACCGCCGCCTTATCGCCCAGTTCCCAGTCGAAGCAGAGGTTGCCCGGCGCCTCGTCGTGCACCTGCGGCGCGCCGTCGCTCAACGCCTTGACCGGATCGACCACGGCGTCCAGCGCTTCCAGCTCGACCTCGACCAGCTCGCCGGCGTCCCGCGCCTGAGCCTGGGTTTCTGCGATGACCAGGGCCACGTGGTCGCCGACGTAGCGCACCCTGTCGCGCGCCAGCGGGAAGTGCGGCGGCGCCTTGTGGGGCTGACCGTGCTTGTCGGTCACCACCCAGCCGCAGGGCAGCGAGCCGACGCCGTCGGCCTCCATGTCCTTGCCGGTGAAGACGGCGACCACCCCCGGCGCCTGCCGGGCGGCGTCGACGTTGACGCTCTTGATCTTCGCGTGCGCCATCTCCGAACGCACGAAGTGGGCGTAAAGCTGGCCGGGGCGGGTCAGATCGTCGGTGTACCGGCCCTTCCCGGTGAGAAAGCGCTGGTCTTCCTTGCGCAGCACGCGCGTTGCACCCTCTGGCATGGCGTCACCCCCGCATCTCCTTGGCCGCGTGCTGGATCGCCTTCACGATGTTGTGATAGCCGGTGCAGCGGCAGATGTTGCCTTCGAGCCAGTGGCGGATCGTCGCCTCGTCCGGGTCCGGCTCACGCTTCAAGAGGTCGACGGCGCTCATCACCATGCCCGGTGTGCAGAAGCCGCACTGCAGGCCGTGGTGCTCCTTGAACGCCGCCTGCATTGGGTGCAGCTCGCCGTTCTTGGCCAGCCCCTCGATGGTCGTCACCTCGCTGCCGTCGGCCTGGAGCGCCAGAAGCGTGCAGGCCTTGGCGGACACGCCGTCGACATGCAACACGCAGGCGCCGCACTGGCTGGTGTCGCAGCCGACATGCGTTCCGGTCAGCCCGAGCTGCTCGCGCAGGAATTGAACGAGCAGCGTGCGCGGTTCCACCTCCTTGGAAACCTGCTGCCCGTTCACCGTCATCGTCACGGTGGGCATCGATCTTCCTCCCCTTTGTTGGCCGGCATCTCGGCGACCGCGATCCGGCGCCGTCCGCGCGCTCCCTCGGCGTCGAGCCGCCGGGATAGGCGGCCCGACTCACCGAGTGAGAGTGTGTGGGGCAGCCGGATTTTGGTCAAGCAGCCGCGGCTCGCGCGCAGCCGGTGTCGCGCGGGCGCGGCACAACTTAGAAAGCGAAGACCGCCAGCAGCACGATGACGACGAGGATGACTCCGCCAATCCAGACAGCCGGGCTCAGGCCGCCGGGCCCCTTCTCCGTTGCCGGCTGGGCGGCGGCGCGAGCCTCGCGCTCCTTCGCCTCGGCCTTGCCGTCGCCCCCGCCCGTGGGCGCGGCTGCTGCCGCCGGCGCCGCCTCGGCCGATTCCTTCGACGCGGCCGGCTCGGCGGCTTCGGCCTTTTCCGCTTCCGCCGCCTTCGCGGGCGCCTCGGCGGCCGACTGGGCGGCGGCGGCTTCGCCTTCCTCGACGACGCCGCGGAAGGTCTCGAAGAACTGCGTGGCGTACTTGTTGGCCGTGGACTTGATCAGGCGCTGGCCAAGCTGGGCCAGCTTGCCGCCGACCTGGGCATCCACGTCGTAGACCAGCTTGGTCGAGTCGCCCTGATCCTCCAGCCGGACCTTGGCGCCGCCCTTGGCGAAGCCGGCCGTGCCGCCCGCGCCCTCGCCGCTGATGGTGTAGCTCTCCGGCGGGTTCAGGTCGGACAGCGTGACCTTGCCAGAGAAGGCGGCGTTCACCGGGCCGACCTTGGCCTTGACCTTGGCCGTGAACTCGTTGTCGGCCGTCTTCTCGATGCTCTGGCAGCCCGGTATGGCCTGCTTGAGGACCTCCGGATCGTTCAGCGCCTCCCAGACCTTCTGCCGGGGTGCGGCGATCTGCTGTTCGCCGGACATTTCCATCGTGGAGTCTCCCCTCTGCGCCGGGATTCCGTGCGTGACGTGGTATTGGTTAACCGGTTCTGTACCCCCGTCGCCGCTCGCACGCAAGCCGCTGGGGGCCTCAGCCGCCCAGGAACAGCTTGCCGACGTTGGGGTCTTCGAGCAAATCGCTCCCGCGATCGGCCATGGCGATCTGGCCGGCGACCAGCACATAGCCGATGTCGGCGAACTCCAAGCCCTTCTTGGCGTTCTGCTCGACCATCAGGATGGTCTTGTTCTCCCCGCGCTGCAGGTCGGCGAGGATCTCGAACACCATGTCGATGAAGCGCGGCTCCAGGCCGATCGAGGGCTCGTCGACCAGCAGCACCCTGGGGTCCATGACCAGCGCCCGGGAGATCTCCAGCAGGCGCCGCTCGCCGCCGGACAGGACGCCGGCCCGCTGGTGGCGCCGCTCGGCCAGACGCGGGTACTTGTCGAACACGCGCTGGGCCGCCTGCCTGGCTTCCTTCCTGTCTTCCAGGAGGTAGCCGCCCATCAGCAGATTCTCCTCGACCGTCAGATCGGGGAACACAGAGTTGTCCTGCAGGATGTACGCGATCCCGGCGCGCTTCAGCTTGTCCTTGGGCGAGAGATGGGTGACGTCCTGACCGTCGACCGAGATCGTTCCGGAGAAGATGTTGGTGAAGCCGAAGACCGAATGCAGCACGGTCGACTTGCCGGCCCCATTCGGCCCGATCAGACAGAGCGACTGTCCTGGGCCGACAAGGAGGTCGAGGTCGTGCAGGATCTCCATCTTGCCGTAGCCGGCGGTGAGTCCGTCGATGCGCACCTGCGCCGTGCCGGTGCACAGGCCTTCCAGCGTGGCGCGGTCGGGCCCCTTCGCGGCCAGTTCCTCCGCCTGGCGGGCGACGTCGTCGACCGACAGGACGGTGTCGACCTTGCCGAAGTCGGAGCCGCGCATCTCGCGCTTGCGGGTTTCCGCCGGCATCATTGGCCTCCCAGGTAGGCGTCGATGACGCGCTGGTCCTGGCGCACGCTCTCCGGGTCGCCGTGCGCCAGGAGCTGGCCGTGGGCGAGGCAGTAGATCCGCTGCGCCAGGTTCATGATGACGCGCATGTTGTGCTCGATCACCAGCAGCGTGATGCCGAGATCGCGGTTGGCCCGGTGCAGGCGGTCGAGCAGGCCGTTGATCAGGGTGGGGTTGATGCCCGCCGTGGGCTCGTCGAGCAGCAGCATGCGCGGCTTGTTGATCAGGGCCATGGCGAACTCCAGCAGCTTCTGCTGGCCGAACGACAGCTCGCCCGCGCGCAGGTGGCGCTTGGCGTAAAGGCCCACGAAATCAAGCAGCTCCTCGGCCTCCGCCTGCATCTCCCGCGGGAAGCCGGACAGCATCGTGCGCAGGCTCTCGCGCTGGTGCGGCACGGAGATCAGCATGTTCTGCATGCAGGTCATCCGGCCATAGATACGAGTCTGCTGAAAGGTGCGCAGCAGGCCCAGGCGCGCGACCTGCGGCACGCGCAGGCGCGAGATCTCCTCCCCCTGAAAGCGGACCGAGCCGGCGTCGATCGGGTGCGTGCCGACGATGGAGTTGAACAGCGTGGTCTTGCCGGAGCCGTTGGGCCCGATGATGCCGACGATCTCGCCGTCCTCGACCCGAAGCGAGATGTCCTGGTTGGCGGCGACGCCGCCGAAGCTCTTGCTGACGCCGTCGACTTCCAGAATGGCCGTCATGACGCCCCCCGCTGCACCGGATCGGCCGCGCCGCCGCCGGCCTTGGGATCGACGCGGTAGCCGAAGCGCTCCGGGAACTTCTCGCGCAGGAAGCCGAGGATGCCCTGCGGGAAGAAGACCACGATGACCACGATCAGCAGGCCGAGCGCCACGCGTTGCCAGCCCAGCAGGTAAGTCCAGAAGAGTTCCTGGGTGACGTGGAAGACCACGGCGCCGATCACCGGACCCCAGAGCGTGCCCTTGCCGCCCAGCACGGCCATCAGCACCATCCACACGCCGTAGGTCACGCCGGCGAAGGCGACGGTGCGGGGGTCGATGAAGCCGACGATGTTGCCCACGATGCCGCCGGCGATGCCCAGGAAGAAGGCGGAGATGCACCACGCCACGGTCTTGTAGCGCGTGGTGCGCAGGCCCATCGCCTCGGCCTTGTCCTCGTCGTCGCGAATGGCGTTGATGGCCAGGCCGAAGCGGCCGGCAAAGAATCGCCGCAGGGCCAGGAAGGTCGCCGCCGCCAGGACAAAGCTCAGATAGTAGAACAGCAGTTCCCGATCGCCGGCAATCTCCGGATAGAGCGGCGGCACCATGCCGGAGCCGGCGCCGATATAGTCCCAGCCCGCCGCGATCTCGCCGGCCGCGATGCCCAGTCCCAGGGTGCCGATGGCGAAGTAGTGGCCGCGCAGGCCCAGCATGCCCGCGCCGAGCACCGCCGCAAAGAGCACCGCCAGCACCGGCGCGGCCGCCAGCCCCGCCGCCAGGCCGACAAAATAGTCGGCGGCGGAAATATCCAGCGCCGCCGCGCCCTTGGCCGCGTTGTAGGCCGACACGTCCATGAACAGCCCGACCTGGACCACCGCGGTGGTGTACATGCCCACGCCCAGGAACACCACGTTGCCGAAGGAGTTGTAGCCCATCTGGCCGCCCATGATGTCCCAGCACAGGGCAAAGACGATCATGATCCATAGAAAGGCGAGCTGGGTCTGAAAGGCCGGCACGAGGATCGGCGCCGCGACCGCCAGCACCAGGATGCTCAGATAGCCGCCGAGTCGGCGCGCGGCGGGCGCCACGCCGCTTGTCTGGGATGTTGCGTCCGTCATTTCAGGTACTTGCGTTTGCGCTGAAGCATCAGGTTGCGGCTCACCAGGATCGCGACCAGAAGCAGGAAGACGAAGGCGTTCTGGTACTCCGCGCCCAGCGTGAAGCCGGCGTACTGCTCGGCCACGCCCAGCCCGAAGGCCGAGGCGATCACGCCCGGCAGGTTGCCCAGGCCGGCCACGACGACGATGGTGAACGACCGCACGGTGTAGATCAGCCCCTGATAGGGGTGGATGGTGAAGGCCATCACCACGATGGCGCCCGCCGCGCCGCAGACGGCGGCGTTGAGCGCGTAGGTGAAGGCGTAGACCTTGTCCGTGTCGATGCCCATGATCCGGGCGGCGCGCGCGTTCTGCGCCGTGGCGCGGATGGCCTGGCCCATGCGGGCGTTGCGCATGAACAGCGTCAGGGCCACGGCGATCACGCCAGCCATCACGAACCCGACCACCTTCACCTGCGAGACCGAGACCATGCCGCCCAGGGCGAACCAGGTACCCAGCCCGGACTCCAGCGTGCGCACATCCGAGCCGAAGAGCTGGTTCATGAGCTGCTGGAACAGGATGGACAGCCCGAAAGTGGCGAGGATGGAGGTGAAGAGGTCGCGATCGACGATCCGGAAGATGATGAGCTTGTAGGCCAGGTAGCCGATCGCGAACAACACGATCGCCGCGCCCGGAATGCCGAGCAGCACCGGCGCGCCCAGACTCGCCACGCCGATGGCGACGAAGCCGCCGAGGACGACCCATTCGCCCTGGACGATATTGATGATGTTCATGACGCCCCAGACCAGGGCCATGCCGTAGGCGGCCAGGGCGAAGATGCCGCCCAGCAGGATGCCTTCGATGACAAGCTGGACGGCGAGCGCCGGCGCTTCGAAAAGGAGAGCCAGGTTTTCCATTGCGTTCCGCGGCTAGGAACCGGAGATGTGGACAGGATCGCACGGCCCGGCCAGCGGCCGCGCAACGGACCGAAGACCGGGCCTGGTCGCGTTCGGGTCTACTCGCGTTCCGACCACGGCGGGATCGGATAGCGCACCTCGGCGGCGGCCCACTTGGTCGGCGCGACCACCACGTACTCGCCATCCTGGACCTGGTAGAGGACCATCGGCTTGGCGATGTTCTTACCGGTCTCGTCGAAGTCGACCGGGCCGTAGAAGGTCATCATGTCGGTCTCGGCCAGCGCGTCGCGCACCGCTTTGGGATCGAGCGAGCCGGCCCGCTCGAAGGCGTCCACATACACCAGCACGGCGGCGGCGGACTCGGCGGCCTGGTACGGCGGCGCGTAGTCGTAGGCCGCCTCGAAGTCGGCGGCGAACTCGCTGGCCTCGCCCATGTAGCTGTCCGAGTAGCTCAGGGACGGCGCCCACTGCGAGGCGCAAAGCGTGTACTCCGCGTCCGTGCCGAACTTCTTGATGATCTGCGCCGAATCGCAGTGCGTCATCGCCAGCATCGGCACTTTCACCTGCATCTCGGCGATCTGGCGGATCGCCAGCGCCGCCCCCTTCGAATGGCCGGAGACGACCAGAAGGTCGGGGTTCTTGGCCTTCACCTTGATCAGGGTCGACGACATGTCGTTGATCTCCGGCGGCAGCTTGTCGTCGATCACCATCTCCATGCCGTATTCCTCGGCGTCCGCCAGCACGCCGGCGCGGATGTCCTGGCTGAAGGGGTCGTTCTCGAACACCCCGCCGACGGTCATCTCGCTGGGATCACGGCCGTCCCTTTCCGCCAGTTCGGCGCGCAGGTCGACGGCGCTGGCGAGGTACTGCTCCGAAGTCGACAGCACGGCGAAGAGGTATTCGTAGCCCTGGGTGAACAGCGAGCGCGAGGCGCCGTTGGCCTCGACCATGGGCACGTTGTACTTCTCCGTCACGGGCGCGATCGCCTTCGTCATCCCGGAGGAGTAGGGGCCGAGAACGAACTTCACGCCGTCCTGATTGATCAGCCGCTCGGCGAGCTGGGCGCCGCGGGCCGGCGTGGATTCGTCGTCGTAATACTTGATTTCCAGCTTGTAGGTCTTGTCGCCGACCTCGACGCCGCCCATCGAGTTCACGCGCTCGACGGCGAGGTCGTAGCCGTTCTTGGTGTGGCCACCGTTGGTGGAGTACTTGCCGGTCAGCGAGACGGCCGCGCCCAGCGTGATCGTGCCGTCGAAATCGGCGGCGAAACTGGCTGGCGCGGCCAGGCCGATGGCGGCGATACCGGCGGCCGCCAGGCCTGCGGTGGATAGATGTCGCATGAATCCGAACCTCCCTGTTCGGCGATCCTTGGCACGCACGATCCATTCGGAACGCTCGTTCGCGGAGGACGATCCGAAGGGACCGCGCGCGATCGCCTCGACTTTATAGACCGCTAGAGCCTATCGAGCCCGGCCAGGGGAGGCAAGGCCGCCGCCGCGCGCGTCAGTCGGTCGTGGCGACGTAGTTGGCGCAAAGGGCCACGTGGACACGGTTCCGCAAGCCCAATTGCCGGATCACCCGGTGCACGTAGATTCGCACAGTCCCTTCGCGCAGATCGAGGCGCTCGGCAATCTCGCGGTTGGCGTAGCCGCGGCCCAGCAGCGCCATCACCTGGCGCTCGCGGCGGGTCAGCTTGGTCAGCCGCTCGTGGATGTCGCCGGGCACCGTGTGCGGTGCGCCGTCATGCGTGCCGTCCTCGTTGTCGATGGCCTCGGCGAAGTGGTATGCGCCGGCAGCGGCGGTCTGCAGGGCGAGCTGGACCTCGGCCGGCTCGCTCTCCGTGTGGATGTAGCCATTGACGCCGAGCGACATCGCCCGCCGGGCCAGCGCCGGCTGGTGATCGCCGGCGATCAGCAGCAGCGGGAGTTTCCGGTAACGGCCATGGACGCGGCGCAGGAGCTCCTCGTGGGCCGGATTCCGGGTGGGCGCGCCGACCACCAGAAGGTCGGGCCAGCCCTGCGCGACCAGCTCGTCCAGCTTGCCGATCTCGCTCGCCGTCTTCACCTCGGCGCGCGGGGCCATGGCATCCAGAAAGCAGGCGAGTCCACGCGCCGACCATTCGGTGTTCGTGGTGACGAGAACCCGAAGGCTGCGGTTTACGGTCGTCATCCTCGACATTCTCCCGTCCTGCCTGTCCCGGTGGCGTTCGTGACGCCGGTTGCGTTCCGGCCGTCCCAGGGGACGACAGTCCATCTTGCACGTTTCAGGTGCGCATCGAGACTATACGACGCGCGCTAGTTGTTAACCAATGCCGTGCATTCTGTTATGGCGGGCATATTGCAGGTAATGGCGAAGCCAGCAAACCCGCATACTAATTTTTTTCACAGATGCGCATTCTATGACAACATTTTATATTTGCAACCGAAATTACGTGAAAACGGCGTCAACTCACCAACGAACGTTACACGGGGATAGTAAATCAATCCAATACTGGATGAAGGGTTATTGCGATTCCGCCTGGCCATCAGTCGCGGAACGACGACGCGCCACGGCGCAGAACGGTGCGGCTGGGCGGGACCGAACCGAGGCGACGCCAGCCCTTGCATTTCGCACGCCCCCCTCATTAGGCTGCACGCTCGCTGCGCCGGCTTGGCCGGCGCCTGCCGGGACGGGATGGGGTCGGGCCGGGACATGATGTTCTCCGCTGTCGTATCCGGATTCGTGGTTGGGGGCCTGGCCCCCTGGATCGTCCGAATCGTCGGGGCGCGCAGCAACTGGCTGCTGGCTGTTCTGCCAGCGGCGTTGTTCGTCTACTTCGCGGGCTTTCTGCCGAGCGTGGCGGCGGGAGGGGTGCATCGCTTCGCCACGCCCTGGGTCCCGGGACTCGGGGTGGAGCTGTCGTTCTACGTCGACGGCCTGGCGCTGATCTTCGCGCTGCTGATCAGCGGCATCGGCACCTTCATCGTGCTCTACGCCGGCGGCTATCTGCACGGCGACCGGCATCTGGGCCGATTCTACCTGTACCTGCTGAGCTTCATGGGGGCGATGCTGGGCGTGGTCCTGGCGGACAACGCGATCACGCTGTTCGTCTTCTGGGAGCTGACGTCGCTCACGTCGTTCTTGCTGATCGGCTACAACCACACCGAGTCGCGCTCGCGCCGGGCGGCGATGCAGGCGCTGGTGGTCACCGGCGCCGGCGGTCTGGCGCTGCTGGCCGGGCTGCTGATGATGGGCGCGGTCACCGGAACGCTGGAACTTTCGGAGATGAACCAGCAGGGCGCGCTGTTGAAGGAGAGCGCGCTCTACCTGCCGCTGACGATCCTGGTGCTGGCCGGCGCCTTCTCCAAATCGGCGCAGTGGCCGCTGCACTTCTGGTTGCCCAATGCGATGGAGGCGCCCACGCCGGTCAGCGCGTACCTGCACAGCTCGACCATGGTCAAGGCCGGCGTCTATCTGGTGGCGCGGCTGTCGCCGGCGCTCGGCGGCACCGACTTCTGGCTCTGGGCGCTGGTCGGATTCGGCACGGTGACGATGCTGACCGGGGCGCTGCTGGCGCTGCGGCAGACCGACCTGAAGCTGATCCTGGCCTACACCACGGTGGCGGGGCTGGGCACGCTGGTCATGCTGATCGGCCTGGGCGAGCCCCTGGCGTTCAAGGCCGCGGCGGTGTTCCTGCTGACGCACGCGCTCTACAAGGGCGCGCTCTTCATGACCGCCGGCGCGATCGACCACGAGACCGGCACGCGCAATCCCCTGGAACTGGGCGGGCTCCGCCGGGCCATGCCGATCAGCTTCGTCGCCGCCGCCCTGGCGGCGCTGTCGATGTCGGGCATCGTTCCCTTCGTCGGCTTCGTCGCCAAGGAGGTGATGTACGAGGCGACGCTGCACTTCGGGCCGCTGGGCGGCGCGCTGCTCACGCTGTGCACGATCGCCGGCAACGCGCTGACCATCGTCGCCGCCGGCGTGGTCGTGGTGCGGCCGTTCCTCGGGCCGGAGGCGCACACGCCGAAGCATCCGCACGAGGCGCCGCCCTCGCTCTACCTTGGACCCTGGGTCCTGGCGGTGCTGGGGCTGCTGGCCGGCGCGCTGCATCCGATCACGGCGGAATGGGTCGTGGCGCCGACGATGGGCAGCCTGGCCGGCGCGATGCCCGATGCCCACGCCGCCGAGCTCTACCTCTGGCATGGGTTCAAGACGCCGCTGTTCCTCAGCATCGCCACGCTGGCCCTCGGCGTGATCGGGTATCTTTACTGGGACCGGATTCGCGAGGGTCTGGCGGCGGCGCTGCGCTGGCTCGGCTGGGGGCCGGATCTCGGCTATGACCAGTTCGTGGCGGGCCTCGAATGGCTGGCCTATCGACAGACCCGCGCGCAGCAGACCGGCTACCTGCGGCATTATGTGGCGGCCACGCTGTTGGCCATGGCGGGTTTCCTGTTCCTGACCATCGCGCTCTTCGATGCCTGGCCGACCGCCTTCGCGCTGCCGGAAATGCGCTTGAGCGAGGGTGTCGCGCTGGCGCTGATGCTGGGGGCGAGTCTGGTTGCCACGGTGGTCTACAGCCGCATCGCCGCGATCGCCGCGATCGGGGTGGTCGGCTATGGCGTGGCCCTCATCTTCGTGATGTTCTCCGCCCCCGACCTCGCCTTCACGCAGTTCATGGTGGAGACGCTGACGGTCGTGATCCTGGTGCTGGTGCTGATGCGCGTGCCGCTGGAGGTGACCGCCTTCCGCGGCCTGGGCGGCCGCGTTCGGGACGCCGTGATTTCCCTGGCCGTGGGCGCGGTGGTGGCCGTGGTCCTGATGGCGACGGTCCAGGGCGAGCTGGATCTGCGTCTCAGCGAGTATTTCGCCCGGACCTCGGTCCCCGAGGCGCACGGGCACAACATCGTCAACGTCATCCTGGTCGACTTCCGCGCGCTGGACACGCTTGGAGAAATCTTCGTCGTCACGGTGGCGGGGCTGTCGGCCCTGGGCCTGATACGCCTGAATCTCGGACGGCGGCGCGGCGCGCGCGGGGAGGGCGAGACATGACCTCGGTCATCCTGCACACCGCAACCCGGCTCCTGATGAGCCTGATCCTGATGTTCTCGATCTACATTCTGTTCCGGGGGCACAACGAGCCGGGCGGCGGCTTCATCGGCGGGCTGATCGCCGCCAGCGCGATCATTCTGTATTCGGTGTCCTTCGGACCGGCCTGGGCGCGTGCGGCGATGCGGGTGCACAGCATGTCGGTCGCGGGCTGGGGGCTGTTCCTCGCGGCGCTTTCGGGCGTGCTGGCGGCCTTCGCCGGCGCGCCCTTCCTGACCGGGCTGTGGTACATCCCGGCCTGGGGCAAGGAGATGCACCTGGCGCTGTCGACGCCGCTGCTGTTCGATATCGGGGTCTACCTCGTGGTGGTGGGCGCGCTCACCACCATCGCGCTGGAACTCGAAGAGGCGGGGAACTGACATGGAGAACATCCTCGCCATCGCCGTGGGGGTCCTGGTGGCCTGTGCCGTGTTCCTGATCCTCAGCCGCGACCTCGTGCGCGTGATGCTGGGCGTGGCGATCCTGGGCAACGCGGCCAACCTCTTGATCTTCACCTCCGGCCGGGTGGTGCGCGACGCGCCGCCGCTGGTTCCCGGCGACCTGCAGGTGCCGGCTGGCGCCGTGGCGAATCCCTTGCCCCAGGCCCTGATCCTCACGGCGATCGTGATCGGGTTCAGCCTGCTCGCCTTCGCCCTGGTCCTCACCTACCGGGCCTACACCGCGATGCGGACGGTCGATGTCGACGCCATGCGCGAGGCCGAGCCGCCCTATCCGGACCAGGAGCCGCCGAGCGTGGTGCACGGCCAGCAGGCGCCCGCGGCGGTGCCCGCCCGCGTTGTCGAAGAGGAGGCCGCGGAATGATGTGGCTCCTGGTCTGGCCGATCATGGTGCCGGTGCTGACCTCGGCCCTCTGTCTGATGGCCTGGCGCTCGGGGGCGGCGCAGCGGCGGCTGTCGTTCCTCGGCGCGCTGGTGCTCACGATCGGGGCCGTGATGCTGTTCGCCGAGGTCTGGCGGGAGGGACCGGCCGCGGTGCAGGCCGGCGACTGGCCGGCGCCCTTCGGCATCACCCTGGTGGCCGATCCGCTGAGCGCGCTGCTGGTGCTGCTGACCGCGGTGATCGGGCTGGGCACGGCGATCTATGCCCTCGGGGACCTGGGGCGTGAGCGCGAATGGACAGGCTTTCATCCCCTGCTGCACGCGCTGCTCACCGGCGTCGGCGGGTCCTTCATGACCGGCGACATCTTCAACCTCTACGTCTGGTTCGAGGTGATGGTCATCGCCTCCTTCGGACTGGTGACCCTGGGCGGCGAGCGCACGCAGATCGACGGCGGCGTCAAGTACGTGGTGCTGAACCTCATCGCGACGACGGCGCTGCTGATCGCGATTGGTCTGCTCTACGGCGTCACCGGCACGCTGAACATGGCCGATCTGGCCCAGGTGGTGCCCGGCCACGAACGGCAGGGTTTGCTGGTCGTGATCGCCAGCGTCTTCCTGCTGGCCTTCGGCATGAAGGCCGCGGTCTTCCCGCTCTATTTCTGGCTGCCGGCCAGCTACCATACGCCCACGGCCGCCGTGTCGGCGATCTTCGCCGCGCTGCTGACGAAGGTGGGCGTCTACGCGATGATTCGTGTCTTCACGCTGATCTTCACCGAGGGGCAGGCCTATACCTACGGCGTGATCCTGGGCGCCGGCGTGCTGACCATGCTGGTCGGCGTGCTGGGGGCGATCGCGCAGAGCGACCTGCGCCGCATTCTGTCCTTCAACCTGGTCAGCGGCATCGGCTTCATCCTGATCGGCGTCGGCCTGGGAACGGCGCTGGGGCTGGCGGGCGCGCTCTATTACACGGTCCATCACATCATCGTCATGTGCGGCCTGTTCATGGCGGCGGGCGTGGTCCAGCGCCTGGCCGGGGCGCAGGGCCTGGACCGCCTGGGCAGCCTCTACGTCTCCGAACCCTTCGTGGCCGTCCTGTTCTTCTTCGTGGCGATGTCGCTGGCCGGCATACCGCCGCTGTCCGGGTTCTGGCCCAAGGTGATCCTGGTCAAGGCCAGCCTGGCGAGCGAGGCCTACATCGTCGCGGCGGCCGCGCTGGTCACCGGATTTCTCACCATGTACTCGATGGCAAAGGTCTGGTCGCTGGCCTTCTGGCGATCCGCGCCGGCGGTCCAGCCGGCGCCGATCCCGGGCATGGTGGCCGATGCCGCGCCCGAGCGGCGACAGCTCGTGCTGCTGTTGCTGCCGGTCGTCGTGCTGACCGGGTTGAGCCTGGGCATCGGCCTCTGGGCGCAGCCGCTGCTGGCGGTGGCCGAGCGGGCCGCGGCCGAGCTGCTCGCGCCGCAGGCCTACATCGCGGCCGTGCTGGGCGGGGAGGGCTGAGCCATGAACGACACCACGCGGATCGACGAGCGATCGCGGATCAACATTTACGTCCTGAACGTCGTGCTCGCGGTGGCGTGGGTCCTGATCACCGGGACGCTGACCCTGTTCAACCTCGTCCTCGGCTTCGTTCTGGCATATATCGGGCTGTGGCTGCCGCGCCGGCTGTGGGGCGAGGTCAAGTACTTCCGGCGAATGGCGCTGGTGCTCAGGCTGATCGGCGTGTTTCTCTGGGAACTGGTCAAGTCGGGCGTCACCGTCGCCCGGATGGTGTTCAGCCCGCGCATGTGGTTCCGCTCGGGCATCCTGGCGATCCCGCTGGACACGCAGCGCGATCTCGACATCACGCTGTTCGCCAACCTGATCTCGCTGACGCCGGGCACCCTCAGCCTCGACGTCTCCGACGACCGCCGCACGCTCTACGTCCACGCCATGCACACCGAGCATCCCGAGGCGGACAAGCAGGCCATGAAACAGGCGTTCGAGAAGAATATCGCGGAGGCGCTGCGATGAGCCCCTTCCTGGAAGGCGAGGGATTCCTCGGATTCGCGGTGGCGATCGCCTTCATCGTGCTGGCGGTGTCGCTGATCCTGGCGTTCGTGCGTTTGCTGCGCGGACCAAGCCTCGCCGACCGCGTCGTCGCGCTGGACATGCTGACCGTGCTGGCGATCGGCTTCATCGCGCTGCGCGTCATCGCGACCGGTCAGACGCTGTTTCTGGAAATCGCGATCGCCCTGGCGCTGGTCGCCTTTCTGGCCACGGTGTTCTTCGCCCGCCTGATCGAAAGCCGCGGCGGCGAACTCCACCACGGCTATGACATCGCCGAGGAACGGGCAGCGCGCCGCGTCCGGCGCAGCGGGGAGGGCTGAGGCATGGCGCAGGCCGTCGATATCCTGGCCGGGATCGTGGTGCTGATCGGGGCCTTCTTCGTCCTCGCCGCGGCGGTGGGGATCGTGCGCATGCCGGATGTCTACGTGCGGATGCATGCGGCGACGAAGTCCGGGACGCTGGGCTCCGGCCTGATGCTGCTGGGCGTGGCCATCGCCTCGGGCGAGTTCGGCGTCGTCAGCCGGGCGCTGGCCGCCATTGCCTTCCTGGTGGCCACGGCCCCGGTGGCGGCGCACCTGCTCGGGCGCGCGGCCTATATTTCCGGGGTGCCGACGTGGTCGGGCACGGCGGTGGACGAACTCGCCGGCCACTACGATCAGCGGGACCACACCTTGACCGCCGTCGAGGAGCGGGTCGCGGCGAGCAAGTCCTCCGCCCGGTCCGAGGTTTAGCGCGATCGGACGGGAGCGGCGTCAGCCGTCCTCGGCCTGCCAGGGCACGGCCCGGCGCAACGCGCGGTCGACGGCGAAATACAGCCCCACCGCGAAGACCGCCAGCACGAACAGGGCGGCGAACATCACGTCCACCTGCATGCGCGCGTTGGCGTGCAGCATCATGTAGCCCAGCCCGGCGCTGGCGCCGACCCACTCGCCGACGACCGCGCCGATCGGCGCGACCGCCGTCGCGACGCGCAGCCCCGAGCCCAGCGCCGGCAGGGCGGCGGGGATGCGCAGGTGGCGCAACACCCGCGCCGGCGAGCCCCCCATCGTCCGCGCCAGGTCGAGCCAGCCCGGATCGGTGCGCCGCAGGCCGTCGACAAACGCCGCCGTGACCGGGAAGAAGATGATCAGCGTCGCCATCGCCACCTTGGAGCCCAGGCCGTAACCCAGCCAGAGCGTCAGGATGGGCGCCAGGGCGAACACCGGGACGGCCTGGCTGACCACCAGGACGGGCAGCAGCCAGCGCCGCATCGCCCGGAACGAGGCGATCAGCAGCGCGCTCGCGACGCCGAGGGCGGTGCCGAGCAGCAGGCCCAGCAGGATCTCGGCCACGGTCACGCCGGCATGCCAGAGCAGGCCGTCCCAGCGCTCGACCAGCACGCCGGCCACCGCCATCGGCCCCGGCAGGATGTACCTCGGCGCGCCGGTGAGCCAGACCAGCGCCTGCCAGAGGCCGAGCAGTCCCGCCAGGATGACCAGGGGACGCAGCCGGTTCATGCCATCGCCTCGTGCGCGGCGGCGAGGCGGTCCAGCAACTGCCCCTGCAGCGCCAGCACCTCCGGCGACGCGGCGTCGCGCGGCGGCGGGGCGGCCGGCGGCCGCACCCGCTCGTCCAGGCGCGCCGGCCGTCCGGCCAGTACCAGCAGCCGGTGGCCGAGGCGCAGCGCTTCCAAGGGGTCATGGGTCACCAGCAGCACCGTGCGCCCCGTCAGCAATTCGGCCGCCAGGGCCTGCAATTCGTAGCGGGTGATGGCGTCCAGGCCGGAAAAGGGCTCGTCCATCAACACCACGGGGCGATCCTCGAACAGCGTCCGGGCGAGGGCGACGCGCTGGCGCATGCCGCCGGACAGCGCCGCCGGCCGGGCGTTCTCCCGGCCCGCCAGGCCGACCCGCGCGAGCAGCTCGCGGGCGCGCGCCCGTGCCGCGTCGTCCAGCCGCTCGCCGCGCAGGCGCGGGCCCAGCAACACGTTGTCCAGCGCGCCCAGCCACGGCAGCAGCAAGTCCTGCTGCGCCATGTAGGCGATGCGGCCGTCCAGGTGGCCGTTGTGGCCGTCGTCGACATGGCCCTCGGCGCCTTCGGCCAGACACGCGATCAGGCGCAGAAGGCTGGTCTTGCCGACCCCGCTGGGGCCCAGCAGGCAGGTCGTCAGGCCGGCGGGCAGCTCGAAGGAGAGGCCGTCGAACAGCTTGACGCCGCCGAAGGCGAGGCGCGCGTCCCGGACGCGCACGGCGGGAGTGGTGGTCATCAACAAGTGGGTCACGCTCCCTACGCCGGTGTGAACCGGATCAGGTTCAAGGGGTCGTCCCGAAAGCCGCGGGACCTCTCAGCCGCCTCGGCGGCTCCCCCGGTGAAGGCTGTCTGTCGTTCTCGCCCCCACAAGTGGGGTGCCGCACGGCGTCTCGGAAGACCCGCGGGCTTGCCTCGCCGTCCAAGGCCGTTACCCTCTGGTGGGCGATGACCCGCGACGCGAAGCTCACCGACCTTGCCCGGCGCCCCGACGCGCCCGATCTGCGGGCGTCGTCGGCGCCGCCGCAATTCATCGGCAGCGAGATCTACCGCCGCTCCAGCTACGGCCGGAAGCATCCCCTGGCGATTCCGCGGGTCACGACCTGCATCGACCTCTGCCGCGCCCTGGGCTGGCTGCCCGACACGGTATATCACGACAGCCCGCGCGCGACCCCGGCGCAGCTCGCCCGCTTCCACGACCCGGCCTACATCGCCGCCGTGCAGACCGCCGAGGCGCGACAGCAGGTGTCCGACGCCATCCGCCGCCGCCACGGCCTCGGCATCGACGGCAACCCCGTCTTCCCGGAGGTGTTCCGCCGCCCCGCCACGGCCTGCGGCGGCTCGCTCCTGGCCGCCGAGCTGCTGCTGGCGGGGCCGGGAATCGTCTACAATCCCGCCGGCGGGACACACCACGGCCGGCCGGACCGGGCCAGCGGCTTCTGCTACTTCAACGACCCGGTGCTGGCGATCCTGCGGCTGCTGGACGGCGGGCTCGGCCGGGTGCTCTACCTCGACGTGGATGCGCACCACGGCGACGGCGTCCAGGATGCCTTCCACCACGACGACCGCGTGCTGACGATCTCGGTGCATGAGCAGGGCCGCTGGCCGATGGCGCGCGGGGTCGGGGAGGGCGAGGCGCGCGGCGGCGCCGACGACCGGGCCGGCGGCCTGGCCCGCAACATCCCGGTGCCGCCGGGCTTCAACGACAGCGAGATGGCCTATGTGCTGGAGGCGGCGCTGCTGCCCCTGGGCGAGGCCTTCGAGCCGGAGGCGGTAATGCTCCAGTGCGGCAGCGACGCCCTGGCCGAGGACCCCTTGAGCCGCCTGGCGCTGTCCAACGGCGCGCTCTGGCGCGTGGCGGCGGCGGCGCGGCGGCTGGCCCCGAGGCTGCTTTGCCTTGGCGGTGGCGGCTACAACCCCTGGTCCGTCGGCCGCTGCTGGGCCGGGGTCTGGGCGACCCTCAACGGGCTGCCGATCCCGGAACGCCTGCCGCCGGGCGCGGAAGCGGTGCTGCGCGGGCTGGAGTGGCGGCACAGTCGGGGGCGCAACCCGCCGGAGATGTGGTATACGACCCTGGCCGATCCGCCGCGTCCCGGTCCCATCCGGCCGGAGGTGCGGGCGGCGGTCGCGACGGCGATGCGGCCCTGACCATGTCAATGGCGCCAAGGGGAGAGAATGTTGACCGCCCGCTTGCCCTCGATCATCGCCTTCTGGCTTGCTGTCGCCATGATGGCCTGGAGCCTGACCCCCGATCCGGCCCGAAGCCTGGAGCGGTTCGAGACCGGCGAGCTTGTGATCGCGACCTCGCACGGCGCGCGTCACGCCTTCACGGTGGAGCTGGCGCGCACCTCCGAGCAGCGCGCGCAGGGCCTGATGTACCGCCGCGAGCTGGCCCGGGATCGCGGGATGCTGTTCATCTATCCCCGTGTCCAGGACGTCGCGATGTGGATGAAGAACACCTACATCCCGCTGGACATGCTGTTCATCGCGCCCGATGGCCATATCGTGAAAATCGCCGAGCGCACGGTCCCGCACTCCCTGCGCACCATCGGTTCCGGCCAACCGGTGAAGGCGGTGCTGGAGCTGGCCGGCGGCAGCGTCGACCGCCTGGGCATCGCCCCCGGCGACCGGGTGCTCCACGAGGCTTTCGCTCGCGGCGACTAGCGCTTGCGCGCCAGGGTCAGGCCGTCGCCGATCGGCACCAGCGAAACGGACACGCGCGCGTCGTCGCGGATCTTGGCGTTGAGGGCCCGGATGGCCTCGGTTCCCGGATCGCCGCGCGACGGGTCCGCAACCGACCCGCCCCAGAGCACGTTGTCGATCATGATAAGCCCGCCCGCGCGCAACAGCCGCAGGCAGCGCTCGTAATAGGCGTCGTAGCGCTCCTTGTCGGCGTCGATGAAGGCGGCGTCGAAGGTCTCGCCACGGCCTTCGTCCAGCAGGGCGTCGAGCGTTTCCAGGGCGGGCGCGATGCGCAGGTCGATGCGATCGGCGACGCCGGCCTCCCGCCAGTAGCGCCGGGCGATGCCGGTGGTCTCGGGATCGATGTCGCAGGCGACGATACGGCCGCCGGCGGGCATGGCCTGCGCCATGACCAGCGTGGAATAGCCCGTGAAGGTGCCGATCTCGACGATCCGGCGGGCGCCCGTGAGCTCGATCAGGAGCCCCATGAACTGCCCCTGCTCGGGCCCGATCTGCATTTCGGGGTCGTCGAGCCGCTGGGTCTCCGCCCGCAGGCGGGCCAGGATCTCCGGTTCGCGCACGGAAACCTTCAGCATGTACGCGTGCAGCCGGTCGTCGAGGGTGATGCTCCGGCGTGTCATGGCGGTAGGTCCTTCGTGTATGGCCGGCCTGATCAGGCTGGACGCGGCGACTATAGGCGCCCCGGCAAGCGCGCCTCAAGGTCGGCGCTTGCCGGGGCGTCCGGTCTTCGTGTATGTCCTGACCGGGAGGCTGGCCGAGGCCGCACGCGGTCGCGGGGCGTAGCTCAGCCTGGCAGAGCGCCTGCTTTGGGAGCAGGAGGCCGCAGGTTCGAATCCTGCCGCCCCGACCACCGGTTGCGGAATCAGGGCCGCGCGGATCTTGTCGGCGGAAGGAAGCATGCAGGCGCGAATCTACAAATTGCCGAAGACCGCCACGCAGTCGGGTCGGGCCAACACCGACCGCTGGGTGCTGGAGTTCGAGGCGGAAAACAAGCGCGAGGTGGAGCCGCTGATGGGCTGGACCGCCAGTTCCGACACCCAGACCCAGGTGCGCCTCTTCTTTCCCTCGAAGGAGGAGGCGATCCGGCACTGCGAGCGGGAAGGCTACATGTACAGCGTGGCGGTGCCGCACGAGCCGAAGGTCAGGCCGAAAGCCTACGGCGACAACTTCAAGTACAAGCGGCTCGGTCTCTGGACTCACTGAGGGATCGCCGGGCCGCCTCAGGGCGCCCGTAGCTCAATCGGATAGAGCACCCGCCTTCTAAGCGGGTGGTTGCAGGTTCGAGCCCTGCCGGGCGCGCCAGTTATTCCGCGGGATATGGCGTTTTTCTAATATGGAGTTTTCGCGCACGCCGTGCGCGGAAACGACTTATCCACAGGGCTTACTTCACCTTTCGTACCGGTTGCGCGCCGAAGAGGCTGTCGCCCAGAGCCTGGCTCATACCGGCCAGGGCGTCGGGGTTCACTTTGCGATAAACCCGGCGCACCGTTTCGCGATTCGTGTTGGTGTAGTCGGCTATCTGGTCGATCTGCCAGCCGTCCTCGGCCAGCCAGGAAACGACGCTGTGCTTGGTGTGGTGGGGCGTCGCCCAGGGCACGCCGGCCGCCTCCGCCACCTTGTGGAAGCCGGTCTTGATGTCCTGGACGCGCTTGCCGCGGTACTCGACGACGTAATCGCTGCGGCGCATCTCGTCGGCCTGGCGCAGCAGGACCAGGCCGCGGCGGTCGAGGTGCACCACGGCCCGGCGCTTGTCCGTCAGCGGCCGGTCGGGGTCGTTGAAGTCGACGGTGCCGGTCTCCAGGTTCACGCGGTCCCAGGTCAGATCGAGGATGGCGCCCCGGCGCTGCCCGGACAGGAAGGCCAGCACGAGGTAGACCTTGAGGTGCAGCGACCCGGCCAGTTCGATCATCCGCCGGGCGGCCTCGCGCGAGATAAACCGGTCGCGCGGCGGTCGCGCCGGCACCCGCGGGAAGGCCGGCGGTTCCAGGCCCGCGAGCCGATAGGCGGCCTTCAGCTCGGTGAAGGCGATGCCGACCTTCCGGCGCCATTTGTGCTTCTGGCCGTAGCGCGTCAGCCGCGCCTTGGTGAGCTGCTGGGCGGCCAGATGACCGAGTTCCTGCTTCACCGGCCGGTGCGCGCAATCGTAGCGGTAGGAGGGCCGGCGACTCTTGAGCGTGTCCTTCGGCAGGTCCGGGGGGGGCGATCCGGGCGCGCGGATCCTCCAGGCGGCGGTCCAGCAGCTCGGCGACAGTGATGTCGGGAGTCGGCGCGTCCAAACCCTCGATGAAGTGGTCGAGCGCCTGCTGCGCCTCTATCGGCGGGCTTGCTGACCGGCCCGGCGCAACCGGGACGCCCGTAGACTGGCGACGGCTCCGGCCGTGTTCGTCGGTCCAGACGATGTACCACTTTTTGCGGCCTGGGACGGTGGCCAGCTTGGGCTCGATCCGCTCTCGTCGTGGGCGGGGCATGTGTAGCATGCCTCGAACCGCTCGATGGCTTCGATCGGAATGCGAACAGAACACCCCGGCCGGCGGATGGCTGTCAACTCGCGCCGGTCGATCAGACGATAAACCGTTCGCGTGCAATACCCAAGCCGCTCCGCGGCCTCGGCCACGGTATAGGGGCGACGATCCGACGGCGGCATGTTCAGGAAGCCTCCTCGCTGTAGTCCGGCAGCAGCGCCGGCATCTCGCCGGTCGCGTAGGCGGTTTCGATCCGGGGCTGCAGGTGCTGGGCGACTGTTCGGCCGTCCGGAAGCATCAGGTGCGCCATGAACGCACGGTCGAAGGTGATGATGCCCGCCTCGACGGCCTCCAGCGTCGCCTTTACGAACAACGCCAGCGACCGCCAGCGCCGCCGCACCTCCTGCTCGTAGGCCTCGCGCCGCTTCTGGGAACTGCGCGGGGTGCAGCGCTGCGGGGTCAGCCGGCCGACGACGACCGCGCCAGCCGGCTTGCGCCATCCCCGAGTGCGGCGGAGCCGGATGCGACAGGGCATCACGCCACCTCCGCCGGCGCCGCCGGCACCTCGTCCCAGGTGCGGCCGTCCAGCAGACGGCCGTTGGCCTTGGGCGTGGCTCCGCCCCACTGCTTGAACAGGAACGCCGTGCTCGTCCCTGCGCATTCGTCGCGCAGGTCGCGGAACCACTGCGGATCGGGAGCGCGGTGGCCAGGGCCGGACTCCCCGCCCGCGATGATCCAGTCGGGCAGCGGATCGGCGCCCGCGCTCCAGGGACTGCGGGAAGAACGGCTCGTCGCAGCCCCGGCTCT